>CAYVOF010000004.1:0-49442 GCA_964453405.1 uncultured Candidatus Saccharibacteria bacterium | reverse complement strand
AGTAGAACCCTAGTTCCACTAGTTCTGGAACTACTTGAACTACTGTAATTACTGCAATCATATATTAAAAATTCCGCTTGTCAAGCGGAATTTTTAGAACGTGTGGAATCGGTTTAACTCTCCTCATCCACACGTTGACGAATGTATAGGGTTTTAGTATAGTTCAGGATTGCCCACCAAAGAGAACTTTCTTTAATTTTTTTAATTTCAGAAGAATTTTTTTCATCAGTTTGAATATCTTGAATTGCAGTTTCACCCAATGTTTCTAGGATTGAACTCCAGGGCGAGCGGAAACGTTTCCAGAAGATATGTGCTTGCCCCACCCACCCTTGCGCGCACACTTAGTATAAGTCACTCCCGTTGGTATTTGAAATAAAAACAGTAATGCAACTTAGTGTATTAATTTTGGATATCAAATAGAGTGGCTTGTGCATAAAATGTGCAGTGCCAAATAAATTTAAAATTGTTATTATTAAGTTAATTGATATTATTTTATGAATCTAACTATTTTATCTAATTCATTGGCAGTAGCTCAATTGCCCATAGAATCAAATATACCAGAATGGGCACTGCAAAGTGAATTTATATCTATTACTAAGACGGCTGAAGAGTTGTCTATTGTATGTGACCAGGATAAGATTCCGGCAGAAGTAAAAACCAATCGCGATTGGAAAGCATTTAAGGTGCAAGGCCCATTAGATTTCAGTCTCACGGGTATATTGTCTAGCTTAGCAGAACCATTAGCTAAAGCGGGTATTAGTATTTTCGCTATTTCAACCTTTGATACAGATTACATCCTAGTTAAGAAAAATGACTTAGCTAATGCAGTAAAAGTTTTAACTGATAATGGTAATATAGTTGAGTCATAAATTGTGTATATACTCTTGGTAGTGGTTATTGATCGTAAATTTTGATATTCTTGAACTTTATTTACGAAGTTGGTAGAATATAAATGCGACAAATATACCAACGAGTTTTTTAATGGCCGTCTTTGGAAATAAATTCACTTGTTGAGTTTGTCGCACCAAGGGCGGTCATTTTAATTAAGAATATAATTATGGTTAATAAATATTTTTTGTACGCCAGAAAATCTACGGAAGAAGATGATCAACAAATAATGAGTATAGAAGCTCAGTTATTTGAATTGCGTGAGTACGCCCGTAAAGAAAATTTAGAGATTATCGAAGAATTTACTGAGTCTAAAAGTGCGAAAACGCCAGGGAGAGAGAAGTTTAATGAACTGATGACCAAAATCGAAGCAATGGACGGAGTTGGTATTCTAACTTGGCATCCTGATCGCTTAGCCCGAAACTCAGTTGATGGCGGTAAGATAATATATTTAGTTGATACGAAAAAAATTGTAGCTTTGAAATTTCCCACGTTTTGGTTTGAACCTACACCTCAAGGGAAATTTATGCTTCAAGTTGCATTTGGTCAAAGTAAGTATTATTCGGACAACTTGGTTGAAAACATTAACCGTGGGTTTAGACAGAAAATCCGTCGTGGAGAATGGCCTACGTTGGCTCCTTTTGGATATGTTAATAATCAAAAAACTAGGACTATTGAACCACATCCTTTTTTGGCAAAAGTCGTGGTTAAGGCTTTCGAGCAATTTGCTACTGGTAATTATTCTTATGAGTCATTAGCTTTGTATTTGGTAGAACTAGGCGTAGAAACCAAGAATCGGACACCTCTGAGTAAGCATTCTATTAGTAAAATGTTAAGTAACAAGACTTATCTGGGTTTTACTAGACATAGGGGTGAGTATTTTGAAGGAAGCTTTCCACCTATTGTTTCTCCTGCTCTTTTTGAATCTGTCCAAGCAGTCTTGAAAAGAAAAACTAAAAAACGGAAAAATAAAGCACAAAATGACTTTCCTCTTACAGGTTTAATGAGTTGTGGTGAGTGTGGCTGTGCTATTACTGCTTGCTGTGTAACTGGTAAATCTGGTGGCATATATCGTTACTATCGTTGCACAAAAAAGAAAGGGAAATGTTCACAGGGAACCTTGCAAGAAAAGCATTTAGTGGAACAAATTAAAAACAGATTATCCACCATTCTCATTCCTGATCAATGGACTGACAAAATGTTTGAACAAGTTTCTGCATGGGAAAAAGATGATACTGAAACAACAAAAATACACAAAGCTAATTTAAAAACCAGAATCGAAGAAACCGAGAACACTCTCAATAAATTGATTGGTGCATATCTGGCCGAGGATATTCCCAAAGAAAACTATCTTCTTAAAAAAGAAGAATTACTGACTCGAAAACAAATTTTAGCTCAAAATCTGAAAGACTCTCGAGGGGGAGGACAAAGTTGGATTAAACCCCTCAAAGAGTGGATTTTATCAACAAAAAAGGCCACTTTCGTGGCATCTTCTGGAAACTTGAGTGACCTCAAGCAAATTGTTTTACAAGTTGGATTAAACCCCCAATTTGTGGATAAGACAGTACAATTTCGTTTCCGCTCGCCCTGGAGTTCAATCCTAGAAACATTGGGTGAAACTGCAATTCAAGATATTCAAACTGATGAAAAAAATTCTTCTGAAATTAAAAAAATTAAAGAAAGTTCTCTTTGGTGGAGATGGCGAGAGTTAAACTCGCGTCCAAAACTTGTTCACCTCTCTATTATTCACAAGATTAGTTCGTTTTCGTCCGAAGACGATACCGACAGCCTCACAACGAACAACTAAGCAGTCGGGTGATATATGTAATTTTGGTTTAGCAACATATATCAGGCTGTTAAACTATAGCTCAAAATAAACCAGCGAATCTTAACTTAGAGCGAAGTTAAGTGCTGGGCGTCGCCTAAATGTTAAGCGAACGCAGGTGAGAATTCTGCAGTTTTAAATGCAGAAACTACCTTGTTCCATGAGTTTACACTTATGGGTTGCTAGTAAGATTTACGAGCTTGCTAGCGGGCTCGTCTTGCATATAAAGTGATGTCGAAATTCTGTCAAAATCCGTCATCCCCGTGCACGTATTTTACGGTAAAACAGGGGATTTGTCAAGAGGGGTTTGATTCAGTTTATGATATTATTAAATTGAAATTAACTTTTAAATTATGTCTGAATCATTAAGAATTAATGGACAGGACCCTGAGTTCCAAACATCTGAAGGTAAAAATGCTCGTTTTAGTAAATCCAGAGCAGAAGAAGCTATGAAGGAACAAGGAAGTTAAAATAAAGAAGCCCCAGTTGTAAGCTGGGGCTTTATGTTACGCGTGCTCACGTTGACCGTTCATTGTTTGATAAATGAAACGTGGCGGAGCCACAATCGGGAATATTTCGTGATCTCGATTGATCAAAAGTTGATAAGACTGTCGACCATTTTCCATTTCGCAAATCATTCCTATTTCCCTTAAAGCCGTGAGGGCATGCTTGGGGAAGTCGGGAAACATTTTAAGTCTCTTAGCAATTTTCTTGTTCAGAAATTCACCTAGTTCATACACACATGCTTTGTGGTTGTTAAACTCGATTGTTTCTGTTGGCTGGCTAAGTAACCATCCTGCAGAATATCGAATTAATCTTTGTTCGTCAGTTTCACTTTCCATAACGTTATTTGTGAGCGCTTTGATAGATTCTAAGATATTAAGAACTGGTCTGCTAAGAGCAGATTTGATTTCCCGTTCTTCGTATCCTAAAACATCTGGAATAGTAAAAGGGTCGATCAGTTTTATATTATTTTTCCCACGGTATTTGTTTTTTACAACATCTTCCATGAAATCAGAATCTCGACTGATTATCCAAATCTCATCATCTGGGAAATAATGTGATATATCACCAACCTCTCGTTTAATACGGTGATCTACTAGATCCTTGTCTTTTTTAACCCGACCACAAATGACTACTTTCCAATCGTATTGGTTGTAGTAATTGATTTCTCGTTCCCTGTTGGGATTGAGGTAGTGATGGGGTAGGTATATCTCAGCCTGAAAAACTTTGCCAAATTTGAGCGCGTGGTTTTTAAGCTTTGAATACGAAACACGATCAGAGCTGGTAAGTTCGGCTTTATTGATATTCTCCAAATCTACCAAAATCCAAATTCTTCGATTTTCATTATAGGCCTGTTTCATAAACCCAATGTTTACAACCAATTGGGTGTACTTAGAACCATTTGCACCACTCTTTGTGGTTACCATTTTTTGTGACTTTAGGAACTTGATCCTATTGCTTACTTGAATCTCTGGAATTCTGAGATGTTGTGCGATGGTACTGCTGGGAAATTTAATTAACCCATTTTCGTCGGCTAGCATTATAATTGCTGTGTCAATGTGATTGGCACTGAAATCATTACTACCTATTGTGCTACTCATTTCATATTTTCCTCCTTGTTCTTTGACTAGGCACTATAACAAATATAGCAATTTTGGTCAACTAATTTAAAAACCCTTGTCTTTGCTGTAAGCGACAAGGGTTTTTTGTTTAAATACGGGTCTTTTTGACTGCTTTTTTAACAGTCTTGCTCACGGTTTTCTTAGTTACAGACTTTTTAGCCTTTTTAACCACTTTTTTAGTAGAAGGAATGGCACGCTTCACTGCTTTACCAGCTTGACTGACTTCGGCGCTGATAATGTCCCAATGGCTCTTTAATTCAGATGCCATTTGGCTCAGTTCTGGTGCACTGACATTTTTTAAGCCTTTATAGTTTTTTGCAACAGAATCTACGATTTGTTGGTAGCTGGCTTTGCTGTGCTTGCCAGCTTTATTGAGTTCTTTAACTACATCATTTTTCATATCTTCTGCCCATTTGGCTAATTTTTTGCGATTCTTAGCATTCTTACCAGTTAAAAAGTATACTCCTGCGGCAGCGGCAGCAACAGCTGCTAAACTTGCGCCGGCAATGATAGCTTTTTTTTGTGTCTTCTTCATGATTACTTTTTCCTTTTATTTTGTTTAGCTTTTAAGCCAAACAAAAACGTGATTAATGATTTTAAGCTAAAACCCTGTTGTTTGATATTTTTTCCAAAATCTTTTAAATCTTCTGTGATTAATTGGCTGGCGCGTTGGGCTTGATTTACTACACTTCGCACTGCTCTCAAAAAGAAGATTAAATAAAGCAAAGCCACGACTATTAATGTTGTGATAACAATTATAGCTATGCCTGTTATTAAGAAAAACAAATCTGTGAGAGTTATTGTATCCATAGAGGAATTATAGCATTCTATTTGTATTTATCGTTTTATTTTTAACTTTGTTGCGGTGGATAATTAGTAAATAATTCTTGAATGACTTTTAGGTATTGTTTTCGAATATCGTTATTAGTGCCGACTTCAAAAACTTCGTCATTTTTATCTGTAGCGCTAGCAGTCCAATTGTACGAACCAGACAGATAACTTTTGTCTGTGACGACTAGTTTCATGTGCATGATGGCGCTGTGGGATTGAAACGCGATTGGGATTTTCGCTCCCTGCAACTCTTTAACAATGGCGCGTTGAGAATCTATTGACTGGCTTTGTTCTTTGTCGAGCACACCTTTAACATCTAACCCTCGATACTTGGCTGCCAAGAGTGCGTCCTTGATATCGCTGCGTGTAAAAGTATAAATTGCAAAATAGACAAATTTGTCAGCCTGTTGAATTTGATCAATGACTTGCTGGTTAGCTTGCGTGTCGCGGTTGTAGTAAACTTTGGTTTCGCTGGTTGGTAAAGATTGAATTGTCGGTTCAATATGAAACGAATAATAAAACTGCGCGGCTAGAGCGATTAGGCCGACGATAATTGTTATATAAATTAAATCTTTGTTGAGCTTCATAAGAGAGGGTGTAATTTTATTATAGACTACTTTGGTTAAAATTGAGATTAAGTTTTGATAAAGTTTTGAAAATAAAAAAACAGCCCGTTGCGGCTGTTTTGTAATTGTATTTATCGGTCGACTTTTGAATTAATCTCTCGTTTAGTATCTCGAGTTTTAATATATTCGCGTTTGTCTTGTTTTTTGCGACCAAACCCAACACCAATTTTTAATTTGATTAAGTTGCGCGCCCCAATATAAATTTCTAACGGCACTATGATAGAACCTTTTTCTTTGCCAGTTAATTGATCCAGTTCTTTTTTATTTAGTAGGATGGCTCGATCGTGAGTGGGATCGTAATCTTCGCTTGGGGCATATTTGTAGGCGCCGATATGCGCACCTACTAAAACAGCTCCGCGAGGGTTCACTTTAACATAACTCCCAGCCATCGAAACATTCCCAGATTTAGCAGCCTTAACTTCGCGTCCTTCCAATACCAAACCAGCATCAAAGGTAGTGGTGATGTTATAGTCGAATCGGGCTCGTTTGTTAATGGCTAAGGACTTCATATCTATATTTTAGCAAGAATTTACTACAAAAAGAAAAACCGCCATGAGGCGGCTTTTCGTAACTGCGGTGATATTGTGCTATAACTCCTGACAGATGATCGCATAATAACACCATTTTAAATCCTTAGTCAAGGATTATGGAGTAGAAGGGAGTCGAACCCTCACTATAACCTGTCAGGAGTTATAGTCCCGACCGCGAGCTACCCCGTATTTATATGTTTACACAGGATCGATAAAACTGACTTTAATATTTTCTCGAAGTGGGATCAATTTTATATAAAGAAATTATGTAATATTGAGCTTCTAAAATCAGCTTAAATAACGTATAATAAACTCTATGAAAGCCTATATTTCGCAATTAATTAACCAAGCAGTCACTCAAATTAGCCCAGACGAAGCCATCGAGGTTCTGGGAACTGGGGTTTTTGATGTGTCTTACCCAAAATCGGAATTTGGAGATTATGCTAGTAATGCGGCTATGGTGCTATTTAAAAAATTTAAAATTGCGCCTGCTAGTAGTCCGGTTGATTTTGCTCAAAAATTAGCGAAAGCAATTCAAGACCTAGATGCTGGTCAAACTTTTTCAAAAGTAGAAGTTGCGGGAGCATTCATTAATTTTACTTTGAGCCCAGTTTACTTAAATAAGAATTTACAGAATATTTTAGAAGTTCAACAAGATTTTGGAAAATCCCAGATAGGCGCTAATCAAAAAGTATTAGTAGAGTACTTCCAACCAAACATGGCAAAGCCTCTGCACTTGGGTCACTTGCGCACCGCGATTATTGGCGACAGTCTATTCAAAATTTTGCAGACCTCTGGTTTTAATGTCGAAAGTGATACTCACTTAGGCGACTGGGGAACTCAGTTTGGCTTGTTATTGCTTGCGTACAAAAAGTGGGGCGATCTATCTATTATAGAGGCAGATCCGATTATTGAACTTAACAAGTTGTATGTTCGAATGAATACTGAAATTGAAACAAATCCGGAATTGCGTGAAGAAGGTAAGCAGGAATTTGTTAAGCTCGAACAGGGTGACGAAGAAGTAAAAAAAATCTGGCAGCAATTTAGAGATTGGAGTTGGCAAGAGTACAGTATTATTTACGACGACTTAGGGGTTCGTAAGTCTGACAACGACTGGCCAGAAAGTTTTTTTGCCGACAAGATGCCAGCGGTACTCGCGCAATTAAAAAACAAAGGTTTGTTACAAGAATCGCAGGGTGCGCAAATTGTTAATCTCGAAGATTATAACTTAGGAATCGGTTTACTCGTTAAATCAGATGGCGGTACAACTTATCTGCTCCGCGACATCGCCACTTATATATATAGAAAGAGCCAGGGGTTTGAAAAGCAAATTTACGTAGTTGATAATCGCCAGAGCCATTCACTTAATCAAACCTTTAAAATTTTAGAATTAATGGGGGTGATTGATAGTCCAGATGAAGCCGTTCATATCGCCTATGGATTCTTGAGTCTACCAGAAGGTGCAATGAGTACTCGCAAAGGCACGATCATTGGCGCAAACGAGTTGATTACCAAAGCCCAAGAACAGGCAACTGCAATTATCGAAGAAAAAAATCCTGATTTGGAAAATAAAGTAGAAGTCGCCAAACTAGTTATGCAAGGCGCGATTAAATATTTTGACCTCTCTCATAACTACAAGAGTGATATCGTGTTCACATGGGATAAGGCATTATCGTTTGAAGGTAATACCGGACCGTACTTGCAATATACCCATGCAAGAATTAATGGGATTCTGCGAAAAGTAGAAGGTGAACCAAGAATTTCCTATGACATTAAAATCGAAGCTCCGGATCTATTGGTGCTAAGAAAGCTCAATCAGTTCCCAGAAATTATTGAAATTGTCGCTCAAAGTTACACTCCAAACATTCTTTGCAACTATTTATTCGAACTTTCTCAAAGTTTTAATAGCTTTTACGAAGCCTCACCGATTATGAAGGAAGACGATCAAGCGCAAAAGAATTTTCGGTTAGCTTTAATCACTGCCACTGCTCAAGTTTTAAAAAATGGACTTGATCTGCTCGGTATCCAAGCGCCGGAAGAGATGTAGAAAAATTTAGTAGAAAACTTTAACAATTAATATGTCTGATATACATATGCAAAATACAGAAAAGAATTTAGAAGAAAACCCAAAATCCACTGCGCCAGATTTTAATCAACAAGAACTAGAAACTCTCAAATATTGGAACGAATCGCAGATGTTTGAGAAATCTTTAGAAAAAACTAAAGACGGAAGTCCGTTCATTTTTTATGATGGTCCGCCGTTCGCCACCGGCACTCCTCACTATGGTCACATTTTAGGTTCAACTGTAAAAGACGCCGTGGGTCGCTATCAAACCATGAAGGGCCGCTATGTACGCCGCGTGTGGGGTTGGGATTGCCATGGTTTACCGATCGAAAACATTGTAGAAAAAAAGTTAGGCATTTCCGGAAAAAAACAAATTGAAGAACTTGGTACCGAAAAATTTAACCAAGCTTGCCGCGACAATGTACTTACATACGTAGAGGATTGGGGAAAGATGGTCGAACGCATGGCGCGTTGGGTTGATTTTGAACATTCCTATAAAACTATGGACACCACTTTTATGGAAAGCGTCTGGTGGGGTCTTAAGCAGGTTTGGGAAAAGGATTTAATTTATGAAGACAATAAAGTGTTGTTGTACTGCAGTCGCTGCGAAACTCCATTGTCTAATTTTGAAGTTGCGATGGATAATAGCTATCAGAATGTCACCGAGACTTCTGTGTTTGCGAAGTTTAAGTTGCACGCTGGTCAGCGTATAGTAGACTGGCAAACTGATGACAAAACTTTTGCCCTAGCGTGGACAACAACTCCATGGACTCTCCCAGGAAACACTGCTTTAAACATCGGTCCTGATATTACTTATGTTGTAATTGAACAGAACGGCGAAAATTATATTTTAGCCAAAGACCGTTTGGAGATTTTAAAAACAGTTCATCGGGATGCCAAGGGAAACGAAACCCAAATGCCGTATGAAATTAAAATGGAAGTTAGCGCGCGTTCACTCGAAGGTCTTTCTTATGAACCATTATATAGTGATGTGATTTCTAATCCTGATAACACAGCGTGGAAAATTTACGCCGAAGATTATGTAACCGTAGAAGATGGAACCGGAATCGTGCACAATGCTGCTATGTACGGAGAGGTGGATTATGTTGCGGCCAAGAATCGTAACTTGCCGCGCCAACAAATGCTCGACAGTAAGGGTGAGTTTTTACCAAATGCTCCAGCTAGCTTGCAAGGCAAGTTCTTTAAAGATGCTGATCAAATTGTCCAAACCGAACTTAAAGAACGCGGTTTAGTGTATAAGTTTCTTAACTATACTCATAGCTATCCGCATTGTTGGCGTTGCGGTACGCCGTTATATTATTCAGCGCTTTCTGCTTGGTTTATTAATATTCAAAAAATTAAACCTCGTTTGCTTGAACTCAATCAAGATGTTAACTGGTATCCAGAACATTTAAAAGAAGGTCGTTTTGCGCAGGGGATTCAAAATGCGCCGGACTGGAATATTACCCGCAATCGTTACTGGGCAACTCCGTTGCCGTTTTGGAAGTGCGATAACACAAGTTCCGGAGAGTGCGATAATGTAGTTTGTATTGGCTCTGTGACAGAGCTTCAAGAACAATCTACTAACTTCGCCGAAGTCTATCCAAACTATGATCCAGAAAAACTAAACGATCTTGATCTTCATAAACCATATATTGATCAGGTTAAATTAAAGTGTGATAAATGTGAAGCCGCCGGCCGTAGTAACGCAACAATGACCCGTATTCCCGAAGTGGTGGACTGTTGGGTTGAGTCGGCGAGTATGCCGTTTGCTGAGCTTCACGCACCATTCGAAAATCAAGAGCTGTTTACCCAGCGTATGCCCGCTGACTTCGTAGCAGAATATATTCCGCAAACTCGGGCTTGGTTCTATGTAATGCACGTGTTTAGTACTATTTTGTTCGACAAAGCGCCATTTAAAAATGTTGTAACTACCGGCACAATTTTGGCCGAAGATGGTAGCAAGATGTCGAAGTCAAAAAATAATTTTCCAGACCCAAATGATGTAATTGCTCGTTACGGTATGGACCCGGTTCGTTTTTATCTTTTAAATAGTCCCGTAACTACTGGTGAAGATTTAAGTTTTTCCGAAACCGGTGTTGCCGAAGTTAACCGCAAACTTAGTTTAATTTTGTGGAACACTTGGACCTTCTTTAGAATGTACTCGCAAGAAAAAGTTGGCGGCGAAGTTCCGACATCTACCCACAGTCTGGACGTGTGGATGCTATCAAAACTTTTTGCAACGCACGAAGAAGTAACCAAACAACTTGATAAATATAATACTGCCAAAGCGGGTCGCAGTATAAGCGAGCTCGTCACAGAACTTTCTACTTGGTTTGTACGCCGTAGTCGTGATCGTATGAAGGCTGGAACTCAGGAATCAAAAGATGCACTAGCTGTATTTGGTTTTACATTGGTAGAAATTACTAAAATGCTCGCGCCATTTATGCCGTACTTGTCTGAACAAATTTACCGCGACTTAACTGGTTTGGAATCTGTTCACTTAACTGACTGGAGTTCAGTGCGTGATTATCGTGAAAGCAGTTTACAGGAAATGGAAGCTGTGCGCAGTTTGGTGGAGCTTGGTTTAAGTTTGCGCAAAGAACAAAACTTAAAAGTTCGCCAGCCGCTTGGTGAGCTTCAATATAATCTCGGTGATTTGCTCGGTGAAGGAAATCACAATTTAGATTCCGGTCTCGAAGCTATTTTAGCCGAAGAGTTAAATGTAAAAAAAGTTACTCAAGCGGAGATTGTGACACGTTCCGGTTGGATCTCTAAAACGGACAATAAGTTAACCGTTAATTTAAATCTCGAAATCACTCAAGAGCTTAAAGACGAAGGTTTGGCTCGCGAGTTAGAACGCGCGATTCAAGATCTCCGCAAAAAGAGCGGTCTTCAAGTTGGACAAATCGTAGATCTATACTTCTCAACTCAGGACGAAACTTTGCCTACAGTACTCACTAATCTAGTAGACCGTAAAAAAACTTTTCTCAGTCAGGTTAAAACCAGTTTGGAAGTCGAAGCAGACTTTGAAATACAAACCACTGTAAATGGCATACCAGTCTGGCTCGGCTTGGTTGAGGTTTAAAATTAGGTTATAATATATTTATGGACGCACTCAAAGGTTTAAAATATGCATTGGTCTTAGTTCTGGTTACTTCAGCGATTTTATTGGGCTGGACTACTTATTTAGAGCGCAAACTTCACAGTCAGCAGGAAGCTTTTGCGACCGCAGTCGCTACCGTGAAAAATGAACAAGATGCTAAGCAGGTCATTCAAGCCTTTCTAAAAGACACTCATGTTCGGGATGTGGCTAATTCAGCTGACGCCGATACATCATGCTCCTGGCTCTGCGATCAAAAGTAAACTTATCTAAATTAAAACTGCCTTCTAATGGTTTTAGAAAGGCAGTTTTGTTTTGTCTGATATAATATAGATATGCTGGTTAAAGATTTAATGACAACTAAAGTGGTCACCGTAACGCCGGAAACTCTCGTTAGCGAGGTGGCCGAGCTTCTGCATAAACATCATTTTACAGGTTTACCTGTTGTAAATGAAGACGGACGCGTACTTGGAACAATTTCTGAACGCGATTTTATTACTGCTGATTCACATTTATATTTACCAACCTATATTCACATGCTGTCGAATATGGATTATGTGCAAGGCGGAGGAAAGCATTTGCCGCACGTAGTAGAACAGATTGTGAACGCAAAAGCTAAGGATATTATGAACCAGCATATTCCTTTTGCTCGTCCCGAAACTACTATAGAAGATGTGGCTAGAATGTTTGCCGAGCAACGTGTTAATCCAGTGCCAGTGACAGATAGCACCAATAAACTCCTTGGCGTGATTGCTCGCAGTGACTTGATCAAGTTCTTCTCACCAAGTATGGTGCGCAGTTCTTATATTCCTACGTCCGTGGGGATTCCTGCTCCTGCTGATATTAGTCGCGAAATTGATACCGAAGTTGAATTTAGCCAAAACCATTTTCTTTCCACTTTTGCTTACGTAGCTAAAGCTCGTGCCAATGTTTGGTTAACAACTGCAGTAGTCTTATTTATTGTTGGATTTGTCGCTGGTATTATTTATGTTGCAGATCCAAATATTTTTACTAGTAATTCGGGTCCAAATTATTTTCCACCTCAACAGCACTAATTTTGACACCACTATTTATGTCTAATAGCGAACAATCCCTAACCGGGTTCATAATTAAAAGTCAGGATTTAGGTGAGGCTGATTTGCTCCTCACTTTTTTTTCTGATGAACAAGGTAAAGTGCGAGCTGTGGTTAAGTCCGCTAAAAAAATGACTAGCAAGCTTAGTGGACACTTACAGCCCTATATTTTAGTTCAAGCCACACTAGTAGGGGAAAATAGTTTACCTAAAATTATTTCTGTTCTGCCTCTGGCAAAGTATTCTAACATCATCAAAGACCAGCAAGGTATGCAGGTTATTTTAGCTATGCAGGAATTAGTAGTACGAGCGTTGCCAGATGGTCAGCCTAACCCGAAGTTGTTTGCCATTTATAATCAAAATTTAGCTGATCTAGACAAGAATGTTGAACCTCAGATGGCGCCTATGTATTTAGCTAGATTTTATACCCAAGCTCTGCTGGCCTTAGGCTTTGCTCCGCGCATATTAGAAGACGAAGCTAATCCCAGCCAGAATATTTTTTTTAGTATGCAGAATGGTAAATTTTTAGCCCGTTATGAAGATAGTGGAGATATATCTGTTTCACCAGAGGCATATCAGTTGTTACTCAATTTATTAAGTCAGGAGTCAGCGATTGATTTGGCCGGTAGTTCTTCTTCAACAATTGAAGTTCTGACCTTATTAACAAAATTCGCTGGTTACCAACTGGAACGAGAACTTCGCGCCCCACTCTACTTTACCGTGATATAATTAAGGTAATGGAAGACTTTTCCCCACAGCCTGTCAAAGGCCCAGATAAACCAGTTTCAACTACGCCACCACCGGTGGAGCGCAAACTGGCACCCCCTATATCCGATAGCCGCTTTGCGCAGTTTCGGCATTTTTTGGCTGATAATAAGTGGTATGTGGCAGCAATTGTTGTTGGCACGTTAATTATTATTGGCTTGGCAGTATTTGCTTTTTGGCCTCATAAAAATGAACGCACTCAAGAGGCAAAAGTTCAGTTGACTATTGATGCTCCGGAAACTGCCCAAGCGGGCGGTGAGCTTGTGTATAAAATCAAAATACTCAATCAGGACCCTTCAAAATTAGTAGATATGAATCTGGAGTTAGTTTACGATGAAGGTGTAACTTACTCATCCAGCAGTCCAAAACCAGAAAATTTGTCCGGCTCTAGCTTTAAAGTTCCAGACTTAACAAATGGTCAGAACGCCGCAATAATTATCAAAACTATAGTTCAAGGTAATGTTAATGATGATAAAAAATTAGTGGCACGGTTGCGCTACAGGTTTGATAATTTTAACTCACCGTTTAGCATGGAAGCCTCTCATACCGCTAAATTGGTAGCAGCTGATGTAGTTTTAGATTTATCAGGTCCAGAGCAAGCTAATAATAGTGAAGTCGTTAAATACGATCTATTTTATCGCAATAGTTCAACTAAAGACATAGACAATGCCCGTGTTCAAATTACTTATCCAGAAGGATTTAACTATGCATCCAGCAGTCCAGAGCCTTCATTGGGTAATAACATTTGGAATTTGGGCACTCTAAAGGCGAATGGTAATGGTAAGATTAATTTCCAAGGTTCATTTAAATCATCTAGATCTGGTCAGAGCTTTGATTTTAAAGCTGAATTGTTAGTCTTGGATGATACAGGTTCATTCTTCACTCAAGCTGCCACAAATTTTACAACTTCAATTTCTGCAAAACCTTTAACCATCGAAGCTAAGACTGCTTCTGGAACTGGTGCTGGCGGAGTAGTTAATCCAGGAGACACAGTAACTATCGAACTCAAGTTTCAAAATAATACTCAGGTGGTTAATACCGGTACTCAAGTTGTCGCTCAAATAGAATCTGATGCTATTGTTGATGGTTCTATTAAGACTGAATCTGGTTTTGTTCAAGATCAGAGTGTGACATGGAATGGTTCGTCTTTGCCTCTGCTGGCTAGTTTAAATCCTAATGACTCCGGAACGATTAAATTATCGTTTAAGATTAAAGATCCAGCAACCAGTTCGAACGACAAAAATCTTGCCATCACGGTTAAACCAAAAATAAAGTCCAATCAAAACTCCGCGTTTATCTCTGGCAGTGATTTGGAGTTAAAAATTTCTAGCCCAGCTGGGTTAGGTGGTGGAGTTACTTCGGTAAGTGGAGCATTACCACCTCAGGTTGGTAAAGAAAGCACCTTTAAAGTGTCGTTAAGTTTTTCTAATAGCTCCAATGATTTTAGGGATGGAGTATTGACCGGCGTTATTCCAGTCGGTGTAAATATTGATAGCAATAGCTTTACTCAGTCAGAAAAAAATCTAGTAAAGTTTGATAATACAACTGGCAAATTAACTTGGAATCTGGGTCAGTTGGCAGCACATAGTGGCGACGGAAATCCGGAGCGTACGTTGGAGTTTACTGTTAAAATCACTCCATCAAATTCTCAAGTCGGACAATCAATTGTGTTATTTAAAAACATTGACTTTTTTGCCACAGATGATTTTACGGGCCAAAGTATAGCCCTAGACTTATCAGACTTAGGTACTAATAATTTAACTGGCGGCTCCAATATTGGCAAAGTAAAAAAGTAATTAACCATATTATATGCTCGTAAAAGATTTAATGACTACCAATGTCATTACGGTAAAGCTCGACACTCCAGTCAGCGAAGTTGCCGATCTGTTACATACTCATGGCTTTAATGGTGTCCCAGTGGTTAATGAGCAGGGAACAATCTTAGGGTTGATCACCGAAAAAGAACTTTTTTCCAGTGACACTAAGTTTTATATTCCAGGATTCATGAAAATTTTGGAAGAAACCAAATTTATGAGCGGCAGTAATAAAGAACTACCTTATGCTGCCAAACAACTTACTAAAATAGCTGCCCAAGACATCATGGTTACCGGTGCTTACTTTGCATCTCCCGAAATGCTTGTAGAGGGTTTGGCCGAAGTGTTTATGAATCGTAACCAAAACCCGATTCCAGTAGTGGATCATTCGAATAAGTTATTAGGTATAATTTCGCGCAGTGACCTGATTAAATTATTGGCTCCAGTTAAGCCGGTTCATGATAAGTCTTATTACGAGTCTTTAAACAAAGTTCAGCCTCGGGCTATTGATCAGGAGCTAAGCTATGTCCGTGGGGATTTAAGTTCTCGCTTTGCATTTGTGGCCAAAGCTAAAGCCAATATTTGGCTAACAGCAATTATTGTATTATTTGTGGCCGGATTCTTTATTGGTATTATGTATGTAGCTGATCCAACTGTTTTCTTTAAGCCCAAGCCTGCTCCACAATCTGGGATGTATATTCCTAGTAATCCATAAATCATTCTTTAAAACTTTTTATTAAAAAACTGCTGCTCTATTATAGGCAACAGTTTTTAATTTAAAGTTTTATTATATAACTATGGATGGATAACTCCTTTAATACGAGCATCATCAATGTCTAGAGTGCGAACAGTTTTCTTGTAAAGACCAGTATAGTTCCATTCACTAATAGTTACCCTGCTGCCATTGACGCTTTCAATTTTAGCTACGTGACCATAGCGCTTACTTTCGTTAGTAACTAGAATCGCTCCAGCAGTTGGGTTGCGATCAACCTTTTTACCTTGGGCGGCTGCGTTCTTCATCCAATTTTTAGCATCACCACCCCAAGTTACACCAGCTACATTTTTGGCAACGTAGTCAGTACAATAACCACCAGAGAAAATATGATTGCCAGTAATGTTAGCAGCACGTGGAACTGATGGAGTAAACTTTTTAGGAACACTAGCAACTGGTGCCTTTGGCTTTGGTAGACTTCCACCCGGGATAACCAAGTAACCACCCATATCAACCATGTCTTCTTCATCTTCTAAACCATTTTTAGAAACGATTTGTTTAATGTCAGCAGAATAGTATTTAGCAACGTCAGATAGAGTAAGGTTTGAATTAGTAACTTGAATCACAATACCATCTACTGGTGGAATGATTAACTGCCACCCTGCTAATAGGGCATTGCTTGGTAAGCTGTTAGTTTCGCGAATAGTTTTTGGTTGTAAACCAAATTTAGCTGCAACGGTATAGACAGTATCGAATGGTTGGGTTTCGTAAATTTGAACTTGGTGCGCAGCTAGACTCTGAATGCTGTCTGGGTTAGGCTTGGTGATTCCGCTGTCTTCGATTTGAGTTTCTTCAGGTAGAATATCCGCATCTTGAGTAGTACCTAGAACATCATTACTTGCTGCGCTAGCCTGCGAAAAAACCCCTTCGGTGGCAACAGTGGTACTAATAGTATTCTGCTTGTTGGCGAGTTGGGGGTTAAGGTTTGGGTGATAGCTTAAGAGTTGAGCCGCTAAGCTGTTGTCGTTGTGGTTGTATTCAGCCTTTAACGGATTAAAGACCACTAAATTAATAATCGCAATAACAAAAACAACCAATCCAACTAAGATTTCGCTGGAGAAGTTGATAGAATAATCCCACGCGTTAAGCTTTTGGCTAATTTGCACAGATGGAAAATGGTCGGTATAGAGTTTAGAGACACGGGGATAGTGCGACTTTAAAGAGTGCCAGATTTTCTTAAAGAGGTACTGACTAATTAGCCAGTATCTTTTTACTTTTTTGATTATAAATTTAGATAAATGTGAAGCGGGTATAGCAGTACCAGTCAGTCATAAACTCTGATCAACACCGAACCTTAGCATATAGCTAAAATTTCCCTCGGAATGTTACCAAATAATATGAATAATTTTAGTAAAAAACGTGTTATTTAAGATAAAAACTGCTTCCGTTACAGGTGAATTTGAGCAATTACTTAACTAGTCTAACAAGGCTGTTTAGGGATTTCAAGCCAAGTTGGGGATTACTCTAAATACACCCTAGAATTAAGCCCTTTTTTATCCACACACCGCATAAATATGCGGAAAATTGGAATTTTTAATGAAATATTTTGCGACACGTAGATAAAAATTTTAGGACTGATTTGATGCTATAATTTTGGGGTATGGATCTTAGCTCTCTTAACAATGCACAACAACAGGCCGTGACCGCTCCGCTCGGTCCGGTTTTAATTTTGGCTGGTGCTGGGAGTGGTAAAACTCGGGTGCTGACTTACCGCATCGCCTATATTATAGAGCAGGGTTGGTTTAAGGCTGATCAAATTTTGGCCGTCACTTTTACAAATAAAGCTGCCAAAGAAATGCAGAGCCGAGTTAATGCTCTATTAAGTGAGGTTGCTGGTAACAAGTTCGCATCACAGCCAGCGCTCGGCACATTCCACTCTATAGGCGTGCGCATCTTGCGTAAGTATATAGTCAAGTTGGGTTACAACTCTGGCTTTGCCATTTTGGATGGCGATGATCAAATTAAAATCATTAAAGATATTATTAAGGATCTTAATATTCCTAAGCAGTTTGCTCCAACGCTTTTTAGGGCTTACATTTCTGGCGCAAAAAACTTATTGCAGACTCCAGGTAAGTTAGATATTGGCCTCGAAGGCCATTTACATGATATTGTAGGCCAGGTTTACGCTCGCTATCAGGACTTTTTGTATAAACAGAACGCTGTGGACTTTGATGATCTCTTAATGTTGCCAATTGTGTTGTTCGAAAATTTCCCTGAGGTGCTGCGCAACTTTCAAACTCTATGGCCATATGTATTAGTAGATGAATATCAGGATACTAACCAGGCGCAATATATGTTTTTGCATCTCTTGGCTAACAAAGGTAATTTGTTTGTGGTCGGTGATGATGCTCAAAGCATTTACGGTTTTCGCGGCAGTAACATTGCCAACATTTTAAATTTTGAAAAAGACTTTCCTAATAGTACGGTGATTAAGCTCGAACAAAATTATCGTTCGACAAAGAATATTTTAGCAGCAGCTCAAAAAGTGATTGAATTAAATCAAGATCAAAAACCAAAAACATTATGGACCGATAATCATGATGGCGACAAAGTAATAATAGAAGAAGTTTATGATGGTCATGCCGAAGCCGTGTTTGTTGCTAAACATATAGTTAAGTTGGCAACTAGTGGTGGAGATAGTTCTGGGGATGCTGGCGAGCAAGAACTTGAATACGAAGAAACTTACGAAGAGACATATGACGACGAACCACAAACGCAAACCTTCTCTATACTAGACACATTTTTGGCCAAACAACGTAATAGCTATAAGCGCAATGGAGGCGGTGGTTTTAATAGTAGTGGTGGTCGCCGCGGTGGCTATGCTGGATTTATTCCTCAGCTTCCTAAAGAACACAAAGATTTAAATGAAATCGCTGTGTTGTATCGCACTCATGCCCAATCACGTGAAATCGAAGAAGTTTTTATCGAGGCTGGTATTCCGTATCAAATTGTTGGCGGAGTTAAGTATTATGAACGCAAAGAAATTAAAGATACGCTGGCCTATTTACGGTTGTTAGTGAATCCGTTTGATTTTACATCACTGCGGCGCGTGGTTAATTTACCACCCCGTGGAATTGGCGATAAAGCTATGGATGCAATTCGTGAGTTTGTATTAACTCAGCAAGGCGTAACTTCGGTTGGTGAGGCTGTGGAACGATTGGGTGGTTTATCTTTACCACCGCGTCAAACGCAAGGATTGCGCGACTTTTTTGGCATGCTTCATAAAGCGCAGATTGTTCCCCAAGAAACTACATTAAGTGAATTACTAAAAGCCGTGGTTAAGTTATCTGGTATAGAAGCTTTTTACCGCGATGGTACAGATCAAGGCGAGGCTCGCATCGAAAACATCCGCGAACTATTCAACGTAACTGCAAAATTTGATCATTTGCCTTGGCAAGATGCTTTGCTGGAGTTTTTGGAAGAAGTTGCATTAATTACAGATTTAGATAAAACCGCAGACACAAAAAATGTGGTAACTTTAATGACACTTCACGCGGCCAAGGGGCTAGAGTTTGATACAGTCTTCTTTGTTGGGCTAGAAGAAGGAGTTTTGCCGCATTCAAATAGTTTACTTAATCCTAGTGAGCTAGCAGAAGAAATTCGGTTGGCTTATGTTGGCTTAACTCGAGCCCGCAAACGACTATTTTTAGTGTATGCTAAGAGTAGGCAGATGTACGGCAGCTTTCAAGCTAATTCACCCTCACGAATATTGCGGGCATTGCCAAAGAGCGCTATTAAGTTGAATGGTAATTTGGCAGCTATCGAAAGTAGTGGCGGCGAATATGAAGATGGTGATGATGTTAAGTATGAGCCGTTTGACGACTAAGTTTTAGATAAATATTGAATATGACCCCAGAAACTCTTAAGCAACAATTAATTGATTATGGTCTGAGTCCAAATAAAACTTTTGGGCAGCATTTTTTGATGGACGAAATTGTTTTGCAAGACATGTTGGATGTGGCCAAAGTTAGTAGTAAGGATACTGTAGTAGAAGTTGGTCCGGGAATTGCTAATCTGACGAAATTTTTAGTCGAAGCAGCGGGCTCAGTTTTGTCGATCGAAAAAGATTCGCAGTTTACTAACGTACTTAACTCTTTAAAAAAGAAGCACAAGAATTTTAAATATGTCTTGGCCGATATTTTGGAAACAGATATGGATGAGGTACTGAGCGCAAGCGCAAAAAAATCTGACTACAAAGTTGTGGCGAATATTCCATACTATGTAACAGGAAAAATTGTACAGTATTTTTTACAGCAACAACACAAACCAATTAGCATGACATTGCTCATGCAAAAAGAAGTTGCACAGAACTTAACTGCCAAAGAGGGGAGTCTTAACTTGTTGGCGATCTCTGTACAACTTTATGCCGACGTGGAATTAGTAGAAATCGTTCCAGCACGAAAGTTTTATCCAGCTCCAAAAGTAGATAGCGCGGTAGTACATATCGAGCTATTTAAAAAAACAAAATATAATTTAGACATCAAAACCGAGCAGAAATTATTTAAAATTTTGCGCGCCTGTTTTACCGGTAAGCGAAAACAAATTCATAATACACTGACCAATAATTTTGGAATTCCAAAAGATGAAGTGCAAGCGATATTAAAAAAATTAGAACTCGATCCACAACTGCGACCTCAACAACTTTCTATAGAACAATGGATCAAATTAACAAACAAGATCAAATAAAAAAATTCTGCAAATAATTTTGCAGAATTTTTTAATATACTTATTTTAGTTTTACACTGTCCCCAATTTTTACATTGTTACGCCGCGACCAACCACTGGCAACTTCCAGCACATGAGTAACTTGCCCTGGAGGACTATAAGTTGGCAACGAATTATTTTTAGGAATCGGTGCATTGGCAGTGATACCAATAATTTTTTTGTCATTGATCCAAATAATATCAATCGCAAACTTCATGCCTTTCATCCAAAAGCTTGGCACGCTTTCGTTAGTGTTAGTAAAATCAAATAACATACCTTGTTCATCTGTAAGTTCTGGTCGTCCCGACAAACCTTGCTCTCGTGCGTCATCTGTATCAGCTACTTCGACAGCAATATTTTTATTTCCAACAGTGATCGGAACAGTGTAATTTTCTGTCAAGTTGGTTTCGACTTTGCCTTCAACTTTTGGCCGCAACAGCTCGTGATCTTGCCCGTAACAACCACTACTTAGTAGTGCTAGGGAAGTGAGCGCGAGCGTTAAATTCAATTTGAAAAACATTTTTGATTTCATGACTTGCAAAATTTAGTAATTTCTGCTATAATAATACTACAGATTAAGGTTTCGCACTAGATTAAAAAATAAATCGTAGTGGGAAACACCAAATAGAGAAACCAAAATAAAAATACAACTAAATAATTCCGGAAAAATAACTAAACATTGGTTATTTTGTATGAATTTTTGTTGTAGCTAAGGCTTGTAAATGCAGCTACAAATTAAAACCCGATTAAACGACTTAGGATTCACTGTCAACCACTATGGCTTGATAGGTTTTTTTGTTGTCATGGTGATCGGTTTAGCTTTTACTACCGAACCATTAATGCTTCAAAATTTAACTGGGCTAAAGTTTCTAAAAGCTCAGACAGCTGAAAATCAAGTTGCGTCCAGTAAGCCAGATTTATCTAGAGTACCGGGCGTATCATATGACGGCATTGATCGTATCACCGCAGAAAAAAACAACCTCTCTTCCTTAATCGATCCTAGCTATGGGCAAGGTTCGGTTTTAGGTTTAAGCACTGACGCGCAAAACAGTGTTGATCAAGTTATTGATGAACAAAGCTTGCAAAATATTCCTGTCAAAAAAGTTGCGAACACAGAATTTAATATTGAAAGTTATGCCGATCAAGTACAGTTGTTGGAAGCTTATTATGGCGACGTTTTAATTTTGAGCGCATTAAGTTCTCAGGATCCTGCATCTGCCAACAAAGCTATTCCTCTAGTCAAAGGTTTGATCTCAGAATTAAAAGGAGTGCAAGTTCCTGAACAGTTAGTTCGTTATCACCGTCTTAAGTTAATGCACTATGCGGTTGTGCTCAACATGGCTCAAAATATTGCGCACAATGTTTCTCCTCAAGATAAATCTGCAGCCGGAATTTTATTTTTCGAAATTACAAATGAAATGGAAATGGAACGAGCCAGTTTAATACAGAGTAACAATTATAGTTTATGAGAAATTTACGATACAAAAAAATAATTGTGGCTGTATGTTTAATAGCATCTTCTACTTTAGTGTTTCAACCTAAGCCGGCAAATGCTTTGGGTGTTGACTGGGTCAACGCAGCTTTGCAGGTGGTTGGACATGCAATTCAAGATACCTTGTTAGGAATTGATTCAACGGCCAACACTATTTCGACAGCGTTGCAAAGTGTACGTGAAGTCTTGAATGGTATTCCAATTGAGTACGGACCTGCGCGCAAAGCTTTGTCAGCTGCAGTAACTAGTTGCGAAGTTATTGGTGGTGATTTCATGTCTGCGCAAAAATTTAGCGACTTAGCTGGCAGCGGCTCTTCCTCAGACGGCTCGACTGCTTTTGATGAACAACTTTATAATGATTTTCTAGCAACGCATACCATAGGTAGCGGCGGCATTCCAGATTTATCGGGTGATAATCAGCCAACCCCAACTCCAAATACAAACAATACAGTAACCCCTGGCGAAATTCCATTTCCTAACACCAGCATTGTCGACAGACCAGAAATGATAACAAGCGAAGAAACCAATTCCGCCTTAGACGGTTTGGCTGGTTCACTTGCAGAAGTAGGGGATCAAACTAAAGCTAACTTAACTTTAGTACTTGGACAAAAGTTAGGTTTACTAAAACATCGTAAGACTTGTTATAAAATTTTAAACCAAAGTTTGCAAGCTGGTTCTTTGATAGGATCATTTAATGAACAATTAAAAGCTGCTTTTAGAGATACTTTGGAAGAAATCGCTACCAAGAGTGCACCTGTTAATTCTCAGATCAATGATCTTACCAAGCAACAAATTGCAGCTAAACAAGATGTTTTTAAAGCTATTGCTCAATCAGTAGCTTTACAAACCAATGAAGCCAAAACCACAGATACTGTAGAAGAGTTGAAGCCTAAGTTGACTGTAGGCAGTGTTGATAAGGTTAAAAAGGCTACTGCATTACGCGTTTACGCTGTAGATGCCATTAAAAAGAATTACGACAACGACAAAAACAAGCAGTTAATTATGACAATGCTTTTGGATGCTGAGCAAGCTCCTGACAAAGAATCTAGAGATCAGGCGTTGCGTTCTGCACAAGGTTTAGTACAAAAAGATATTCTTACAAGTTGCAAACAATTCTATCAGTTAACCGATTATACTCAGGAAGTGTTTAATGACATTCCTGATTTGGTTGACCCAAGTTGTAGTCTTGATCGAGTGTTCGATTCTTATAAAGCAGAATTTGCAAAGATTGTATCAGACTCTACTAGTAGTGCAGAGCAGGAACTTGCTAATGGTGGTGGCTTCTTGAGCACTCGTGATTGCGTTGATACAACTGAACAAGAAAAACAGGTTAGTGAGATAGCTGGTAAAAATGCTTATGAGTTAGCAATGGCCGAATATTTGCGCTCAACATTTGAGACTAACGGTGATATGTCGAACCCAGCTTACATTGACGCTATTAATAAAGAGAAGCAAGCCGTAGCAAATATGCATGAACTACCTAATTCGCTAGATGGTGGTATTAAAACAAGTTGTGGGCCGATTATTGATGCTGGTGGAATAATAAAAACTAATTACGAAAATTATATAAATCAATGGATGACTCAAGGTCTGCAAGGAAGTAAGAGCGATAATGCTCCATTGCAAACCCAATTTGCAAAAACCGTAGTTGATACATTGTTTGGAAAGATTGTATTAAATAAAAAAGGATCTAATAATGTTTTTTCTGAATTAGGACGAAGCGTTTTAAGCGCAGTACTTACTGGGGTTAAAAGCAATTCTACTACTAGCGTGACTGGTATTGCTGGCGGCCGAATTCCGATCGTTGGAAATGTTTCATCTAATGCTCCGGCACAGGCGCCACCACACTCTAGTCCTACAGTAAGTGGCGATGTTACTACTATTCCGGTGATTCCATATATGTCTCCACGCTCAAGTGGGGATACAGGAATCCGAGGAGGAGGCTTCTAATATGAATTTAAATAAGAAAATCTCTATTATTTTGGGACTTTTGGTGGTTGCGATCGTAGTTGTGGGCTGGAAGATATTGGCTCAAGGCGGCTTGCTTAGCGTTGATTTGCCCAAGCCAACTGTAATTAATACCGCTGATTATGTTGCGCCGAACAACGGTTCAGTTCTAGGCGAAACCCAAACCAGCGATTACTCTAATCCATTAAATGACATTTATGTTAATCCGTTTGCTAAATAAAACTTTACTAATTGGCTTGGCGACCATCATGATGTTGGTGGTATTTTTGCCTTTCATGCCTGTTCATAACGCAACTGCGTTGACTACAGAATCAGAGTTGTCAAAAAAGCTTAGCGCTCAATTAGGTGGTGATGATGTAGCTCCAAAAGTTTTAGGTCAAGCTGTTAGTATTCCATTTTATCCTCGTGGTTTTAGTTATCCAATTCCTGAGTTGGGTAACTGCGATAGTAAAAATTCTTGCTATGAGTTTTGTCAGCAAGCTAGTAACTTGGAATTATGTTCCATGACAAGTTACCGTAACGGTTATATGTCAGCAGAACAACTCAAAAAAACTTTAACCTTTAACCAATACTTGCAAAGCGGTTATTTTGCCGGTTGTAATAATTTAGCGAGTTGTACTCAGCTGTGCGATATTGAAACTTCTCATAGCGAGTGTAGTGTGTTAGCTTTGAATTTAGAAAATGGCTCTCGTGTGTTAGGTGCTACTGATCAAACTATACAAACAAGTACAGGTGATTCAATTTTAAATCATTGTTCGTCGATTGGTTCTTGTAGTTCTACATCAGGATACAATGCGACTTCAATTTTACGTGCCTTGATTGCTACCGGGCAAGCACCAAAGAACTGTGTTAGTGGTAATGTAGAACAGTGCCAAGACTATTGTTCAATCTCACAGTCAAACGAATGTACAGTGTTGTTCCAAAAGATTGCCAGCTTAAGTGGTAGCTTATCTGGATTGCCTTCACTTGGCCGAGTATTGAGCATGAGTATTGATTCAGAAAATCCAGGTGGTGGTGGAGGTGATCCGACAGATACACCATCTGGACCAGCACCGTACCAGCCTACTGACTTTTTGACTTGCGCCACATCCTCAGTTCCAGATATAGAAAATCCTGGAATTAGAGACGTGGGAAGATTTAGTTCATCATTAAATAGTTGTGGTCAGCAATTCTCTCCGAGTCAGGGTGCGTTAGAAACAATCGGCGGTAACAGCAAGCGAGCTGTCGGTAATACAATTTCCGGGATCAGCGATTGTATTTTTACAAAAAAGTCTAGCGTAGATATTGCTAGCTGTTTTACCGAGTAACAGGGTAGCTTTTTATCACTTCAAAACCGCTTCAAATGAGGCGATTTTTTAATGGAAAATTGCTGAATTTTGATTAGTAAAAAATTTTGGAAAATTAGGGGTTCGTATGGTATAATATTTATAAGTTTTACAGACAAATATACCACTTGTGATCAAGAAATCAATACAAAAATTACAAAAAAAGAGCAAGGGAATTTTCCTAAAATCATTGTTAGGAATTCTCGTTGCTTCTTTGTTTGTGCCGGTTTTTACGTATACTGCGCCGACTGCTCAAGCTGTTACTTGTTCTAATCCAAACGGTTGGACAAATAAAAAAGAAGTACGCACGAGTAAAAATACTGTTGCTTGGGAAGAAAAATTTGATCTGTTTATGGCTGTGTATGTCAGCGAAGAAGTATATAACCAATGTAAGGCAGAAATTGTTAGAGATTATAAATTTTCATATTATGTTTACCATACTTTAGTTCCTGGGATTCCTACGGTACCCGCTTTGGGATATATAAATACTCCGTTAAGGGAAACAATTATTCCTACCAAAATTGGCAACGAATATGCTTTTGCCTTTTACAAACCAGATTTGACACTCAAAGCTATTAATACCAGCACCGTGTTAAATTGGACCCCTACTAGCCGTGAACCTTTCACAATTTTTGGTTACTTTGCTCTTGGTGATGCTAGAGACTCATGGTTTGCAATCAATTTTAAAGGTTTGCAGTATAACGATGATTTACCCGAACACCCTGTTACTGATCCAAATATTCCAAAAATAGAAGCATCTCAAACGCAAAATTACGGTGAGCAAGGTATTGAATTTGATGCAATTAAATATCAAGTTGGGATTCAAAGTGATGGAATGGATGGAAGTAAATATCGAAACTTCCTGAGGTTAACTTTTGCTGATGGAGGTTGGATAGCCTTGCCCGATCTAAAGGCTAGTGAGGGTCAAGGCGGTGGCCCTGGTACTGGTAGTACATCTTATATATCAAATCCATTTGGGGTTAATACAGCGCATGCGCAGGCGACCTCTTCTACACCACCTGCTACAAGTAGTTCAACAACTACTACAGACACTCCCAAAGGTTTTAGTACTAAGCTAGTACCGTTATCGAGCGCTAAGGTGGTATTCAATATGTTAATCACGCAACCGGATGGAATTCAGTGGGGTGGCTCTAAGCCAACCTATATTAGCTACAGTAAGTTAGCTGGTACTTTTCCAACGGTTCAATATTTAACAAGTAATAGTCATAAAGTTTCGGGGCTTTCATTAATTGCAGTAGAAAAAGCACGTGCGCAGGATACGGCAGTTTGTGGACCTGTGAAAATTTTACCTCAGCAAATTGCCTGCAGTGGCTCTAAAGTGGTAGAAATCAATCCTAATCCTGCTATTACCAGTTTAAGTAAAGACAAGGCGCCGTTTCCATTGCAATCACTAGGTAGTGCTTTGCAAACCGCTGGAGTAGGTACTACTTCCGAAAAAGTTTACAATGTTTTAGTTTATCCAACCTTAGATTTATCTTTGGATTGGACGCAGTTAGTAGCTAATCCAGTAGTAGGTATCGGACAAGGTATCTTGAACCCATATGGCTTTAGTTATAACGGTAATCCACAAAGTATTTTTGTTCAGGTTTATTCTAGTAAGGCCGAATTAGAAAAGCATAAAAATGATCCGCCGCCAGCCGAAGTTACTCCATACGAAGAAAAAATTGCCGAAGCAACTACAAATTCCGGTAACGGAGTTGGGGACTTATTCAACTTCCTCCGCAAAGTTATTTCTTATCTTGTTTTGTTAATGACCAGTATAATTTACTGGATTTTCTCAATCATCTTGGTTCCGATTCTTAAGGCTTTGTTACATATCAAGCCGTATCAAGATCAGTTTGTTAATTTTATTTATCCTGGTTGGATTATTGTTCGCAACATTGCAAATATTGGATTTATTTTGGCTTTGTTATGGATGGGTTTGCGTACACTATTCCAAGCTGAGGATTCTGGTAAGACTCGCGGATTTATTTTATGGCTGGTGTTAATGGCTTTACTGGTTAATTTTAGTTTAGTGATTGGTCAGGGAATTGTTGGGATTGCCGATACTGTTCAATCCCAATTTTTACCGGAAGGTACTAGAGTAATAGAAGCACTCGGTCAAAAGTTAATGGTTGATCCAATTAAACAATTCCGAGGAGAAGGCTTAACAGATTCCTCGGGCAATTTTTCTGTAGATTCTAGTGCAAGCGATGTAACAAAACCGATTGTGCTGTTAATTTTGGCAATCGCTGCTTTCTTCTCCTTTGTGGCTTTAATAGCATTTATTTTGGTACGGTTGGTAGCTTTGTGGATTTTGTATATGCTATCGCCGTTGGCTTATGTAGCTAAAATTTTACCTGAAACAAAAAAGTATTGGGACCAATGGTGGAGTGAGTTTATCAAGTATGCTTTTACAGTTCCGATTTTGGCGTTCTTCTTAAATATTGCAGCTTTGATGGCTACAACTTTTGCTAAAAATTCAGGAGATACTGTTATTGCTGGACGTGATCCAAATTATTTCTTTGGCGGCGCTGCAAAAGAAATTACAGAATTTGCTATTACCACTATTTCGCATTTTATTGTTTTAGCCTTCTTATTTATTGGTATGAAGTTTGCTGCCAGCAGCGGAACATTTGGGGCTAAGCAAATTGTTGATGGTGCTAAGAAAGGTTTTGATTTTGTTACTAAGACAGTTCCTCAGTACGCAGGGAAAGGTGCTCTCGCTGCTGGGCGTTGGGCTAAAGATACTGGATCAGATACATTGGCTAATTCAAAGATGTTGAGAGGTAAACCAGGTCTACAAAAAGCTATTTTAGGTGCAGCTCGACCTATTCAAGCTGCTAAGGCTATTAAGAAGGGTTATTTTGATAACCCTAAGGAAGAAATGGAAAAGCGCTTTACTGACCAATTTGGAAAACTTACTGATAAGATCCAACCATGGGGTGAAAATAAATTATTCCCAGCCAAAATGGCTTATTGGAAGTTGATGGGGCAAGATTCTAAAGCACTTATGTCTAAAGCTGAGGAGAGAAAACGTTTTACAGAAATTCGTAACGATGCCGATATGGGAAAAATGGCCACAGATTTAAGCAAGAATGAGCGTTATCAGAGGGCTCTTAATATTGGACGTGTAGATCTTGAAATGGCTGACAACAACCTGAATGATATTAAAGGGAAGCTAAATGCTGCAATAGCTGCTGATGCTCAAAATAGCACCAAAGGTTCTGTTAAAAAGGTGCGAGATCTAACAGCTGAAGAGAGAACTTTGAGAAATGCTATTGGTAACGCGAGAACTGCTGGAGCAAGTGATATCGATGTAAATGATATGGGCAAGGATTTTAACCGTAATTTACCAGCAACAATTAATAAGCTTGAAGCGGATATTTCAGACGCAAAGGTAACCTTAACTAATGATAGTGCTACTCGCGCGGCGTTAGGATTTACTGGGACAATGGATGATGAAACCCGTAAAGGAATCATGAAAGAATCTTCTGATTTAGCTACCGAGGCACAACGTAGAGAGAGACCATTTTCTAATGCTTTGGCTGATAAAGAAGAATCCGAGGCTCGCGAAAAACAAAAAAATCTGGGTGAGTTGGATTATGATCAATTAGAAAATGGGTTTAATAAAGCTATAGCAGAAAATAATATTGCAGCAGCTAGGGCTCACTTTAAGCAAATGGCGGATAATGGTGTTTTGGATAAACTCCTTAAATCAAATAAAAAGAAGGATGGTTCGTCATACAAAAATAATGTCCAAGATTTATCACAGTTTGTAAAAGATAAGTTTGGTAAAGTCAGTGGTAAATCTCAAATTAATATAATTCGCGAAGTCTCTAATTCTAGTGAGAAAAATGGAAACTTAGCTTTGTCTAATGCAGTTAAAAGTTTGGGTAATGGTGGTGGAATTTTGAACACAATTACTCAACAACAACAGATTTTGGAAACCAAAAAAGTAAAAGATGTTACGGATTGGAAAAAAGGTGATGTGACGCATACAGATGAGCTTGGCGTTGAGCAATTTAATGCAAAGATTAAAGAAAAGCTTAGAAGTTACGACACAGCAGAGAAGGCTAAAAATTTGCGACAAAAAATTGATCGACCAATTGCAGATCATATACTGAGTAAATTTGAGGCACGCCCTGCTGACATTAACTCTATTGGTAATCATGTCGCATCAGCACTAGTGGAAGTGGCTAGTCCAAATGTAGCCTCCAAATTTAAACCACACTTAGTTGTATGACCCCAGAAATTCAACAACAAATTGACGAAGCTATTAAGTACCGAGACGCCCAGCGCGCTTGGGAAGTTTTGGTTGCCGTCAGTAAAGATGGAACTATTAATTTGCCTCGCCCAGACTACTTACGCTTAAATTATCTTCGCATGAACGCGCTTGATAGTGATAGAGTATTAGCTTTGGTTAAAGAATCTGTTTTAGAAGCTTATCAAATTCCTGAATTTGACTTGGATCAACGTCTGGCTGATTACTTTGATCTACTAGATTTTACAGATGTGCAAATCGATTTTCTATACAAACTTAAAGCAATTTTAGCTGATCATCAGGAATTACTTGGTAATCAAAAAATTACTGTAAATGGCAAGCAGGTTAGTCCAACCATCTCCAATTGGATTATTGATTATGAATCAATGATCAATGCAGAATCCAAAGATGCTCTGGGAGAAATGCGCTATATCAATACCGGTGCTAACTTAAAGGTGTTGTCAGTAGCTCAGCGCAAAGCTTTGCAAAATATCCTTAAGATGTATGACAAAATTTCTTCACTACTAGATTTATATGAAGAGATCCCAGATAATATCCCTCCAGAAGAATTTGCGCGTTTTCAAGAATGGGCAACTAAAAAGTTTGAAGAGATTAATGGACCAGAGACTGCACCTTTGCCTCCTCCACAGCCTGCAGTACAGCCAGTAGCACAGCCGATTGCTCAGTCAAAGCCAGTTCCACCCAAACCCCGTCCGCAATTTAACGCAAAATCTGCCAGTTCGCCGGCTGCTGATCTAAAAACAATCCCTGTGGTGCTGGATTCTACAACACCAAAACCAGCTAGCTCAATTCCTTTACAAAAAGATTTAGATTTGAGTACTGCACCTAAACGCGGGTTGATTTTTGATACACCCACAAATGTTAATTTAGACGAAGAAGTAGATTTTAGAAAAAATCGCGATAAGCAAATACAACAAGCGCAAAAAATTCAAGCTAAGCTCGAAGAACTTAAGAAACGTAAAAAAACATGATTGCTGACCAAAAATTAAAACATATCCAAGCGTTAATCAAAACCGCCACAGTTTTAAACGAGCAAGAAAAAATTGAATGGCAGGCTTTATTGGAATTGATGAACGACAAACAAATTGCCGAGCTCGAAGAAATTTTACAAACTCCAAATATAGTTGAGGCAAAGCCAGAAGAACCTCAAGAGGTTTCACAGCAGTCATCATCTTTGTCCCATATTAGTAATTTGCCTAGCCAAATATCAATTCATAAAGCTCCACCTGCTGGCCCAGTAACTGCACCTGTTGCTAAATCACAACCAACTAAGCCAGTTGTGAATCCTCAGCCCATCGCACAGCGTCCAACCCCAACACAATCACCGCCGCAGCCAATTATACAGCAATCACCTCCTGTGTTTACATCTCCGAGCATTACTCCTGCCGAGCCGATAACTCTTACCAGTTTAGAAGATGTAGCGTTATTAAGCAGTACGGCCCTTCATCAGCAAAATCGGCAAGTATTTTACAAGACTATTAATGATTTTGCTGCCCAATTTGGATACTTTCAGGTGGTTACAAGCTTTGAACAAAGCCCTCTATATAAGGACTACTTGGACTATGGCAAAAGTATGCTGGCCGGCCAAAAAGATGGCCTAGCATTATCGCAAGAAGAGTTTGAGTTTGTAACTGATATTTTACTTTCACTTAAGGTGAATCGCTTTTAAATGATATAATACTTATGCAATTTCCAGTCCCACAATTTACCGATGTCGAAGACAAAATTATTGCTGGCCTAACTTTTAAGCAGTTTGCCATTATTTTTGGAGCAGCAGTATTTTGCTTTGTCATTTATACAATCAGTAAAAATTTACCAGCTACCATAGCCGCCGGTTTGATTACAGGTGCACCATCTTTAGCCTTAGTATTTGGAAAATTGAATGGCCGGCCTTTATATGCCAGCGCAGGAAATTTTATTCATTTCTTATTTGGCCCAAAATTATATGTTTATCATAAAGAAGGCAAAGAATCCGTTGAGCAAGATATTCCTATTATCACTCAGGACAAACAGGCGCCAAAAAATCTTAAAGATACAGCTATCAAAATCAAAGAGCTAAATTATCTGTTACAAAAAGAACATACCCAAGAAGAGAGCTTAATCGAGCGCATCAAACAAAATCACGAAGAAAATAAATAAAAATGGCTAAGACAAAAACAAATAAACCACTCGGCAGCCCAACGCAGCAATTTTTACGTCTCGCAGAAATTCGTGATGATGTGATTATTATGGATGACGGCACTCTTCGTGTTGTCTTAACTGTTTCCAGTACTAATTTTGATTTAAAGAGCGAAGAAGAACAGAACGCTTTGGTTTATAGTTATCAGCGCTTTTTAAACTCTCTGGAGTTTCATGTTCAGATTTTGATGCAGTCACGTAAAATGGATATTGCCGACTACACCGAGAAACTAAAAGTAATGATGGAAAAGCAAACCAATGAGTTGCTCCGCATGCAAACCCAAGAATATATTGAGTTTATTGATCGATTGGTTGAGTCTGCTAATGTGATGAGCAAAAACTTTTATGTGATCGTACCTTACGAAACCAGTATTAATCCAGCCGCGACTAGTATTTTTAGTCGGATATTTGGGACAGGTAAAACTAAGGCTGTAACTGATCGCGAAGCAAATTTAACTACTTACAAAAAACAATTGGATGAGCGAGCCAATACCGTAGCCGCAGCACTATCTAGTTCTGGTTTGCGCGTGGTTAAACTTAATACTGATCAGCTAATCGAATTGGTTTATAACTCATATAACTTTGCTTCTGGTCCAAGCATTGATGCCGAACAGCTTAATAAAGTTACGATTAAAGATCTACAAAAATAGTATGGCCTTATTCTCATTTAAAAAATCTGATATCGATAAAAAGAAAGAAGAGTTAGAGCATCTTAAAGGGCAAATTTCGGCCGAAGGTAAATTAGCTGAAGTCGAAAAAGAGTACCGTGAAGGTGTCACTACACTAAAAGATTTGCTTGCTCCTAGTAGTTTAAAATTCTCTAATTCTTATTTCGAACTTAACGGCAAGTTTGGTCGTAGCTTTTTTGTGCTGGCGTACCCAAGATTTTTATCTACTAACTGGTTGTCATTCATTATCAACTCCGAAAGCGCTTTAGACGTCTCTATGTTTATTTATCCGATAGATTCTGGTATGGTGCTTAAAAAACTACGTAGTAAGGTAGGGGAAATTGGTTCACAAATGACCATTGAGCAAGAAAAAGGCTTAGCCCGCAATCCATTGCTAGAAACAGCTTACCATGACGTGGAAGAACTTCGTGATGAACTTCAGCAAGGTGTAGAACACTTCTTTCGGTTTGCTTTGTACTTTACTTTGTATTCCGAAAATTTAGAAGAATTAGATAAAAATTCTAAAGTTTTAGAAAGTGCTTTGGGTGCTAAGCTGGTAGTTACCAAACGTGCTATGTTGGCAGTAGAGGCAGGATTTAATTCTACCTTGCCGTTGGGTTTGGATGATTTGGATGTAGCTAGTAACCTTAACACTAGTCCGTTGTCGAGTACTTTTCCGTTTGTATCTTCTGACTTAACTGGTAACGATGGAATTTTGTATGGTATTAATCGTCATAACAATAGTTTGATTTTGTTTGATCGTTTTCAGATGGAGAATGCTAACTTTGTGGTGTTTGCTAAGTCTGGTGCTGGAAAATCTTTTGCAGTAAAGTTAGAAATTTTGCGTTCGTTGATGATCGGCATCGAAGTAATCGTTGTTGACCCAGAAAATGAGTATCAGCATTTGGCCGAAGCCGTAGGTGGTACTTATTTAAATATTTCACTTAACTCAGATTTTCGTATTAATCCGTTTGACTTGCCGATTGGTTTGGAAGACGAAGATAAAGGCGATATTTTGCGCAGTGCCATCATTAACCTAATTGGCTTAATGGGATTGGTTCTAGGTAAACTTGATCCAACCGAAGAAGCTATTATGGATAAAGCCATGTGGCAAACGTATGCTAAAAAAGATATTACCGAAACTAGCGATTTTGCTACTGCCGAAATGCCAATTATGAGCGACTTGATTGAGATTTTATCAGGAATGGTTGGCGGCGAAAGTTTAGCTTTACGTTTAGGAAAATTTACAGAAGGAACTTTTGCTGGCTTGCTCAATAACCAAACAAACGTTGTTTTGCAAAACCAATTGTTAGTATTTTCTATCCGCGATTTGGAAGATTCGCTTCGACCAATCGCCATGTATATTATTCTCGGGCATATTTGGAACGTGGTGCGTAGCCAACTCAAACGCCGCATTTTAGTGCTGGATGAAGCATGGATCATGATGCAACATGATGATTCTGCACGATTCGTATTTGGTATCGCTAAACGCGCTCGTAAGTACTATTTAGGTCTCACGACTATTACTCAGGACGTAGCAGATTTTATGGCCAGCAGTTATGGTAAACCAATTGTGACCAACTCGTCGATTCAATTATTGCTTAAGCAAAGTCCAGCCGCGATTGATATTGTGGCCGAAACATTCTTCTTAACCGAAGGAGAAAAGTACTTATTACTCGAAAGCGATGTTGGCGAAGGAATTTTCTTTGCTGGGCTAAAACACGCAGCAATCAAGATTTACGCCTCTTACGTAGAAGATCAGATTATTACCACCGATCCTAAACAACTTTTAGAAATCGAACAAAGTAAAGAAGATTTAGCGGAGATTAAATAACCCATGCTGTTAGATGATACTTCGCCATACGCCCCAGGCGATATTGGACGTGATTCCAATCAAGACCACCCACTGCAAGATGGCGATGGTTATCAATCTCAAAACCTGCGGCGAGCTCCTACTTTAACTGACGACGATACTTTTAACTCTGGTACAGACCAAGGTCGCCAAGATCCTCAATTTCAAGATCAATTTCAACGAAAAGAAAAGGGTGGTCTATCAAAACAAGCTGGTCGTGGATTTGGTAAAGCCAAGTCTGCTTTTAATCAAGTTAAGACTGCAGCTGGCGCCTTAGACGATAACCCCGAAAATCGAGAGCGAATCAAACAAGAAGCAAAAGACCGAATTCGTAAATATGCAAGAGATAAAATTAAAGATAAGCTTGGCGAAGAGGTTGGTGACTTAAGCAAAGATGCTCTAAAAAAAGCCGCCAAGGATAGTATTAAGAAAGCTGGTAAAGAAGCTTTAAAAAAAGCTGGTGAACAAGCCGGAAAACAGGCTGTTAAGCAGGGTGCGAAAGTTGGAGCAGAGGTTGGTGCCAAGGTCGCAACAAATGTTGCTGTGGACGCTGGTGCAGAAGCACTGGTCGCAGGTGGTGCTATTGCTTCTGCTGGGCCAACTTTAGGTCTTGGATTATTAATCGGTATTTTACTAGAAATAGCGATGTATTTAGGTTTTAGTGATGCGATCGACTGTGCTTTTGAACTTGCTAAATTCGAAATTGCATTAGCAAAAGCAGATACAAAAGCTGCTGCAGAGCATCATAAACAAGCTAGATTCCATGCGCAAAAAGGTGCAATGCTGTTACTGATGGGATTCAGTCTTCTCATTGCTCTTGGCTTAAGTGTTAGTATGGTGGGATGGATTATTGGTGTTCCTATGATGGTAATACTTACAATATATATGATTGCCGGAATGATTTTCCCTAAGGTCGGTATATTACAAGGCCTTTCAAAAAAATTATTACAGGCGATTATAATTATATATGATTTTTTCGCCATCATTACCATACTTGTTATTGCGGCAGGCATACTGTGGGGAATTTGTAGTTCCTTTGGTCTAATAAAAGATGGTTCTTGGTATAGCACCATAGTGGGTGGTGTGGCTAGTGGAACCGCATCACTGATTGATTGGGCAAGGGGTGGCGATTGGGCAAGCACATTCACCCAAATTTGTGGTGATATTAGCAAATTTTAATTTCCTCAGGTTTTATGCTATAATATATAAAAGACTAATGCCTGTTTTGTCTAATACTTTGAAATAAAATTAAACAAAAATTACAGTGAATAAAAAAGCTATTGCCATTTTAGGTGGAATTTTTATCCTAATAGTCGGGACATTAGGGTTTATTATTTGGCAAAAATCATCCAAAAAAGATACTCCTGTTGTTGAACAGCCCGAAATAGTTGAGCAGCCAACAGAAGAACAAGAACCAACCCCAGAAGAGCCAACTCCAACAACTCAAGCTACTAAAATGACTGACGAGGCAGTAGTTACTCCAGCTCTTTATTTTCAAGGTGACGGTATTGCTTACTTTAATCGTCAGGGCCAATTGTTTAGAACTAAAATGTCAGTTACTGGCACTAGCGTAGTATTAAGTGATAAAACAGAAATTACTGTTCCATCTAAATCTAATATTAGTAAAATTTTATGGCCACCGATTGGTAAAAGTTATATCACAGAGTCTGGTATAGGTACCTCTAAGACATGGAGTTACTATAATCCTGATAGTGGTAGTTATGTTGACCTAGCCAGTAATGTTAAAAGTTTAATTTGGACTCCCGGTGGTGACAAAATATTGTTTGTATGGGTAGGAAATGACGGCAAGGCAACTCTAAATCTTTCGGATCCTGACACTAACAATTATCAGCTCTTAACAGATTTATATGAACCAGATAATGACATTTCAGTTTCTCCTGACGGACAAACAGTAATGTTTTATCGCAAACAGATTAGCGATCAGACCAAAAATACTATCAACTCCGTAAGCATTGACGGTAAAATTTTTAATACAGTAATTCGCGATGGTTATAATAAAGAAGTGTTATGGTCTCCAGACAGCAAGCGGTTTTTATTCACTCGCTTAGATCCTTCTACTCAAAAATTTAACTTATGGGTTTCAGATAGAGCAGGTAGCGAAATTCGCAATTTAGGTGTTGCCACTTCTACTACTAAAGCTGTATGGAGCAAAGATAGTTCTAGTATTGTAGTTGGGGTGCCGACTTCTGGTGTAGCCGGACAAGGCGTTACTACTGATACTGTCTATAAGATCAGTATTAGCGGTGGAGATAAAGTTGAAGTATCTCCAGGCACTACCGTAGATATAGAAGAACCATTTTTGAGTATTGATGGCATTATCCTATTTTTCCGAAACGGACAAGATGGATCTCTATATTATTTAATGTTAAATAACTCCAGTAGTTTTTAAGTTTCAAAATTTAAAAGCAAGTACTGTTATTCGCTCAATCCGGCCGTGCTACGCCGCCTTCACCGCTTACGCGGTGGGCGGCTGTGCCCAGAGGATTTCGCTGTAATAACGTACTTGCTTTTTAAGTCTCAAAACTTTATAAAATCTTGATCCCAGTTTTAGATCAGATACGGTATAATAATTTTATGAGTACTAAAACTGTTTATATCTGCGAAAACTGCCAATTTTCTAGCCCTCGCTGGCAAGGTAAATGTCCATCATGTGATCAATGGAACACCTTTTCGGAGCAGGTGGTTCAGACTGGCAAAAAATCAGGCTTTTCTGCTATATCCGGTAAGGCTGTGGGCGGCATTAAGCCATTGTTACTTTCTGAGGTTAAGCAGAATAAAGTACAGAGGATTTCTACCGGAATAGATGAACTTGACGTTGTATTGGGTGGTGGGTTGGTTACAGGTTCAGTAATATTGCTTGGAGGTGACCCAGGGATAGGAAAATCCACTTTAGCTTTGCAACTAGCCAATCTATTAGTTGGTGCTGAGCATACTGCCTTATATGTTAGTGGGGAAGAATCTGCTCAGCAAATCGCCATGCGCAACGTTCGGCTTGGTCTTAAGCAGGACGTAATGGTTTTGGCGGAGACTAATTTAGAATCTGCTATTGCTTCGATTATTACTGCTAATCCAGAGGTCGTTATTATTGATTCCGTTCAAACTATGTACAGTGACGAAGCTGGTGGTGTAACCGGTGGTGTGGCTCAATTGTCTTTTGTGACCAATGCTTTAATTAGGTTGGCTAAATCTACACACACCACTATTATATTAATTGGCCATGTAACTAAAGAAGGAATCTTGGCCGGACCAAAGACTATTGAGCATATGGTAGATTGCGTGCTTTACCTTGAAGGAGAACGTTTAGGTAATTTACGAATATTGCGTAGTAGTAAAAATCGATTTGGTAGTATCGGTGAAGTTGGTGTTTTTGAGATGCGTGATACTGGTTTAGTAGAAATAGATAATCCGGCTGCTATGTTTTTGGAACACAAAGATCAGGCGTTGCCAGGTAGTTGTGTCGCCACGCTATTAGAAGGTAATAAAGTTTTGTTGGTAGAGATTCAAGCACTTACTAATACAACAAATGCCAGTTATCCGCGGCGCGTGGCTAGTGGTTTTGATGTAAATCGACTTCAACTGCTTATTGCGATAATGCAAAAGACCTTAGGAATTAATTTAGGTAATCAAGATGTCTATGTAAATATTGCCGGTGGTTTTAAAGTTACCGAACGTGCTGCCGATCTTCCGGTAATCATGGCTATTCTGTCTTCTTATAACGGCAAGGCTTGGCCTAAGGCCACCACTGCTTTTGGAGAAATCGGTTTGTTGGGCGAAGTCCGCACAGTCTCCCAAGTCGAAAAGCGGCAGAAAGAAGCCAAAAAATTGGGGTTTGCAAACGTAGTTAATTCCAAAACGGCTAAGTCGATCAAAAATTTAAAGTTAAATTAAAAAAAGAGCAACACTTGTTGCTCTTTCTATTTACAAATCAAAAGAAGTTTTCGATTATGCGTTGACGGTTAATGATGGTTTAGTTTGGGCTGGTCGATGTTTCTCACGAGATTTTCTTTCGATTTCTTCGTAATTACTTCTACAGTCCTTGTTGTGGAATTGAATTCCTTCGTCATTCGTGACTCCAGAAATTTCTCTGATCGCCAAGGTTAAATTGCAACCAGGACAGACTAGTTTACCGTCGTTCGTTTGCCTTTGCAGTGGGTTTTTCTGCAGGGGGTTCTTCTTTTTACTCATTCAATGCACTCCTGTAGGTTTTGTATAGAATTCTAGCATACGTATTGGGTTAATACTTACCTATATTTATATCAAATATTTCAGTCTGGGTCAAGTGTCTATTCGGTATGAATGGTCTCTAGGTATTTATCAGAAAGCTTTTTTAATTGAACATGACCGGCAAGCAAGGGATCTTGTTCTAAAATAGTTTCTGCAATCTGGTGTGCTTGCTTGAGCGCCGCAATGGTCACAAATTCTGGAAATCGAAAAGCGAATCCAGATTGTTTTTCACCGAACAAATCACCAAAGCCCCGTTCTTTTAAATCATGTTCAGCTAGGACAAAACCATCGCTAATCTGTTCAAATATTTTTAGGCGTTTGGTTTCGATCTGTTCTTCGGTAGTGGTAAATAAATAACAATAGCTAGCTGTTGTACCACGACCAACTCGTCCGCGCAATTGATGCAGTTGAGCTAATCCAAAGTTTTCGGCACCTTCGATTAGCATTACAGAAGCGTTGGGAACGTCAATCCCGATTTCGATTACAGTAGTGGCAACTAAAATATCAATCTTACCAAGATTGAAATCAGTCATTACTTGATCTTTTTCTTCGCCTTTTAGGCTACCATAAACCAAGCCTAATCTATATTTAGGAAATAGCTTTTGTAGACGTTCGTACTCGGCCTTAACTGATTTTACTTCGGTGGTGGATTCTTCAACTTTGGGAGTGATAATAAATACTTGTCGACCAGCTTCAATTTCGGCACGGATTTTAGTGTAAGCAATATCGCGGTTGGTTTCGGATAGTAACTCCGTTGTAATTTTTTGACGCTTGGCCGGAAGTTGTTTTAACTGCGAGATTTGTAAATTACCAAACAATGATAAAGCTAAAGTGCGTGGAATCGGTGTGGCCGACATACTTAGTAAGTGAGGAATAATATTTTGGCCATGAGTTTTTTGTAAAAACGCACGCTGACTAACTCCAAAGCGATGTTGTTCATCAATGATTATTAATCCTAGATTTGGAAAGTGGAGTTTGTCGCCAAGTAATGCGTGGGTTCCAATGACAATTTTAATTTCACCTGATTCTAATTTGCTGGTGAGTTCTTCTTTGGTGCTAGTTTTTGTTCCAGTCACTTTGGCAAAGTTGCGAGTTAATAAAGCGATCTTAGTGCTATTATTAGTGCTAGCTAGGTTGGAAAAAGTTTCAAAGTGCTGGCTGGCTAGGATTTCGGTAGGAGCGAGAATGATAGTCTGGAAGCCATCACGTGAGGCCATTAAAGCTGTTAACCAGGCAACTACAGTTTTACCACTACCCACATCTCCTTCCAATAATCGGTTCATTGGCCGTCCTGTGGTCATCTCTTGCAGAATATCCCATGTAGCCCGCTTTTGACTATCTGTGAGGGTAAACGGCAGCTCCGCAACTGCAGCTTTTATAGCGTCTACATCATTTTCCAATTTTGGTGCTTGGCTTGCGTTGAGGCTTTTTTGTTTAATGCTCGAAGCCACTTGTTGAGGCAAACAGTCTTCAATTGCAATTCTAAAGCGACTGTTTTGAATTTGGGATTGGTCAATAGGGAAATGCAGGTTCTGTAGAGCCTGTCCTAAGCTTGGCAAGTTAAATTTGGTTAACAAAGGCTTAGATAGTAATTCTGTAAAATCTTTTTTGCAGTTGTCCCAACTAATTTTGATAAGCTTTAGTAGTCGCAGGTTGGTTATACCTTTAGTGAGATGATAGATAGGTAGAATTTTGCCAGTTGTGGTAGATTCAACTTCGTCTCCATAGCTACTAATCTTTTCAAAATAAGGGTTTGTAATTTGTTTTTTGTTGTTACGCCATTCAATTTTTCCGGCTATAACAATGACGTCGCCTTCGGTGAATTGTTTGGCTAAGTACGGTTGATTAAACCAGGTTAAATGGACCTCGCCAGAGCTGTATTCTAATACGGCTTCGGTAAATTGCAAGCGGCTTTTAAATGAACGTCGCGCTCCAATGCTTTTAATTTGTCCTTCTAAAGTCACCATCTGTCCTTCTTGAGTTTTGCCGATCGGTACTTTTTGCGAAAAATCAATATACCTAAACGGTAAATGAAAGAACAAATCTTCTATATAAAAAAGACCCAAGTTGTTGAGGGTTTTTTTTAGGCTTGGCCCAATACCAGGCAATCGTTCTACTTTGGTGTTTAGAGAGTACATAATTTAACCAGCCAACCAACCAACCACAATGTCTTTAAACATGAGATCGTCAATTATGATATCAGAATTATTACCACTTTCGTCTTTAAAAGTTACATTTTTTAATTTAATCGTGGCAGTGTAAGTATCGCCGAGTTCAGATTTCTTAGTGTTAGAAACAGTAATTATTGCTTGACCACTTTTGCCAATGAGTTTTTTCGGTTGTGGTTGACCAGGTAGCGTGACATCATTGCAGTATAAGTATCTAATATTTTTCCCAGTGAGAATCTCAACCTCTAATCCTTCAGTTTTTCCAATTTCATAAGTTTTCTCAGTATTCGATAAATTTAATTTATCTTTCCAAGCGGACACAGAAATCCCTGCAGTATCAGTATCATTTACTTTATAGACAAAAATATTACCACAGCCTCCACCAGGCTCTTGAAAGGTTGTAGTTCTCGGTGCTTGGTTTATAGGTTCAGAAATACTACTCTTATGAGCAAAAACGTAATAACCAATAAAAACAATTGCAACCACAGCAGTCATAATTAAGAGGATTTTTACTTTTCCATTCATTTAAAATTTAGTATTAATAGTGTTCTTTATTTTGCTCGACTTGGAGAAAGTTAAAATTTAAAGCGGTGGGAAATTTTTTGAGCTACTGTTGGGACAACCTCTTCATGTTCTGGTAACACATCTATTAAAAAGTCTCGAATTTCATCGGCATCCATATCTTCCAGCTCAATTGTTAATAGGTGATTCAAGTATGCTGTAGTTTCTAGGTTTAAAGTTTTATGAACACCATCATCAATGACCGAAAACATTTTAATTCGTTGATAGGGAATTATATCGTTATTAATATGAATTCCTTGGTCACTGATTTGCATGGGAATAGTTTTTGGTTCTTGTCGTCCAAAGTAAACGACAAACGCAGCCACGATGACTAGGCTTATCGCACCAAAAATATCTTTAGCAATAATTTCGTAGATTACTAGCAAAGTAACCACAATCACCAGCGTGATATACCATGCTGGATTTTTGGGATAGTGTCTAAATTCCGGTGCTTCCCATTCAAAAACTGTTAGTGGTTGTTTTGCCATTTTATTTTGTAAAAATTTGTAGTATTAACTCCTGGCGGAGAGGGAGGGATTCGAACCCTCGGTGCCTTGCGACACAGTAGTTTTCAAGACTACCGCACTAGACCACTATGCGACCTCTCCAGATGGGCTGCTATTCTGAATTTTCTCTCACTACTTTATTATATCAATAATTCTGAGTAAATCAAAAACGAGCCATACTCTAGTTAGGCTCGTTTTTTGTTGAATTTGTGTTTCTAGTGGTGCTATCGTTTCGGGAATGCTGCCCACCTATTTTGATGGTGAGCAGGGATCCAGAAAAGATTTATCTTATTTAAGGGATATATTGTTGAGTAGCTGGTTCACTTATGAATCCGGCTTGAGTTTGGCTTGGTTTTTTAGGTGAAGTATTGTCTTCAGTGGTGACTGGTGCAGGAGGATTGGTAATTGTTGGTTTTACATCAGGTTTAATTGTTGTGGTGACACCTTTTACTTCTCCCTTAGTTTGAGGTTTGTCAGTTGTATTACTAGCTATGCTAGTAGAGCCGTCTATGATAATAATTTTTTTAGCTAAAACAGAATCATTATTTTTAGTACCAATCACTGTAACCTTACCATCAATTTTATCGAAATGATCAATGATCATTTCACCAGTCGAACTAATTACTACCGTAGCATCGTTAATTATGAAGACACTTTTTTCTACCACCAATTTATTTTTTGAATAACTATTGATTGTTCCAGTTACAGAAATTTTGTTAGGTAAGTCTAACAGTGACTGTTCGTTTACGGTGGCAATAATTTTGGCCAAATTCTTATCGGTTTCTTTAGTGGCAGACAAAGCAACTTCGGCAGACTCTTTAGTATTTTCTGATTTAGAAGCAGTTTGCAATACGGATTTTTGTTCCTTATTAATAGCTACTAAATTATCTAATAGGCGAGAGTCGTTTTGAGATACAGCTTTGGCAGTAGCAATTTCGGAAACAGCGTTAAAAGTTTTTTCTGTCTGAGTTGTTAAAGCTGCAATAGCAACTGCTTCTTGAGCTGGATCGTTGATTGCAATTACTCGCTTAGTTTCATCGAGACGCTTTTCTGCTAATGCTAAATGCATGTTAGCAACCTTGTCTTTGTCAAAAGTAAGGTTTAGGCGAGCTTCTTCACCAATCAATTTGACGCCATAGAGTTTGTCGCCTGGTAGGCTGTTTTCGGCAGCATGAAGTAATGAAAAGCCGCCGGCAAAGATCATAACAAATGCCGAAGCAAATATTGCTAATTTGTGACTAGCAAAAATTTGTGCAAATTGTTTAAAGGCACTAACCTTTTGGGTATATCGGTATTGTTTAGTCGGGGATGGAACATTAGCTTTAGGAACGCTGGATAATAGTTGTGCTATTTGCAAAGTAGAAGTTAGCTCAGTTTTTTGCTCGCTAGTGGTGGCAAATTGATTAACTACATTATCAAGACTCTCCCCATTGGCGAGTTGTCGTAGTGCCTGTTCTAAGATGTTTTCTGAAATTTGGTTGTTCATGCTAATTATCTTTGTTCGAAATGGAATCCTTAAATATTTCTTTAAGTCTTGTTATTGCGCGATGTTGGATTACTCGGATAGCGCCTTCGGTTTTATTTAGTATTGTGGCTATTGCAGAGTTGTCGAGTTCTTCAAAAAATTTCATTTTAATTACTGATTGCTGCTCGTCATTAAGTTCTTTAAGGAGTTTAATCAGAATCGACTGTTCTATTTGCAAGTTAATAATTTCAACTACATTGGTATCGTACTCGAGCGTATTTTCTACACTGTCTAGGGGAACTAGCTGCTTCTTTTTGCGGTAGTAGTCGATTACTAAGTTGCGGGCGATTTGGAATAGCCAGCCTTCAAAGGCTTCGAGTTCTTGTAAATTCTTAAGACCTTTAAAAACTTTGATGAACACTTCTTCCGTGATGTCTTCGGCCGTTTCTTTGTGGCTGACCCGGTAAAATATAAAGCGATACACCCGTAAGTAATAAGCCTCGTAAATATCAGCCAAAGCTTCTTGTTGGCCAGCTTTAGCAGAAATGATTATTTTTAAGTTTATATTTGTGTGTTCGTTCATATAGACGCACCATTGAGGGCTTTGTTACAGGGCTGGATAGAGGGTTTTTAGTTCAGTAATTAGCTATATTTTAGCACATTTTACTATTTCAAATTAACAAAAAACAACCACATTGCTGTGATTGTTTTTTGGCGGAGAGGGAGGGATTCGAACCCTCGGTACGGCTTAAAACCGTACAGCGGTTTAGCAAACCGCCGCACTAGGCCACTATGCGACCTCTCCATTATTTGGTCGCGGATCCGGCAAGCCGGCCCGCTCTCCTCGTTCGCATTGGCGCAGCCAATGCTCACTTACTAAAGAATAATGTTTACATCTATATGTAAATCCTTACTATTCTAGCGAAAATTATGAGTTTGGTCAATCAATCCTGGGCCAAGGCCAAGCACCAGACTTGTTTTATTCCCATTTGTTTAAGAACCTTAGCGGCTTCTATAAAAGTTGAGCCAGTTGTGCAAACGTCATCTATTAGGAGAACGTGGCTTGGGAGTCCAAATGCCTCAGTAACACTAAAGCTATTTTCTAAATTTTTACCGCGCCGTTCTTTGTTTAATAGTTTTTGTTGTTTAGTTGAACGAGACTTAATTAGTACTTGATCAATCGGTAGATTAAATTTTTGAGCAAAAATTTGAGTTATTAATTCACTTTGATTAAATCCTCTAAAGCGTTTTTTAAATCTGGTTAATGGAATAGGACAAAACACAAAGTTGGTAAAGCTTTGATCTTGAACGATTAATTTTTTGCAACTTATCTCAGCTAGTTCGACAATCAATTCGGATACAAGACCGAGTTTGGCGGTATTAAAAGCCTTACTTATTAAGGGGTCATGGTAATCAAAAATGGTGATAAGGCGGTCAGGGGTGCTAGTCGGCGCTAAATCATTTTGACACTGCAAATGTGTAAAACCATATTTGCTAGGTTGTTGACAAATAATACATCGCTGATCGACTATAGTTGTTAAAATTTTTCGGCAGTCTTTACAAAAAAATAAACCAAATGCACGGCAATTTAAACATTGTTTGGGAAAAACAATGTCGTTAAAAATATCACGATAAAAGTTATAAAAATTTGCCATAACTAGATTATAAACCAGGGCTGATAAAGATTGCTTTAAGATTTTCCTATCCTGTGGAAAAATGCTATATTGGTGGTATATCGATCCATAGAGGAGGTTCTATGAAGTTAACTTCAATCATTGTCTATACGAACCAGTTATTCGAAATGCATGCATTTTACGAAGCCTTAGGCCTTCGTTTTATTGAGCAAAAGATCGGCAGTAAACCCGAGTATTTTACTTGTAATATTGCCGATGATATCGAATTGCAGTTACATCAGTCACGAGTAAATTCATTTAGGTTAGGTTTTAAAAGTGCTAATATTAGTGACAAAATAAATCATCTTCAACAAAATGGCTGGTCTAAACACATGACCGTTCAAAGTGTACTTACTGGGTTGTATCTAATCGATCCAGCAGGCAATGAGGTGATAGTTAACTCACCTAAGTCCTCAGTTAAATTTTTGGGTATTGACTAACCAAAAACCCTTCGTCCAGAAATATCTGGTTACGAAGGGTTTTATTTATTCCGATTATTTTTTAAGTTTATGCTGGAACAGCGGCAACTTTTTTAGTTCGTTGAATTTTAAAAGTTACTTTATCGCGTTGAGCATCAACTGTAATTGTTGCACCCTCGCGAAGATTTTGTTGAATAATTTCTTCAGCTAAAGGATCGCTAATCAAATCTTGAATGCTCTTACGAATATATCGCGCACCTTGCAGTGGGTCAAAACTTTTTTCCGTAATAAGTTTGATTAACGCTGGTGTAGTTTTTAAACTAATTTTTTGAACATCCAAACGCTTTTGCAAGTCTAATAATTGAATTTGGGTGATGCGTCTAAGATCTACAACACCGAGCGGTCGGAAGATGATAACTTTATCAATACGATTGAGGAATTCTGGACGCAACTCTTTCTTTAACTCTTCAATTAATCCAGCTTTGATGCGATCGTATTCTTTTTCGAGTTTAACTTTGTCGCCGTCTTTGGCTTCATCGCGGTCGGCAAAACCGATCTTAGTGGCCGCGGTATTTAATTCCTGCATTCCTAAGTTAGAAGTCATTATAATAACAGTATTGGCAAAATTCACTCGCTTACCTTGCGCGTCAGTTAACTGACCATCTTCTAAAATCTGCAAGAGAATATTAAACACTTCTGGGTGAGCTTTTTCGATTTCATCAAATAGCACCACAGCGTATGGCTTACGGCGAACGGCTTCGGTTAAACGGCCACCTTCTTCGTAACCAACATATCCAGCTGGTGCACCAATTAAGCGCGCGACGTTATGGCGTTCCATAAATTCGGACATGTCCACGCGAATGAGTGCATCCGGATCTTCAAAGACTTCTTGAGCAATCATTTTGGCTGTTTCGGTTTTACCAACACCAGTTGGTCCTAAGAACATGAACGAACCAATTGGGCGGTTAGGATCAGCCAAGCCAGCGCGTGAGCGGCGAATAGTTTTGGAGATTTCGGTAATGGCGTCATCTTGACCAACAATGCGAGTTTTTAAAATCTTTTCGAGATTTGTAAGTTTACCAATTTCACTTTGTGCTAAACGCTTTAAAGGAATTTTGGTCATTAAAGACACGGTATGGGCGATATCTTCGGCAGTAATGGAGTAGACTGGACCAGTGTCTTCTTTGGCCATTGCTTCTAATTCTTTCTTTTGGGCTAGTAAACGTTCTTCCTGTGCGCGTAAATGTAGGGCGGTGGTAAAGTCTTGCGACAATACAGCTTTGGTTTTTTCTTCCTCTAATTGTTCTAATTCGATTTCTACTTTGCGCTTGGTTTTGGCTAATTTAGAATTACTGTGAATACTGCGCAAGAAAGCGGCGGTTTCGTCTACTAAATCTACAGCTTTGTCTGGCAAGAAGTGATCTTGAATATAGCGGTCGGATAAATCTACCGCAGCTTTAAGAGCTTCGTCAGTAATATGCACATTATGATGCTTTTCGTAGTTTGGACGAATACCTTTTAAGATCGCCAATGATTCTTCCTTGCTTGGCTCTTCTACTAATATAGGTTGAAAGCGACGTTCTAAGGCGGCGTCGTGCTCGATATGCTTTTTGTATTCAGCTAAAGTAGTGGCACCAATTGTGCTAAGTTCACCACGAGCTAAAGCAGGTTTAAAAATGTTAGCTGCGTCTAAGCTGCCAGTTGTGGCACCAGCACCCATCATGGTGTGCAACTCGTCTATAAATAGAATGATGTTTGAGTTAGCTTTAACTTCGTCGATTATTTGCTTGAGGCGATTTTCAAATTCACCGCGGAACATAGAACCAGCCACAACTAAAGCTAAGTCTAGAGACAAAATCTTTTTGTCTAATAAGTTATCAGGAACTTCGCGGTTGGCGATTGCTAGTGCTAAGCCCTCGACTATAGCAGTTTTACCAACGCCAGCCTCCCCGATTAACACAGGATTATTTTTTGTACGTCGTCCAAGAATACTAACTAAGCGTTCGATTTCTTTTTTGCGACCGATAACTGGATCAATATTGCCTTGTGCAGCTTTTTTGGTGAGGTCTGTGGCAAAGTATTCTAACATGCTACCACTTTTTGCTGGGCCACCATTTGGCATAGGGGATTGCTGATGCATATGACCTTGGTCGGCCATTGGATTACCACCAACGTTACCATCTTGCGGCATGTCTGGGAATTTAGAAATGTTTTCGAAAACAGTAATCAAGTTATGTTCAAGTTCACCAATGTCCACACCAAGCTTTGATAAAATTACCCGAGATTTATTATGCTCAGTTGTGATTAAGCCATAAAGAAAATGCTCTGTCCCGATAAATTGATATCCGTACTGGCTAGCAATGATGGCGGACTTTTCAATAGCAGTTTTTAAGTTGGCAGATAGAACAGGCTTCCAAACAGCGACTTCGTTATTTTGATTAACCATTTCTAGTTCGGATTTAATCAAATCAGTAGTCAGCTTAGCTTTGGTTAAAATTTCTCCGGCAAAACTGGATTTTTCGGCCACAACCCCAAACAATAAATGCTCCGTCCCGATGTGGTCGTGATGGAGTTCTTCTGAAACCATTTGTGCAGCAATAAGTGCGTTTTTGGCTCGACTGGAGAGTCGCTCTAATATAAAGGCAAAGTTATTCATAAATTGATATAAAATCTGTTAAATTATCACTCTTTAAGTGAGACTGCTAATTTATTTATAATTGATTTTTTTCGCTTTGTCAACCATCGTTTGCTACTATAATAACGTCATCTCTATCTAAATTGTAACACGGTATGGTACAATAATTTCTTCATTTACTAATAAAAGAATGTTTAAAAAAGCAAAACCATTAAAAGACCCTGCGGATTACGATCACGGCTATCAATATGCCTTATTCTTGCTCAATTTGAGTATGCGTACAGTTGGTGAAGTCCGTGAAAAAATGACTCAACGTGGCTATGATAAAAAAGTTATCAAAGAAGTTATAAACAGTTTGTTGCATGATAAATATTTAGGCGATGATAATTACGCCGAAGTCTTTATTAACAGCATGAAGAATTACAAAACCTGGGGCAGATTTATGATGAAGAAAAAGATGTATGAAAAAAAGTTACCTCAAGAATTGATAGAAGAAAAATTAAATGAGCTACTTACCGAAGAAGATGAAGTCGAAAGTGCTAAGCGATTTTTAAGTAGATTATATCCGGATTTAAAAGAAATAAAAAAGTTAGAGTACGACGAGAAGCAAAAAGTATTGCGCAAATTAGTGTCGCGAGGATTTGGCATGGATGTCGCGACGAGGTTTATAAAATAATTTAGCAAATAAAAAAACCGCGACGCATCACAGTTGTGATTTGTCGCGGATCTAGTTTGCTACATATTATGCTTGCAAACCACGCTTAGTCTCGGCATTAGTAGCCCAGATTTTTGAGGGCGTACTCGGCAGCATCGCCGTTGATCGCCTCATCGATAAAGTCGGGTTGTCGGTAATCGTAATCACCGTCATAAAATCTCTCTATGGATTCTTGTGTCGCAGCTTCATCAGCTAACTCTGCTATTGTGAGTTTGCTCTGTCCAAAATCTCTTTCGAAATCTTCCTTTTCCCATTTTTCAAGGGTCAGGCTAAATTCTTCACCGGTCATAAAATCGTTTCGCTCTTCGATTGGAAGCAACTCTTCATTGACGCGCTCCAGTTGAGCATCATCATGAGCTTGGAAGTGGACTTCATTTACCGCGTCGTTAATATATTTCCGAAATCTCCGGGGTCGAAGATTGGTTAGTAATCGATTGGTTCGATGTTGACCTGAACTAAATGGTAGATCTAAAGTAGTTGACATTGAATTCCCCCTATTTTGAATTGTATTATGACAAAAGTGCACTAGGCACTTACTTCAGACATTATACCAGAAATAGTCTATATTGTCAATGCTAGCCTATAAATCAAAAAACACCCTTATTTAGGGTGTTTTTATTCTTCTTAGAGAGAAAAACTCTGGACTTTAGTCCAAGGCTTCAGCATA
>CAYVOF010000003.1:0-69567 GCA_964453405.1 uncultured Candidatus Saccharibacteria bacterium | reverse complement strand
AGCGGAGGACTCATAAGCCTCAGGTCGTTGGTTCAATTCCAACCGCCGGTACCACCGCCACAAAAGGCAGAAAGTGACAATTAGTAGTACTATCTTTAGCGAGCGAGGTTTGGTTTATCCAAACCGAGCGTGGAGCGGGCCGGCTTGCCGGATCCGCGACCAAGAGATGGACTGGTAGCTCAGTTGGTTAGAGCGTCCGCCTGTCACGCGGAAGGTCGCGGGTTCGAGTCCCGTTCAGTCCGCCACAAAGAACATGTCGAAAAACGTGTTTTTTGTTTGTAAAAATAAAAAAGCAGATCTAATGACCTGCTCGTTTTTAAAGCTTAATTTGCTTAAATAAGTTTTCAATTTTTGTTCCTGGAAATCTGTTTTGTTTTTCTTTTAAGAAAATTTTGCATTTTTCCTTTGCATCATCTTCTGTTTCGGTTTCGAAAAAATCCGTCTGTACAGCCGCAGCATCTTTATCAATTTTGTAATAAATAATATATTTATCCATTTTACCCCCATTTTAAAATGTTTCTCATTTAGGATATTACCGCTTTGAGGTAAAAATTACAAATAGAAAATACATAAAACAAAAACCGCCTATCTCCTATTGGAGCTGACGGCTTTTGTAAGTAGCGCGATCTATTAGATGCGGCGCTTCTTAGCAGCTTTACGCTTTGCTGGACGCTTTGCAGCTTTTTTAGCTGGGCGGCGCTTTGCAGTTTTCTTAGCGGCCTTTTTTGCTGGTCGCTTTGCTGCTTTTCTCTTTTTTACTGCCATTGGGGCTAGTCTCCCTGAAGCCTGTCACTACGGGCCGGCTTCTTAATTTTCTACTACTTAAAGCGACGCTTTAAGGTGAGTAGTATAAAAATATTTTCGTTACTCGTGTTTCAGTTTTATTTTCGTTTGGTTTCAATTTCAGAATTAACTGTATCTATTATAATGCATTGTAAGAGTTTGTGCAAGAGTTTTTTACAAAAAATAATTTGTGTTACGCAAATTGTGTAGCAAAATAAAATTAGATAAAAGTTTTTGTAAAGTTTATTTTAAAATAAAAACTTTTCTAAAATTAAATTAAACATTCATTTTATATTGATTTTATTGGCTTTTAATTACTTTATATATAGCGCGTAATATATAAATAAAAAACCAAACTTTAGTTATTAGTTTGGTTTTTTTTATTTGTCAGTGTTATTTTGTAGGAATTTTTAACGTAAAAAGTTTTCCACAGCCTTGTTATATTATTAACTCAAATTTGTTAATAATTATTCACTGGTTATTTTTCTAAAACACCTTCGCTAGTGATACCTGCTTTGCGTCGGTGAGAATGTTTACGTGCAATATGTAAACGCGATAAGTTTTTTCGCAAGTTCCAAGCGGCCAATGCATACTCTTCGTTTGCCATTGATTGATTTTTCATGATTGCTTCTGCTTCTTTTTTGGCTTCCTCAGCGCGAGCAATGTCAATTTCAAAGTGATGCTCAGCACCATCTGCTAAGATGACGATTTCGTTATTGGGACGAATTTCTATAAAGCCTCCAGCGACGTGAACAAAATGTGGTTCAGCATTTTTATCAGAACTCGATTTAGCTATTAATTCGCCTGATGTTAATGTCGCCACCAGAGGGGTGTGGTTTGGTAAAATGGTAATCTCACCAGATTCCGTCGGGCAAGTTAAACTGGCCACTTCTTCATCAAGAACTGTGCGCTCAGGGGTAATTAATTTTAAGTGGAGTTTAGTCATGAATATTTTTTTGGGCCTTAAAATTACGCCGCGATGACTTGGTCAATACCACCCTTCATGTAGAAGGATTGTTCTGGGACACCATCGTGTTTGCCGTCTAAGATTTCTTTAAACCCACGAACTGTGTCAGCGATGGAAACGTATTGACCAGGGCTACCAGTAAATACTTCGGCAACGAAGAACGGTTGTGATAAAAACTTTTGAATCTTACGTGCACGCACTACAATCAATTTGTCTTCTTCTGGAAGTTCTTCCATACCTAAGATGGCGATAATGTCTTGCAAGTCACGGTAACGTTGTAAAGTCTTTTGCACACCACGGGCAACTTGGTAATGTTCCTCACCAACAATGTTCGGATCTAAAATTGTAGAAGTTGAATCTAATGGGTCTACCGCAGGATAAATTCCAAGATCCGAAATAGCACGGCTAAGTACAACAGTCGAGTCTAAGTGAGCGAATGTTGTAGCAGGAGCAGGGTCAGTTAAGTCGTCCGCTGGCACATACACGGCTTGTACAGAAGTAATTGAACCTTCTTTAGTTGAAGTAATACGTTCCTGTAACTCACCCATTTCTGTAGCCAAAGTTGGCTGATAACCTACCGCAGATGGAATACGACCAAGAAGCGCCGAAACCTCAGAGCCAGCTTGAGTAAAGCGGAAAATATTGTCTACGAATAATAGAATGTCAGCTTTGTTCTTGTCGCGGAAGTATTCTGCCATAGCTAAACCAGAAAGCGCCACACGAGCGCGGGCTCCAGGCGGTTCATTCATTTGACCAAAAACCATGCTCATTTTTTCGATAACGCCGGATTCGCGCATTTCGTGGTACAAATCGTTTCCTTCGCGGGTACGTTCACCTACTCCAGCGAATACAGATAATCCACCATGAGCTTTAGCAATGTTGTTAATCAATTCTTGAATCAATACAGTCTTTCCTACTCCAGCACCACCGAATAGACCAACTTTACCACCTTTAAGAATTGGACAAATTAAGTCCACAACTTTAATTCCGGTTTCTAAAATTTCGCTCTTGGTAGATTGTTCTGTAAGCGCAGGAGCTTTGGCATGGATTGGATAGAAGGCTTGAGTGTCTGGTTCGGGTTTACCATCGATTGCTTTACCAAGAACGTTAAACATACGACCGAGAGTTGCTTCTCCAACTGGTACGCTAATGCCACGACCAGTGTCGCGGACAGTCATACCGCGTTGTAAACCGTCGGTTGCTGACATGGAAATTGTTCGGACGATGTTACCTGGAAGCTGTTGTTGAGTTTCCAAAGTTAACATTCCACCATCGAATTCAATTTCGAGAGCGTTATAAATTGCTGGAAGTGTGTCTTCAAAATGAACGTCTACGATCGGCCCAATAACTTGGGAGATGGTTCCGGTGTTCACTGCCGCTTTAGTTGTGGGATTATTTGTTGCCATATAATTATTATTGATTTACTCCAGTGCAATTCGACCAGCAGTGATTTCCGAAAGTTCGGTAGTAATCTTGCTTTGGCGAAGTTGGTTAAAGGTTAAGGTTAAGTCATCGATTAGGTCGCCTGCCGCGTCCGTGGCGTTCTTCATCATCATCATGCGAGCAGAATGTTCGGAAGCATCACTTTCTAATATTGCCTGATAGATTTGCGACTCCAGAATACGAGGCAGTAAATGATTTAACACTTTAGCTGGATTTGGTTCGAACTGTGTTCCTCGAGCAATTGTGTGAGTACTACTTTCGGACTTTGGAACGATCGGTAGTAACTGTTTAACTTTTGGATCCTGTACCAGCATCGATACAAAGTGGTTGTAGACTATGTAAACTTTTTTGTACTCCCCTGCTTTGTAAGCGTCTGTGATAAATTTTACTACTGGGTAAACATCTTTGACTGGAATGGTTGTGTCGAGTTTAGGAAAGTCTGCCACAATTTTTTTACCAAGTCTGTTCATACTATCTCGCCCTTTGCGACCAATGATTACTAATTCGGTAATTAACTCGGGTTGAAGGTCTTTGTCTTGTTCTTCTTGAAGAAATAATTTTTTGAACAAATTGCTATTGAAGCCTCCGACCAAACCTTTATTGGTTGTTATCAATATCACCCCAACTTTTTTTGCTTTTGGATAGCTGGCAGTTAATGCGTGCCCACGAGCAGATTGCCGAATATTATTAATTAATTCCCATGCCAAGTGAGCGTAAGTGCGGCTCGACAAAGCCACAGCTTGGCTTTTACGCATTTTGGCACTACTAACCAACTGCATCGCTTTGGTAATCTTTCGCGTGCTTTTAATGGACTTTATTCGTCTGGTTAATTCTTGAGTTGAGGGCATATTTTGTAGTTATACGAGGTTATTTGACAAAGTATGTGAATTATGCTATAGTATATATGTTTTAAATAATTGTTTTGGAGGAAATTTATGAACGCGTTTCTGTTAGCTTCGATAATTTACCCTTTCGCTGGATTCTTTTTTAACGGTCTAAGGCTTGTCGCAGAAAAGCGAATCGACCCTACACCCCTTGATGCGCTTATCATTGTTGGTTCTGGTTTTATCACCTGCGTGCTGATGTTTTTGGCAGTAAAGATCAAGCCTATACCAGTAAAACGATTTGTTCAGAAGAAAATCTAAGAGGAGAAATATCTATGGAAAAGCTTAGAAAAATTGGTTTCGTATTGTTGATAATTGCTATTTGTACAATCGGTGGTTGCATCAATCACTACTATTGGCAATAACACGTATCTATTTTATTCCCCAACCTTGCTTGAATTGTTCGAGCGAGGTTTTTAATTTGCCTTCGATCTCTTCGGTTAATTCTTTTTTATCAGCGATTCCGGTCAATACATCCTTGCCTTGAGTTTCCATAAATTCGTATAAGTCTTTTTCAAAGGCTCCGATTTGCTCTACTTCCACATCATCCATATAACCATTGTTTACTGCGTACAGCGCGACAACTTGTTTTTCCATCGATATTGGCGAGTACTGTGGTTGCTTCATTAATTCGGTTAACCGGCGACCAAGTTCGAGTTGAGTGGCGGTTGCTTCATCTAAATCAGAACCGAACTGGGCGAATGCTTCTAATTCACGGAACTGAGCTAGCGAAAGTTTTAACTTTCCAGCCACTTTCTTCATAGCCTTAGTTTGAGCTGAGCTACCTACACGTGATACAGAGGTACCTACGTTTACAGCTGGACGAACACCTTTGTAGAACAAGTCGCCTTCCAAGAAAATCTGTCCGTCAGTAATAGAGATAACGTTTGTAGGAATGTAAGCAGAAATATCGCCTGCTTGAGTTTCAATAATTGGCAAAGCGGTTATAGATCCGCCACCGTTTTCTTCATTCAACTTACAAGCTCGTTCCAACAAACGGGAGTGAAGATAGAATACATCTCCAGGATATGCTTCACGTCCTGGTGGACGGCGGAGCAACAAAGAAATTTCGCGATACGCCACAGCTTGTTTAGATAGATCGTCAAATACGATTAATACGTCTCGGCCTTGGTCTAAGAAGTATTCTGCCATTGCGCAACCGGCGTAAGGGGCAATATATGATAGTGATGCGGACTCAGATGCACCCGCAGAAACTACAATACTATATTCCATAGCCCCGCGAGCTTCTAATTCAGCAACGATCTTGGCAATCTTACTTTCTTTTTGGCCAACGGCTACGTAAACACAAATCATGTTCTGACCTTTTTGATTGATAATCGTGTCGATAGCTACTGCAGTTTTACCAGTTTGACGGTCACCAATAATAAGTTCTCGCTGACCACGACCAATCGGGATCAAGGCATCAATAGCTTTAATACCTGTTTGTACTGGTTGGAAAACTGATTGACGAGTGATTACACCCGGAGCCAACTTTTCTACTGGATAAAAATCGCTTTGAGCAATTTCACCTTTTCCATCTTTTGGGTTACCTAGCGCACCAACTACGCGGCCGATAAGCGCGTCGCCAACTGGTACAGACAAAATTTTACCAGTAGATTTAACAGTATCTCCTTGCTTAATGCTTTCGTAGTTTCCTAAAATGATTGCACCAACACTACGAGTTTCTAAGTTTAGAGCTACACCAAAAGTTTCGTTACCAAAATCAAGCATTTCCATAGCTTTAACTTCTGACAAACCAGAGATCTTGGCAATACCATCCCCTACTTCGATAACTGTACCCACATGACTAACATCAGACTTTGGGTCAAAGCCTTGAATCTGTTCTTTAAGTTTTTGAATTATTGCGTCTGTCTTCATATATATTATTTCTGTAAATGTGAATGTAAGTTATCGAGTTGGTTTTTTAGACTTGCGTCTATGAGGGTGTCGTCGACTTTTATGAGTACACCTCCTATGATAGAATCGTCTTTTTTAGTTGTCACTTCCGTCTTTTTGCTTTGGTGGGCAAAGTTATTTAACTCTTTAAGGAGTGAAGGACTAACTTCGGTCTGTGAGGTAGTAGTAACTTCTATCTTGGTGGTATTGCCTTCTTGCTCGAGGAGTTTTTCGTAAGCGTCGACAATTTTTTCGTAATGACCTAGGTCGCCGTTAGTTTTGAGAATCTTGATCAGATTATCAATAACTTTGTCGTGATCCTTAGGATTGCTATCGGATATCGCTGCGTGCAAACTTTGCGCGTATTGTTGGATGGTAATTTTCGTTGTAGTTTTATCGGCCATATAGTTAAGAGAGTTCTTGATCAGTTTCTCCAAGAACTGTTTTAATTAATTTGGCATCTGTTTTGCCGTCCAATTTTGCCCGCAAAAGTTTTTCTGTAGATTGAACAACTAAGTCAGCAATACTAGCCTTAGCTTCTTCTAAAGTTTTTTGCTTTTGTAATTCTAACTCAGCCTTGGATTGATCTAAGATTTGTTGCTGTTCTAGTTTAGCTTGTTCTAAGATTTGATCTTTGGTTTGAGTAGCAGTAGTTTTTGCAGCAGCAATAATTGCGGTGGCTTCATGGCGAGCACTAACCATTTCCTTTGCCTTCCATTGATCAAATTCTTCACGTTCTTTATTAACCTTGTCTGCAGTGTTAAGTGAATCTTCAATCTTTTTAGTGCGAGCATCCATTCCAGCGACAACTGGTTTAAATACCCATTTCCATAATACAAATAACACAATAGCAAAGTTTACTAACTGCGCTAAAAATAACTTCCAGTTTAACCCGAATAGGCCAATCACTCCAGCATCTTTTTCTTCTGCTTCGGTGGTGTGCTCTGTTTCTGAGGTGACGGCTGGTTCTGTAGCCGTTGCCGGAGCTTCTGTAATAGGTTTTGCTGTTGTTTTAGTAGCAGCTTGTGCATGATGATTAGGAATAACAAAAGTTGCTGTGCTTACTAACAGAAGCCCAAACATCAATACTAAACTAAACGATTTTATTCGGTTGCTGATTTTCACTGCTATTATAAATTTAAAATTAAAGAATAAATGTGATTACCAAAGCGTAAATCGCGATAGCTTCGGCGAACGCCATACCAAGTAACATCGGTACGAACAATTTGTTAACGCTTTCTGGGTTGCGGCCGATAGCTTCCATGGCTTTAGCACCAATTAAACCAATGGCGATAGCTGGCCCAAAACCACCCACTGCGATTGTGATTGCTTTGGCAAGAAAATTCATTGCTTCTGGAGACATAAATATTTCCTTTTTTACGGCCATTAATTGGCAGTAAAGTTAAATTAATTTGAACGGACGCGTTTTTGAGACGTTGCCCTGATTACCTTAAAGTTTTTAAGCCAATCAGCGCAGCACCTATTTTATACTGTTGGCGTTGGTTCGAGATCGCCTTCTTCTGCGCTATGCTGGCTGTGAACCTCTGTAGTCGCAATAGTTAAGTAAACTAATGATAACATGGCAAATACAGTTGCTTGAACCACCCCAACAATAATTTCTAGAGCCATAAAAGGTAAAGGTAAAAATACTGGCAAAATTCCTGCTAAAACTGTTAGTAGTACTTCGCCGGCAAAAATGTTTCCAAACAAACGCAAAGAGAGGGATAGTAGCTTTGCTACTTCAGAAATTACTTCTAATATGCCGACGCCGAATTCAATAAATGCAATTGCAATATCCATTGGCTTAAAGGTTTTAAGCGCGTGCCAGATATCACCTAGCTTAATAAATTTGTTAGCGTATTTAAAGAATCCGATCATAGCAATACCTAAAACATGGGATGTAATTACAACGATTACAGACATTGCTAAAGTCATGTTTAGATCTGTATTTGCCGGACGGAATAAAGGAATCAATTCAACATGACCTTCGTGCATTAAATAACGACCAACGCTGCCTATGCCTGGCAATAAACCAATCCAGTTTGAAACTAAAATAAATAAAAATAGCGCACCAATTAATGGGAGAAAACGGACTGTTTTTTGGCGGTCCCCGGTAACAGTGTCAAAGTAGCCAAAGAGCTGTTCTAAAATTGATTCAAAAAAGTTTAGCAAGCCTTTTGGAGCGCCATTACCATATTTTTTTACAGCCGCCCTAATTAAGAATGCAAAAATCACAAACCCAATCATAGTTAGTGTGGAGTTGATGATAGTATTTGTGACTCCGAAGTTTGAGATGTAAAAAATCGGTTCAGCTGATATTGGTGGAAGTGCCAGCATTGCTTGCCTATTATTTATTAATTAATTCTTTGTAGATTTTACGGATTCTCAAAACTAGAAATATTGTACTAGCCATGATAGCGAGCACAATTCCTCCATATAAAAATAGTTCGTTTTGATATCTAGTCGAGAGCCATTTACCAGCTATTGTGAAGGCTAATAGCGGAATAGCAATAATAAAACCAAATTCTAGCGCAATAGCGAGGGTTTTTGCTGTGGTCAGCGTGTATTTCTCGTTATTGGGTGGGATTTGGTCGCTCATACCTATTAAAACTATCAAAAAAGCCCTATTTTGACAAGGCTTTTCCGAATATTTTGGCTTTGAATTTTTTGGCTGCAGCCTTTGAGAGTCGAGCCTGAAGCATCTCGATTATGAGCTCGCTATTGTGAAAATGCGGATTATCTGACAGTTTTAAGAATCTTTCAAATGAGTAGTATTTAACCTGAATAATTTCGCCTCCATCAAGCTTCTGTTGACCTGTATATACGCATTCATTTGCTACAAACATGTGTAGCGTGTGACGGATACGGCCCAGGCGAGTATGTTTTTTGTATAGTTTGATAGTTTTGGGTTTAAGTCCGGTTTCTTCTAGAAGTTCACGAAGCGCAGTCTGTTTAGGTGTTTCACCTTCGATGTCCATATAACCGCCAGGTAAAGTGTAGTACCACTTGGTGCCCGGCTGTTTTTGGTAAAGCACAGCAATTTTGTTTCCTTTTGTCGCAATTATCGAAACTGTATCTAAATTTTGAGCAACTTCAAAAGTTCGCACCGATTTGTCGAACATTATTTGGCGCCACTGATGCACTACAAAACTTACACCTTGGAAAACTATTTTGGATTCTTTCGGAAGTTTGGACATGAAATTAAATAAACTTTTCTGGAGCCGACTATCGGGATCGAACCGATGACCTGCGGTTTACGATACCGCTGCTCTACCAGCTGAGCTAAGTCGGCGGGTTAAAAATTAGTTGGAGCGGACGATGGGAATCGGACCCACGTCTCAACCTTGGGAAGGTCGCATACTACCATTGTACTACGCCCGCATAAATTAAAGTATAACAAAAAACCCCTGGAGTCGTAACTCGCAGGGTTTTAGTTTATTTATAGTAGCTTGACGGCACGAATCGAATCAGTTTGCGACTTAAGCCAATTGCTAAAGTCTGCTGGTTGGATAAAGATTTGCATCAGGTTGTAGTTACGGTCATCTTGATTGGCGCTATCCCCTTCGATACCGTTGACTTTGATAACATGAATTCCATAACGGCTGGCGACAATTTTAGTATTGCCAACTGAAAGATCTTTAATTGCTGCTTTAAATTCTGGCAACATGTCCCCGTATTTAACAAATCCATTATCTCCGGCAAATTCCTTGCTAGCTGTATCTTGGCTGTACTTTTTAGCAACCTCTTCAAAGCTGGTACCAGAATCTAATTGTTTAATAAGATCACGTGCTTTATTATACTGGTCGTTGTTCAAAGATTCCTGTTGAGCAAACCACAGCTTTAAATTATCTTGCAAGACTTGTTGTCTAACAACTTCATTTTTAAAGGTATTTATATCCATACCGTAGTTTTCTTGTAGAGTCTTTACAAATTCTTGCTCGTCATTGTCTGGAAATTTTTTGAGAATTGCTTTGTAGCTGTTATCTAGGTCATCGCCACTAACTTTAACTTTGTGATTATCAGCGACAACATTAATTTTTTTAGTTTCAATTAATTGATCTAAAAGTTGACCGGTAATATCGGTTGTTGGTTGGCCCGTAGCTTCTAGCACTTTTTTTGCTAAGTCTACTCTTGCAAAAAGTTGCTTGCTGGTAATGTTAGTTGACTGAACCATTGCTACTGGCAAAGGCAAATTTCGAAAAACTTTTTCCTTACCGCTAGTTAGTGTCCCAGTATACAGCCAAGCTGATCCACCTGCTAAGACTAAAATGATAACAATAACAGCGATTAAAATTCGTAGTTTATGTTTTTTAGCTAGTTTTCTTTTTTTTGGTCGGCTTTCGCTAACCTCAACTTCTTCGTCTACAATTTTTTCCGACATATGTTTGGTCATAAATTACTTAGTTAATGAATATATATTCCCACCACTTAATTAAATTTGATTTGGCAGAATGATTGTTATTTTGCGAATCTTGTTGTTCAGGTTTTTCTGAAAAATTGACTACTATTTCACCTTCCTTTTTTAGGTTCAACTGAAGACGTGCTAATTTATCCTGATATTCTGGTGAAGATAAAAAGTTAATAGATTGCTCGAGTTGCTGGTTTGAACCTTGTAAGTCGTTTTCCTGTTTTTTGAGGTCGGCAATTTCGGCATCGATTTTGCTACGCTGTCTGTATTGATTATATTCTAAACCTACAAAAATTAAAAATGCAATTATTAAGCCAATCAAAAAAATTCTGTTGTAAAATATTGGCGGTAGCTTCATAAAACCTTCTGATTCTTTTTAGTATAACCAATCTGTTCCTGAACATGAGCAAGATTTTCTGCATCAAAAGCAATAGGTTTAGTTACAACACGCTTGTGCATTTCCCATAAGTAGTCTTTGATTCCTGCGGGGTTGGAAATATGTTTAAGGATGATTGGTTCTACCAAACCCACTACCTGGACTTCGACATCACCGTATCCAAATATTGCAGACATTACACCAGTAGTTTTATAACTTACGTTAAGAACTCTTTCTAGTGGTGTTTCTATGACTGTGCGTTTAAATAAACCATCGTGAGAAAAAACAATCAATCTCTGGTTGGTTAGTACGTAACAATTACGAAACCATATTATAGAATTACGTAAGAACCATACACCGATCACTATTGCTGCCAATAAAACTATAGTTCTAAATTGACTTAGCAGTTCGTACTTCCACAAGAAATAAGTTGGAACGAACAAACTCGCAAAAGGAATGACAAATCCCTTAAACAAAAATAATTTACTTTGACGGTAAACGTTTTTTAAGTGTTCATCTTCGAGCTGGGCAAATTTATGCATTAGTGTAAAGTAAAAAGGTGCTAATCATCGAGGCGATAATCAGTATAGATATGATAATCATTATTCTATTGAGGGCTTTTCGGTTGCGCATATTTTTTATAAATGTTTATTTTAAAAATTTCTTGACAATATTTTTTAATTTGATAATATGGCCTGTTGATAACTTTATTTTTTTCTATTTTTTTAAAACGGCTAAGAATGCTTCTTGTGGGATATCAACTTTACCGACTTTTTTCATCCGCTTCTTACCTATTTTTTGTTTCTTCAGTAATTTCATTTTACGAGTAACATCTCCGCCGTATAAATAACCTGTTACATCTTTGCGTAATGCTGAGATACTTTCGCGAGCAACAACCTTACCTCCAATAGCCGCCTGAATTGCAATTTCGAATTGTTGTCTTGGAATTAGTTTTTTTAATTTGGATACTAGTTCGCGGCCGTCACTTTCTGCAGTGCTACGGTGAACAATTGCAGAAAGGGCATCAACTTTTTCACCCGCTACTAAAATGTCTAGCTTAACCAAAGTGCCGATCCGCATCTCTTTTACTTCGTAATTAAGTGAAGCATAGCCACTAGAAACACTTTTTAGTTTATCATAAAAGTCCATTATAATCGTAGCCAAAGGCATTTCAAATTTTAGTTCTACTCGGTCTGTACCAACATACTCCATGCCCATACTAATACCTCGGCGCTGGTTAACAATTTCCATTATTGGACCAATATATTGTGCTGGCGACAAAACCGCCACCGTTGCCCATGGTTCTTTAATACTTGTGATAAGTGATGGATCAGGAAACCCTGCTGGATTATAAATAGTAATGGTTTCCCCAGTGCTCATTAAGATTTCGTAAACTACACTTGGTGCGGTTAAGACTAGATCTAAATCGTATTCGCGGGTCAAACGCTCCTGGACGATATCCATGTGCAGCAAACCTAAAAATCCAGTTCTAAAACCAAAACCAATGCTTGGAATATTCTCTGGTTCAAAGGTCAAGGCTGCGTCATTCAGTTTTAGTTTTTCCATAGCTTCGCGAAGTAATGGATAGTCGTCACCAGACACAGGAAAAATACTTGCGTACACCATAGGTCGTACTTGTTTGTATCCACCAAGTGGCTCTACTGCTTTATTTTTTATTAAAGTTATTGTATCCCCTACGCTGGCTTTACTGACTTCGCGTAAACCCGTAACGATGTAACCCACGCTTCCAGTAGGGATTGCTTCTCCTTTTAACATGCGTGGTTTAAATACACCGACTTCAATACTTTCCGACTCGGTATTACTGCCCATCATTAAAATTTTCTGTCTAGATTCAAGAGCACCGTTCATTACGCGCACATAAGCAATTACACCGCGATGTGCATCATAACTAGAATCAAAAATTAAAGCTTGTAATGGTTCTTCTGCTTTTCCAGTTGGAGCTGGTACTCGTGCAATAATTGCTTTTAAGATATCTTCTACGCCTTCACCAGATTTACCAGAAGCATAAATAAATTCTTCTTCCTTAAAACCAAATACAGACTTCATTTCTTCGGCAACTTTAGCGCGGTCGCTGTTTGGTAAATCAATTTTATTGATTACCGGAATAATTGTTAAATTATTTTCAATTGCTAAGTATGCATTTGCCAAAGTCTGTGCTTCGATTCCTTGGGTAGAATCCACAACTAAAATAGCGCCTTCACAGGCGGCTAAGCTTCGGGATACTTCGTAGCTAAAGTCAACGTGACCAGGAGTATCAATAAGATTTAGAGTGTAATCTTTGCCTTCTAACTTATAATCCATTTGAACCGGTTGCAGTTTGATTGTGATACCGCGTTCCCGTTCGAGATCCATCTGATCTAAAACCTGGGACTTCATTTCCCGGCTCGAAACTGTATGTGTAATCTCGAGCAAACGGTCTGCCAAAGTGGATTTACCATGGTCAATATGAGCAATAATACAGAAGTTGCGAATCTGGTCTAAATCGATATGCATATAAGAATACTAGCATTTTTAGGCAGATACATTCAAGAACGACACCATGCGCGCTAAAGCTGACTTAATTTTAATCGCATCTGGCAAGCCCAAGGCCGCAGTTAGGGTTATATAAGCTATACCCGCTATCAGCACCGAAAAGCCAGTTTGTAAAAAGATTCCTATTACAGTTTGAGTATTAAACACAAAGCTAAAGAAGTAGAGTAAGCCGTAAGCAAAGAATCCAGTAATCACACAGCTCAGTAAAATTTTACCCGTATTAAATACCACAAAATAATCACTGTCCCTAATAAGTTGCAGGTTTTTGAGGTCGGCCTGGATACTTTTGTGTAAGTAAATTATTAACATCATCACCTGAAAAATTGAGGCAATAACAAAACCTATTGCAACGCCGATAATTCCCATACTAAATGAGAGTGAGTATGATAGACCCGCGTTAATTGCCATAGCGAAGAGACCAATTATTACAGGTGTCTTGGTGTTTTGACGGGCGTAAAAAGCACGCGAGAGTAGAGGGATTAAACTTTGCGCAATTAAACTAAACGCTAATATACCTAATGTATCTAAAGTAGTAATTGTGCAAACCCAATCACATTTTCCATATCCGAGTAGTAAACGAACAATGTAAGCTCTGAGCAATAGTAATAATACGCTCATTGGTAAAATTAAATAAACAATTCTTACAAAGGCATGATTAAAAGTATTTATAAAAGATTTTAATTCCTTTTTCGCATACTGTTCTGACATAACTGGAAATACAGCTAGAGCAGTAGAGATCGCAAAGATTCCAAATGGCACTGCTTGTATATTGTTAGCAAAGTTATAGGCAGCAATTGTACCCCGCGCCAAAGTGGATCCAATAATTGTAACAATAATTAAATTGATGTAAGAAATATCTAAACCCATTAATCTCGGGACAAATAACTTCACAATTTGTTGTAAGCCTTTGTGGCGCCAGTCCCATATTGGTCGCCACTTCCAACCTAACTGGATGAGCTGCGGTATTTGAATTCCTACATGAAGAAGAGCCCCAAAGATTACTCCGATTGCCAAGCCTTTAAGACCATAGCGAGGTAGTAAGAATATTATTCCGATTAAAATTCCTAAGTTGTATAAAAGCGGCGCAGTATTAACCCATATAAATTTTTTAAAACTCAGTAAGGTACTAGATAGCACGCTCGAAGCTGTAAAAATAATTGGCGAAAGTAAAAAGATGCGAGTCAATGCAGCAGTTTGTGCAATTTCTTCGGGGTTAAATCCAGGAGCAACTAGTTGGGTTAATGGATAAGCAAATATAAATACTACGAGGCTGATTAAGGTCATACCAGCTAGGGCCATATTAAACACAGAGTTAGCCATTCGCCAAGCATCTTCTTTATCTTTAAGGTAGTACTTAGTGAATATTGGAACAAAAGCAGCGCTTAGAGTACCTAAAATTAGCAAGTTATAAATAAAGTCCGGAACTCTAAAGGCTGTAAAATAAATATCAGTTTGAGTGCTTAGTCCTAGATTTGAGGCTAATAGCATGTCTCGCAGAAAACCAGTTAGTCGAGAAAGCAAAGCTAGGATAGCGATGATTACAGTAGCACGGCCAAGATGAAAATCTTGTTCAAAACGGTTAAAAAATTTGAAAGCTTTTGTCATAGTTATTTCGTCCTATTACTCAAAACTAAACCTATAAATTGATCTTGGTTAAAGTTTTTTAATTTCCACCCTACTACTTGATCATTACTTTTATCAACTTCCCGACTCTGACTACCTAAATTATCCCATAGAATACTCTTCTCTTCGTGAGTTATTTGCTGGCTGACCGAAAACGGCATCATTCCGCTTTGTTTTTGCCATAACAAGCTGTAGTTGTCTAAGCTTTGAATTTTAAAATTCGGCATATAAGTAATGGTGACAGTTTTAGTTTGACCACCTGCTACTTCTAGCCAACTGCCAATTACTGTCTTGTCGCTTTCTTGACCAGTATAAATTTTATGGCTTTGGTCATACTGTAAGTTACGGTTCCAATTATCAATCATTGTATCACTGGTATATTTTTGGTTTTTTATTAGTTCAGGCATGGCTAATTCTGAAAAACCATCGGCCGCCAAAACTTTACTACCCTGCGGAACATAGAATCTCAAAAAACTGCGATTAAGTAATCCTGAACTGTTAGGTAATGGATTGGTAACTGTGTAACTTACTTGATCGATTATTGTGCCGTCAGATTGCAAAGTAGTTTGAATTTTTGCCGATCTTTCTAATGCTCGATCGGTTTTTGTTCCACCCAAATTAGAACTGTTGATCTGCAAATAATCTTTATCAGTAGAAGAAAGCTCCCCAGTCCATCTAAAGTCTGTTAACTTTTGTTGCAATGCCGGATCTCTGGAGTAAATCAGCAAGTTTCTAGCGGTTAGATTTTTTTGAACCAATTCTAGTAGGCCTAAAATTCCAGCTTTATCTTGGCCAATTTTTTGGAGCAATATCGGGTATAAGTCTGCTAAAAGTTGTTTTGGCTGGTTGAGGTTTTTATCATAAGCCACCGAAGTAGTAGTTTGGATCTGTTCAATAAAATTTGTACTCGAAACCGTCACATTGTAACGTGGTAAAGTTATTGGTCCAGTTTTATTGAGCAGGTCAATAAAAAAATCTGGAGTGATTGCTAGCACTAAATCTGGAGTTTCGCCTCCCTCTATTTCGTACATCACGCTGAGCCTTTGAGCGCTATCCGGAAAACTAGCTAGCCAATTGGCGTCGCGCAAAAACCAGCGGTTATTAACGGCTCTCATGGGATAGGGGGGTGTTATCCAGTTCATCATTTGTCCATCTAAATCATACACACTACGAATATCTAGATTTTTAATGGCGCTGTCAGACAATTGACCTTGAGCAATAGTACCGATAAAGCCACCCGTTGCTCTGAGTTCATTATTATTTTGCAATAGAACCAAAAATCTTTTGTTACCTAACAGCAAATTAGTCAGTAAATCAGAAGCAGCTTGCAGGGAGTGCATTTGATTGCTTAGTTCCGCTACTACACTTTGACTGTCTTTAAGTGGTGCTTGGTAGTTGGCCGGCAAAGAGCTACTGTCTAATGGTGCTAGTAATTGATTTGCTCGAGTTAGTTTGGCATCAATATTTTTTACATCGTTGTTGATGTTGATTAACGCCTGCTTGGGATCCTTACCATCTGCCATTGCTAACCCCCCTGGAGAGAAACGAAACTGATCAACTTGAACAAGAATACCGCTACCGATCTGAGCAGATTCAGTTAAAAGTTGCGCAGCTTCTAAGGCATTGGAAGTGTTGTAGCTAGCTGGTGCAAACTTTGTTATAGATTTTAAAAATATACTCGATTGATCAAGTTGGCTTTGAACTGAGTTGAGATTATTTAAAACGCTAGCAAAATTATTTTGCGCTGTACTAAAATCTTGTCGTTTAAGGGCGTCTTGAGCTGAGTTAACATCGTTAATTACTGAATCACTAATTCCTAATACACGGCCACCAATTTTTTGTCCTTCAGACGCTACACGTAGTAGCAAGATTGGTGTCATAGCAAATATAACAAGCAAAGCAAAGCCAAGAGCTTTTTTGAAGCTAGGTCTGCTAAAAGTAATCGGTTTCGCGTAAGTAAAAAGTCTTATTATTAATTTTGGCCACTTGGGAATAGATAAAATAAATACCCCTACATAATAACTTGCACCGACTACAACATTAAGTAGAGTTGCAAATAACTGATTTAAACTTTTCCAAAATGAAAAAACTCGGTTCGTGTGCACCTGTTGGTTTACTCTATGGTGAAGAATAATTTTTACAGTTTTTTTCATTTATATTTTTGCGCTGCTAATTAAGTCGCGCGATTTTGTTTTGAAATGTTCAACAGTATTCCAATCACAGATAGCGCAATAACCATTGCAGTACTTCCGTAACTAAAGAATGGCAAAGGAATACCTGTTAACGGAATTAGGCCAATAATGGCACCCACGTTAATAATCACGTTAATCCCAATCATAGCAGTAATTCCAAAGGCAAGCATTCTTCCAAAATTATCATTGCTTTTTAGAGCCACTTGCAAGCATTTATAGAGTAGAAAGGCAAAGATAAGCAGGATTAGAGTAACTCGAATGAATCCAAGCTCTTCTGCGATTATAGCAAAAATTGAGTCATTGATGGTTTCGGGGAGGTAAAAATGTTTTTGTCTCGAAAAACCATACCCATAGCCAAATAATCCTCCACTGCCCACGGCAATCAAGGCCTGGTTAATCTGATAGCCAATTCCTAATGTGTCACCACCTGGATTAAGAAAAACAGTTAAGCGCTGTAATCGATAAGGTTCCAGCCATGCTAATCCTAAAATTCCTACAATTCCAGAAGCCGTCACCCATGCTAAATATTTAAGCTTGGCGCCCCCAGCAAAAAACATAGCCATTGCAATTGAGACTAAAGAAATAGTCGAACCCAAATCAGGTTGCCAGATTACCAACAAGGACATAACTCCTAAAATTAATAATGGCGGAAAAATAGATTCCCAAAAATTGTTAGAGCTGCCTTTGTTAGGCTTTGCTGTCCAAGCAGCTAAGTATATTACCAAAGCTAACTTGGCTAATTCTGCTGGTTGAAAAAAAATAGGTCCAAAGCTAATCCATCGCGTGGCACCATTGGCTGTCACGCCAAGACCAGGCATCTTTACTAACACCAAAAGAACTAACACAGCAGCAATAAAAATTCCTGCTGGCTTTTTTAGTTTTTGATAGTCAAACTTACTAAAAAAGTACATGCCAATTAACCCTAATAATACTCCCCTAGTTAGCTGGTGAATCAAATAATAACTAGAGTTCCCGTAATTTTGTTGTGACTCTGCTGTAGAGGCGGACCAAAGCGTGCTTAAACCAATCAATAGCAAAGCTATCGTAGGAACAAGTATGGAATAATTAATTTTTGATTTTCCTTTAGTCATGAATCTACGATACTAATTTTATAAATTGATCTCCTCGTTCTGCGTAGCTATTAAACATGTCAAAAGAGGTCGCGCCTGGGCTGAGTAACACAATGTCGCCACTTGCAACAAACTTATTAGCTGAATCTACTACTTGCTTAAATTCATATAATGGTCCGGACATTGGCTTATCAAAGTTTTCTTCTAACAGCAGCCTTTTTATTACTTCACCTGCTGGACCCATGGTCACTACTGCTTTAATATGTTCGGCGGTAATAATTTCGTTCACTAAGTTTGTGTAATCTAAATTTTTAACCGCACCACCAACAATTAGAATGATTGGTTGCTCGAAAGATTTGATCGCAGCAATTGTAGTGTCAGGATTAGTAGAAACCGAGTCATTATAATATTTTACTCCACCTACTTCGGAAACAAATTGTAAACGATGCTCTAATCCTGCAAAGGTTTGAATTTGTTGTTGGATATTTTCTGAACTCACTTCTAGAATCGCTGCCGCAGTGCTTGCAGCGGCTATATTCTCCAAATTATGTTTGCCCATTAATAAACGCGGTTGAGTTGCGAGTATTAGCCCTTTGCCAGACTGTAGATGGATATCAATCTTTTCTTGTTCTGCAAAAATTTTTGTACCAAATTCAGTCGGGAGCTTTTCTAATTTAGTCACTGCTAATTTTTGGCCTTGGCCTTGCTGAGCAATATGTCGAGTTGCTTCGTAATCAGCGTTATAAATCAAAACATCGGACTTATTTTGGAATTTAGAAACCGCGTATTTAGCCGAGTGGTATTCTGTTAAGTCATGATGATAATCTAAATGATCAGATGTCACCATCAAGCAAATTCCGATTTGCGGACTTAGCAACAGGTTCTGCAATTGAAAGCTAGATAGTTCATAAACTACCAAATCAATCTCAGTCAGTTTTTCTAAAAATTCTAAAGGTTGAATTTTTCCAATATTGCCAGTCAAAAAAATTTGGTTTGATCCAGTAAACTGCTTTACAAGCATTTTGTATAACAGACTTGCCGTTGTACCTTTTCCTTTTGTACCAGTTACGCCAATAATTTTGGCTGGGCAGTGTTCAAAAAACCACTGAGTCTGACTAGTGATTAAAAGATTTTTTTTGTCAGCAATATTGTATTGATCATCAGAAATTTTGATCCCGGGACTACGAAAAATTACATCCACCTGATTAATAGCTTGGTCAATAAAATCTTCCGCACAATTAGCTGTTAGTTTTAAGTGTTGTAACTTGGCTAGGTTAGCGGGCTTCCAGCTAGCTAAATCTTTGCCATCATAAATCGCTGGCGCAATTTTATGGTTAATCAAATATTCAGCAATGGCTTGGCCTTCTTGACCAAATCCCAACACAGCAACTTTTTTTTGTTGTAAATCTTCTATGGTCATAAGTTAACTTAAAAATTGCCCTGCTTGAGTACCTAATGGACTGGAACTTCTCACAGTTAATTTGCCATTCACCCAAACGGCTTTAATTCCGAGTGAGTATTGGTAAGGGTTATTTATACTAGCCAAAGAGTTTATTTCTAGAGGATCAAATAAAACTAAATCTGCAAAATTGCCGGTTTTAATTAAACCACGATTATCTAAATTAATCATTTGTGCTGGTCGGCTGGTGAGTTTTGCAATAGCTTCCTCTAAAGCTATTTCTTTCTTTTCAATTACGTTATGCAAAAACTTTGTAGCTGTTCCAAAGCTTCGTGGATGAACTAAGTTAGTAACATTTTCTAAATTAAATCCTCCCCCACTTGTGGCGATCAATCCCAAACTGTGATTATTAAATACAGCTACCATCTTTGGGTCGATGCAATGATCAAAAACCAATGTCCCGCTACCACCTGCTTGAACAATGTTTAACACAGCTTCTTCGCTGGTGAGATTCATATCCTTGGCAATGCTCGACATGGTGCGACCATTTACTTTTAATCCTTGGCCAGTAGAAGCAATAATCAACTCTGCAATATTCGCTGAATGATTACGAAGATAAGTCAAAATTTTATCCCGAGTGTCTGGTGATTGAAGTCTTTCTAGTAATGGTTTGCGACCGCCTTCAACTGCCCAGTTTGGTAAGTAGTTAAACAGTGGTTGCCAGGTAAAGTCATATGGATACGAATCAAACATAATTTTTGCCCCGCGATGCCAACTGGATTCGATAGTGTCGAGCAAGTCAACCAGTAATAAGCTATTTTCTTTGTAACGAATTTTTAAATGTGAAATTTTAAGTTTGACTCCGGTTTGTTCGGCAATAGCGCAAAGTTCTTGGGCAGAGCTAACTATTGTTTTGCTTTCGCGGCGCATAGCTACAGAAAATAACTTGTCGTGCTTTGCGCAGAGTTCGGCTAAGCTAAATAGTTCAGCTTGAGTGACATTTAGTTCGTGCGAGTATTGCAAACCTACAGAAATTCCTTTTGCCCCATCTAATAAACACTTTTCTAGGACAGCGAGGATTGAGTCCATTTCGGCTTTGGATGGAGATTTATCAGAGTCTCCCAACATACCACGTCGTACTGTAGAATAGCCAATCATAGTGGCTACATTGGTGCCGTAGGTGTTGGACAGCATATGTTGCTTGTATTCAGGGTAGGTTCGCCAATCTATGTTTATACCAGTTAGCGGCTTCCATTTTTGAATCGACAAAATACTATGTTCCGAAATTAACGGCGCCAAACTTGATCCAGAATTCCCAACTAAGATAGTAGTGAATCCTTGTGTGACCAAGCTGTGTAAAGGAGGGTTGTCGAACAACTGCCAATAACTGTCGCTGTGGTTTTGAATATCAATAAAGCCCGGTGCTAAAATTAAGCCCGCGCCATCAAAAACAGTTTTCCCACCTGTGGTGATATTTGGTCCGACCGCAACAATCTTATCGTCTTCAACTGCTACATCCTGAATAGCGCCCAGCTTACCAGAACCATCGATGACAGTCGCATTTTTAATTACCAATGAATACATAATTTAGCGATCTAAGAAGAAAATAATAATAGCCATAATTCCAGCAATACTCGAAAGAATCCAAAATCGCATTGTGACTTTCGCTTCTGGCCAACCTATAGCTTCGAGATGATGATGAATGGGTGCTGATAAGAAGAACTTTTTCTTAAAAGCTACTTTCCAAAAGAGTTGAATAAAATAGCTACCCGCCTCCACAATAAATACGAGACCTATTAATGGTAGTAACAAGACACTATTAGTAAGGAACGCTACGATGGCAAGCAGTGTACCAAGCCCCATCGAGCCTGTGTCCCCCATAAAGAATCTAGCGGGGTGAACATTAAACCATAAAAACGCTAGCAGCGAACCAGAGACCACCCCTAGCATCGCCGCTAAGTTGTCTTTTCCTAGCATGAAAGAAATCAGAGCAAAACAAATAAAAGCAATTAGCAAAACGCCGCCTGCTAATCCATCTAAACCATCAGTTTGGTTAACCGCAAAGCTGGTTCCAATTGTTACCAACAAGAAAAAAGGAATAAACAACCAACCTAAAGTAATGTCGCCATAAAAAGGAATATGCAAAAAATCAAAACCAAGTTTGTAGTAAAACCACCAGGCTCCAATTAAAGCCACAGCAGTATAGAGTAGGATTTTAAATCGAAACCTAAAACCACGACCCATGTGTCCTAAGCGACGAATATCTAAATAGTCATCCATTAAACCTACAACCGCAGCTCCGAGCAAGGCACCCAGTGGTAATAAGGTTTCTTTACGTGTTAAAAAATTGAGAATATGGAAATTTTCTATACCAACAACGCGGTCAAATATCCAAAACACCGTTCCTAGGACTAAAGTTGTTCCCCAAACAATCACTCCACCCATGGTTGGAGTACCTTCTTTGCCAGCATGCATGCGCGAAAACAGTGGCGTAGAGCCATCATTACGAATTTGTTTGCCTAAATTAAACCGATACAGAATATTAGTCACAAATGGTGTAATGGCAATAGCAAACAAAAAAGCAATCGTGGTTAGCGAGAAAATTTTGATTAATAAATCTGTGATCATTAGATTTATTATACCATATTGTTCTATATATTACCGTTACGATTGCTTAAGTTAGAATCTAAAATAATTTGCCTAAGTTCTAGTGTGTCTGCTTCCCTATCAGGACTACCTAATACAATAATTAAGTACTGTTTTTGTCCGATTTTGAGTAAATTGATCATGCTCCCTTGAGCCTCATTTGTAAAACCAGTTTTGACTGCATAGAGGTCTTTGTACTTGGCGAGCAATACATTTGTAGCCGAAATTTTGTAAGTTTTTTGCAGTAATCCAGAAAAGGAGTAACTGGTGGCTCGTGAGGTAGAATCAAAAACGTGACGTTCATTCAATTTAGCAAATAAAATTTTAAGATCATTACTAGAAGAATAATTTGTGTCACTGTCAAAACCATTTGGATTGCTAAAACGAGTATCGGTTAAGTTTAAACTTTGTGCCTCTAGATTCATCAGGTCAGCAAAAGTTTTGGTTTGCTTCTTCTCTACGTAGTGCGACAAAGACAAAGCTGCATCATTGGCTGAACCAATTAGCATGCTATTTAGCAAATCTGAAACTAATACTTTATCTCCTACTACTAAACCCAGGGAGGGGCTGAATGACTTTACATCTTGAGCAGTAATTTGATATGTGTCGTTAAGTTTGCCGTAGTTAAGTACGATCCAAGTAGTCATTAGTTTGGTTAGACTGGCTACTAATAATGCGCTGTCAGGCCGTTTGCTCAGAAGTACTTGATTATTAGATAAATCTACAACTTCGTAACTGGCTGCTTTGACCTCAGGAATGTCCTTGTTGGAAAGTATGTAACTTGAGGCCTTATTTTTAACCTCATCGATTTGACCTGTAATAGTTTTAGATTCATTGCTTGGACTCAGGCCAGCATTAGAAAACAAAAAAGACACTCCATACAGGAGCAAAACGCCAACTATGCTTAGGGATATGAACTTTAAAATTCTCAACATTACAGTAATGATAAGGTTGATTTAGGTTTTGTGCAAACCCATATTAAGCTTAGGCTAAATCATGGAGTAATTGACAATATCAAAAATTGATGATTTAATGATATGTCTCGTTGATCAAGATAATTTAGGAGGATAGATAGTTACGGTTCAAAGAATTTCAGAAATGCCCGATGATGTTTTTGGATATGTTAGTCCATCGGCAAATGATAGAGTTCCCAAAGCTTTTCAGTATATTGCAGAAATGATTTTTGGAATGGAGAATGTCCCTGACTGCTCAACGTCGAAAGAGTTTTTTAAATTTACAGATCTTAACATCGGAGAAGAGTTAATTCGCAATATAGAAGAGAAAATGCTAATTCAAACTGGGTATGGCTTTTACATCCCAGGGAAAGTATTATTATTTTCTTTTCCTTCCAAAAAGGGTTCAATATTATATATTCCTAGTGTGTTTATGAAGGTAAAAGCCCCAGATTTAACTCATAAGATTATTCCGATGGTACACCACAGAACCATAGAATTATGGGAATTATTCCCTGCAAATGAGTTAAGGATCTCAGAGGAGTTTTTTGAGTTCCTGACAACATAAGCAAATTCAATATTAAGACTAGATAAATCTAGTCTTTAATTTTTTATCACCTTATTTTGAATTATTGACACCAACCTTAAATTTTAATAAAATGATTAGGCATCATTAAACTAAATTTATGAATGAAATCAAAGTAACAAAAGCTAATTTTGACCAAGATGTGCTCAAATCTGATAAGGTAGTTTTAGTAGATTTTTGGGCAGTTTGGTGTGGTCCGTGTAAGATTTTAGGCCCAATTGTAACTGAACTTGCCGAGGCTTATCCTGAAAAGCTTGTTGTGGCTAAAGTCAATGTAGATGAAGAGCCTGAATTAACCCAGCAATATAATATCCTCAGTATCCCTACTATGAAGTTCTTTAAAGCCGGACAGATCGTAGGTGAAATCGTAGGAGCAGCTCCAAAAGCTACTATCGAAGCCGAGCTAGCAAAACATCTAGAATAATTTTCAAATCAAAAACAGCCACATTAATTTGTGGCTGTTTTTGATTGTGTCTATAAATCGTATGTCTTACCTTCTTCCACTATAGAATTATTTTCTTGCGGTTTTGGTTGAACTGGTTGTTCTGCTTGAGCAGGTTTAGGTGAAGAGAATACTGTCTCCATGGCGCTGGCAATATTATCTGCTAAATCTTCCTGTTTGGCGTCCTGTAAATTTTGTACTGTTTTCCATACATCATTAATAGGTTTTTTTGGTTTCGCAGGTTTATTATCTTTTTTAAATGGCTTTGGAGAAGTGTTAAACTTTTTTGGAGAGGGCCATGAGTCATTAGATTTTGGTGCTTGCTGTTTTGGTAGTTGTCTAGGTGCTGGTGCGATAGGTTCAACAACAGGCTTAGGTACGGCCTTAACCCTTTCTAAAAAGTCTTCAGCTACTTGAATTTTAGGTTCTGATCTTGGTGCTGGAGCTTGAGATTGCGCTGCATCACGCATTGCATTAGTAAAACCAGTTGGTGGCTTTGGCTTAAATTCACGCTTGGTGGCTTCTTGGCGACGCAAAGACTGCTCGCCGTTTTCGGAGCTGTGAGATTCGGCAGAAGCTTCATGAAATTCTGTACCCATCCAACGCTGGATCTTATCCTCTACGTCAGCGCGAGGATTGGCGTATCGTTCTCGAGAAACTTTAATTATCTTCTCACCATTCCCTATTTTCCACTCTTCATTTATAGGAACAGTCACGGCTGTAAACGGATCACTAGCGATACCATTGATCATCAGTTTTAACACAATGTGCCACTTAGGTAAGTTTACAATATCTACCGGGGTAAATGCTGGTTCAAATTCTGTTTCTAGATATTCGGCGTCAGCAGCACCAACACGAAATACAATCATACTTCCAACGTTACCAAACACAGCATCGCGCACTTTAGTGTTATTGTCCGGAGTTAACTGTCCGATATACTGATGGCCAACGGTTAAATTTAGGCGATATTTACGCGCTTCGGACAAAATAGTAGCAAAACTGTCTGTTACAAAGTTTTGGAACTCATCTACGTATAAATAAAAATCTTTTCGGTCAGGTTCTGGAATATCCACACGAGATAAAGCAGCTAACTGGAGTTTGGTGATAATCATAGCACCAAGCAAAGCCGAGCTATCTTCACCTACTTTACCTTTGGACAAATCCATTAAGAGAATTTTTTGGTTGTCCATAATCTCACGCAAATCTATCGTAGACTTTGGTTGCCCAATAATGTTTCTAATAATTGAAGACGATAAAAATTGTCCGACTTTGTTTTGAATCGGAGCTACGGCTTCTGTACGATACTTTTCGGCGTAGTTAGCAAATTCTTCTACCCAAAAGGCTCGGACCATCGGATCTTTAATAGCATCAACTATTTTTTTGCGATACTTTTTGTCTACGTACATGCGCACAATCCCAAGCATTGTATTGCCTGGGCTATCTAACAACGCCAAAATAGTGTTGTTTAAGATGTATTCCATACGTGGCGACCAAACTCCTGCCCAAATTTTGGTAAATACACCCATCAATCCCGAAGCCACTAAATGCTGGTACTTAGGATCAACAGATTCTAAAATATTTAAAGCAATCGGAAAGTCCTGATCGGCTGGGTTAAAATACACCACGTCATTAATGCGGCTTGGTGGTACATAATCTAGAAGTTTTTGAATCGAGTCGCCATGAGGATCAATAAAACAAACTCCGTTACCATTGCGGATATCCTGAACAACCATGTTTTCCATCATGGAAGTTTTTCCCATACCGGTCTTACCGATAACGTACATGTGACGGCGTCGGTCATCTGGCTTAATACCAAAAGGCACCTGCTTGTTGCGGAAGTTGGTCTTAGCGAAGAAATTAATATGTTCTTTAGGTTGTCCTGAGGTTGTTTCCATAAAATTTATAAATCATCAATTGGTAAGTTGGCTGGTGGTTGGATTTTCTTTGTGTCCAATGACTCCACTGTTTGATTAGAACCAGGTGTTGTGATCGGAAAGTGATATAGAGTAGCCAACTCTTCCGTATTAAGAATAAATGTTTTTTCACCTACCCATGTGCTACGTCCTTTATAACCATTAAAAATATCTTTCTTTCTATTTTTAACCCAATAGTTAATATACGCTGCTTCTAAATTGGGGGAAATTCTGTAATCTTTTTTTGGTCCAAACGCAGGTTTAAGACTGTTAAAGTTTCCAGATGAAAAAATTCTGAACGGACTTAGCACCAATTTTTTAGCGTTCTTGTTAAATTGCTCTGCTGTTCCTAAATGCAAAAAACGAATCTTGGTACTAAAACCTGGACGGTTAAGCTTATTTTTCATAGCCGTAACTTGCTGTTTAACAATTTCGTCTATACCCATCATATCATTCTTTACCTTGGTTTTTTTACCGTCAGCGCTAACAACAGTTTTTTCGCCTAATACTTTTTCAACTTCATTTTCAACTTCTTCTTTCCAGGAGTTATCCATTACAGGTTGAATAATAATTTGCAAACCGTAAAATTCCTGACTACCAATTTTGGTATAGGTTTCTAGCAATGGCGCAAGTGGGTCAACCACAATTTCGCTTAATTCGGGACCTTTTAAACTTTCAAATTCTCGATAAGTTCGAATCGGAAAAGCTTGGCTTTTAACTGGTATAAATTCAGCGCCAAACAGGTCATAGCGAGGATCATCAGGACTATAGTGAAAATTTTCTAAATAATCTTTAACTTCGGTAATTTCAATACTTGGGTAGTTGGCATATAAAGCTGCTTCTATTAAATCTTGTTGCTTTTTTGGAGCGCGAATTAAATAAGAAATTTTTCCACCCAAGCTAACAATTTCAAATGAAACAGTAAATACTATTTTCCCCTCTAAATACTTTTCTTGAAAAGTCCAGTTATCAAATAACTGATGTAATTGAATAAAGACCTGTTCAGCATTATAAAAACTGGTAGGATTGTCCTTAGGAGGCTTAATTTCTAAAAGTACCCATTCAATACTACTTAGATACTGCCCTTGGATTTCTCCCATATACATCTGATATAGAAGATAAATTGCCAACAAAACAAAAAGGACCCATCCTCCATGACTGAATAGGAACCATATAATATTTAATATATAGATTATGTCGAAGGTAGATCCGTTTGTCATATTATTTAATATGGTGTTTGTTTCTGCGTTTGATTAAATGCTTTTAAGCCACTAATGCGTAAAGGTTCTTACCAACCTTTTTGAACAGTTTCTTGTTAGAAAGACCTACTAATACAGTGTTCTTTTTAACCATGCGGCGTTCTAAAACTTTTTCTACAATTTGATCACGTGTCATAGGTTGACCAGAGTCTTTTAGGATTTCGGCGATAATGTCCGAAACAACTCCTGGTTGGTATCCCCACTCAGTAAGAGCGTAGATACCGCGGCCAACTAATACAAATCGTTTATCTTTAATTAATTTATTATGAACAGTTTCTTTGTAAGCTTTGCGGCCGTCAATGTTGTGTTCGTTGATTAAATCAGTAATAGCTGAATAATGTTCTGGTTTTTTGTGGTGCTTCATTACTAAATAAGCTTTGTCACCAACATCTTTAGGTTTAATTTCGTTCCAGTGGCCTAACCCAAATTCACCATAAGGATTCTTTTTGATGCCGCTAGATGCTTGTAAGTAGTTAAGTACAACTTTAGGACTAAGTTTATCTTGGTTGTTCTTAAAAAATTCTGATTGTTCAAATTTTTCGATAAATTTATCTGAGTCTAAGGGTTGTCCGTGGTTGTCTAATAGTTTCTTAGTGGTCTTAACAAAGTCATGCAAAAAGTCTTTGTCAAAGCCAAGCTTAGACCAAGATTGTCGGATATGCTCATCTTCGCTATGTTCTTCGATTTCGGTAATTAAGCGCAATAAAAACTTTAGAGCTTGAATATCAGACTCTTCGGAATAGCCTAAGTAATTAATCAGAGCCTCTTCGGACATCAATCCACCGTGTTCGGAAATTGTAGTTAACAATAAATCACGAGCAGAAATAAAGTCTTCTAGTTGGTTTACGCCACGCTTGAGGTTTTTGAGTAATTCTTTTTCGATTTGACGAACACGCTCACGGGTTAAACCTTGTTCTTCGCCTACAACCTTAAGCGTTTGCAATGGTTCATTGTTTAAACCATAGCGCTTTGAAAGAATGAGCTTTTCACGCTCTTTTAGTGGTTCAAGGATCTTGGCAATGATCAAGTTTAACTCAAATTCTTGCAAAGATTCTCGCTGATGTGTGTCGATGATTGTATCTAAAATTCCCATATCAAAATGTTAATATACAAAATTATAACATATATATTTGAGTTGGTCAAATATTTATTATACCATTTTTGCAAAAAAAACCCCTTAAATAAGGGGATTTTTTTACTTTCGACGTTTTTGTTTCCAATTTTGCCACAGTACAAGTGTTGGACTGGCCACAAAAATAGAAGAATATGTACCAGCAATGATACCGATAAAGAGAGCTAAGACGAAGTATCGAATGGTTTCTCCGCCAAATAATAGAAGTGCGAGCAAAACAAGCAGTACGGTCAAGCTAGTATTGAGAGAACGAACTAAAGTTTGTGAAATGCTGTGATTAACAACGAACTCAATACTCTGCCCGGCGTAAACTCGTAGGTTTTCTCTAATTCTATCGAACACAATAATGGTATCGTGAACTGAAAAACCTAGTACGGTTAGCATCGCTGTTACGAACATGCTGTCGACTTCGATGTGCCAGAAGTGTCCAAGGATAGAAAATATTCCCAATACTACTAACAAGTCATGAACAAGCGCTAAAACTGCTGCAACACCAAACTGCCAGCTAGAAATCGGCTTGGTAACTTTGCGAAAAGCGTAGGCAATGTAAAAGATGATCCCTAATGATACTAGTAGTAATTGATATAGAGCTTGCTGAGTAAGTTGCTTCCCTACGATCGGTCCGATTGACTCATAACTTTTTTCTGTAAAATCGCCTACGTCAGTTTTTAATGAAGTCAGTAGAGCTTTATGTTTTTCTTCATTCTGTTCTGCAGATCTGATGATAACTCCGTTGTTGTCCGTAGATTGAACTTGCGGGTTATCAATTCCCTGCTTACTAACAGCTTCTTTTACTTTATCAATGTTAACTTCTTGATTAAATTGTAGTTCAGTAACAGAACCACCTTTAAAATCAATTCCTAATTTTAAGCCAAATACCCCTAAAGAAATTAAACCTACGATCAAGATTACAAACGAAGCAATAAAAAAGTAACGGTAGTAATTAAGTAATTTCATATATTAGCTGTTAGATTTTTTAAGCTTTGTTCCAAACAGCCAGGGCATTTTGGAAATTCGCTTAGTCATTAATAATCTGAGGAATGTTCGAGTAGCTGTAATTGCACTAAACATTGAAATTAAAATACCAATTGATAAGGTAATCGCAAAACCTTTAATACTCGGAGTACCAAACATGTATAGGATGAATGTTGTGATTAAACTAGAGACGTTCGAATCACGAATTGATAGCCACGCACGGTCGAATCCATCTTCGATAGCTTTTGTGAGTTCTTTACCATTATGAATTTCTTCTTTCATTCTTTCGAAAATCAAGATGTTGGCATCTACAGCCATACCTATAGAGAGAATGAATCCAGCAATTCCAGCCAAAGTTAATGTAACTGGTTGTAAGCCATTAGGGATAAGCATCAAAATAATATAGCTGAGTAATGCTAAGGCCCCAAACCAACTGCTGACTAAAATGCCTAACATAAAGAATATACCCACCAAAATAATAGCCGCAATAGATACTCCAATCTTGAAAACCGCAATAGATAGTAGAGTGTAAATTAAAAGTGCTAATACTGCCAACAAGCCTGGGTATCGGTAGAAGAAAATCATAAACAATACAACGAGCAATAAACCAATTAAACCAGCAATCAAAGATTTTTGAATTGATTCTTGTCCAAGTGTTGCACCAACATTTTGCTGCGAAATCAAACTAATTGGCACTGGTAGAGCACCAGAGTTTAGACGAGTTGCTAATTGCTTGGCATCGTCAGCAGTAAAGTTACCAGAAATAATGGCTTCTCCATCTGTAATCGCGCTTTGAACTGTTGGCGCACTAATGATTTGGCCATCAAGAACAATTGCAACTTGTTTGTTTAAGTTTGCTTTTGTGATATCAGCAAATAGTTTGGTTCCTTCGTCATCAAATTGAAGACGCACAACAATATTAGAACTAACAGCACTTTGACCTTGTTGCACATCAGCGGTTGCTTTTTTAAGCTGTTTACCTGACAAACCAGTCTTATTCCAGTTAGAAAGCGGGTCAATAGTAACCTTTCCATCCACGACAGTAGCATTCTGTGGTGCATTAGGGTCGCCTTGTGTGCGGAATTCCAATAACGGAGTTTGTCCGATCTGGTTAATTGCTTCGTTTACATCGCTAACCCCTGGAAGTTCAACTACGATCTGATCAGTTCCTTGTACCTGCACTAATGGTTCGGACACGCCAAAACTGTTAACACGGCGCTCAATAGTGTCGCGAACACTGGTAATAGCGTCTTTTTTATCCCCTTCCGCAATATCTTTAAAATCAGCTTTATAAACTAAATGCGCTCCACCTTTAAGGTCGAGTCCTAAGTGGACAAAGAAATCTTTTTTGTAATTGATCTTTAATTTTTCTAAGTTAATTCTGCTGCCGTGAGGGTAAGCAATCCAAGCTGCTCCAGCGCCCAGCAAAATTACAAATAAAAAAACCAAAACTCTCTTCATAAATGGTTTCATAAGTATTGTTTAATCGTTACATAATCTCCTAGGAATTATATTCAATTTTAAAGAATTATGCAAAAAGTTTGGACTATTTTTTAGCCTTGCTATATTGCTTTAAATATCGTGTAATTAATTCTAGATCACGAGCCTTCCAAGCGACTTTAATTTGAATTTTTTCTTTGGTTTGAGCTGTTGATTGTTTAGCCGTGGATAGATTATGAGTTTTAGCAAATTGAGTAAAAGCTTGTAGCTCTTTTGTCGAATTAAAGCTACTTGCACCTGAGATAATCCGACCCAGTCCTTTGTTGGCACCAAATTTTTTCTCTAGCATAGGCCAGTTGCTTTGAACGGCTTGCCATGCCTGATTTTTTAGAGAAGGGTTATTTAATGCTTGCCCTAAAACCATAGTTCGATCCTGATCGCGTACTTCGGTGCTAAAAAATAATTTTAATGCTTTGGTTTGTAAGTTTGAATTACCTAAATAAGTCAAAGCAAGTAAAACTTGTTGAGCTTCTTGAGCTAATGAAGTTTCTCGATAAATTTTTAGCAGTTGAATGTAGGCAGCTTGACTCCCCCATTTAGCAATAATGCAGTACACTGACAATCGCAAATCTGCTTCGATATTTTTACCAGATTTTTTAATCATAAACAACCGTTTTGCTTGTTTAATACTGGGTTTATAGCCAGCTAAACCTGATTCCATAAAGGCCAATGCACGCAAAGTTTTATGATTGTGTGATTCTGATGATCTAGGCTTAAAGCCGATTTCTTTATGTTCAATTAACTTGCTAAAAATTTGTTTTTGAAAATTCGCAAATGAGACGGTGGCTTTAGTAGCAAAAGTTAACTGACCTAATTGATACAGATCGTTAGCAACTTGCGACCAAACAATATAGCTTGTTTCGTTGTTGAGATAAGAAAGCATCTCTAAATAGACATCCGTTGGTATATGACCTGATTTAGCTAGTAAAAATGCGTTTCTGACAATGGCTAGTCTTTCTATGCTAGAGATATTTTGCTCTCGAAGTTCTAGAAAGATTTTTGACAGCAAAGATGGGCTGTAATTGGTGATAAAAAAACTTTCTTCTAAATAATTAAGTTTGAATAACTCTTGCTGTATTGGAAACGTAAATTTTTGCGACTGTTTGATTAGTGTGTAATTTAAACTTTGTTCTGATTTTGGATTAAAAATTGGAAGCAACGGCACCGACCATAATTGGTTTGATTTAGTTTTTTTAGGAAGTTGATTAAATTTTGTTTGCGAAGTAAGTAAATAACTTTTATTGTTCACATTTTTTATTTCTACATCTACAACTGGATAACCAATTTTTTTAGTCCAAGTTGCCATAAATTTGCGGACAGGTTTACCAGAAGATTTTTCGAATGCATCCCATAGATGAACAGACTCGGTATTTTTGTACGAGTGCTTTTTAAGATAGTAAGAGAGTCCGGTTCGAAAATCTTCTGGGCCAATATACCCTGCAAGCATGCGAATTACGCTTGCACCTTTGGCGTAAACAATTGCCGGGTCAAAGCTTTCCGAAATTTCGCTAGGTAGTTTGACTTCGACCTCTATTGGTTGCGAAGTATGTAATGCATCCTTACTTAAGGCAATGCTTTGTTCTTGAAGTACAAACTTGGTCCAAAAATTCCACCCAGGGAACAATTTGTCCACTACTAAATAAGCCATATAAGTAGCAAAGCTCTCGTTAAGCCAGAGATGTGTCCACCATTCCATGGTAACTAAGTTACCAAACCATTGGTGAACCAGTTCGTGTGCAATAACTTCGGCAACGCGCTGGCGGCCAATAAAAGTGGTGTGTTGTTCATCTACTAATAGCGCAGTTTCTCGAAAAGTGATTGCGCCCCAGTTTTCCATTGCACCAGCACTAAAATCTGGAATGGCAATAAGATCCAAAACTGGTAGTGGATATGGGATACCAATATAGTCTTCGAGGTAGTCTAATGCGCGTTTCGTTACGTCTAAGGCGAATTTAGTTTGAGATTTTTTACCTACTGTTGTATGGATGCGAATTTTTACACCTCGTTTAGACTTAGTTTGAACATGCTCAAGCTCACCAATTATTAATGCCAATAAGTACGTAGACATTTTTGGCGTTGCGGCAAAGTGGACAATCTTTAAATGCGGATCATGATGTGGTAGCACTTGGGATTCGATTGTATTAGAAATAACTTGTAATTTTTTTGGAACGACTACAGAGACATGGAATATAGCTTTGTGTGCAGGTTCGTCAAAACATGGAAAGAATCGTCGTGCATCAGTCACTTCGAGCTGAGTAGTTGCTAGATATTTTTCTTGTTTATTCTGAACATACTTGCTGCGATAAAATCCTTGGAGTCCGTCGATAATTAGACCGGAGAATTCTAATTCTAAGATACCATTTCCGCTTATTGGTTTGGTGAAAATAAATTTTACTGTTTCGGATTTTTTGTCAAAAATAATTTTAACTGATTTGTACTCTAATTTCCCCGCCTTCCATAAAGCCGAAGTAATTTGCAAATCCAAAGAGTGCAAAGTTAATTCTGTGGTTGATTTTGAAATTTTTAATTGAATTTTTTCACTTCCTGTAAAAGTAAACTCAGACAAATTTGGGACAATTTGCAATTGGTATTTAAGAGGTTTTACATGACTTGGTAAACGGTGTTTAGACATATTTTTTTAACTCTTTGAAATCTTTCGTAATTACTTCGCGAAGTTTTGGACTGTATAATGGCGCGGCGGGATGATAGCTTAAAAAGTAAATTAGATTATTACTTTTTATAAAAGTGCCGTGCTGTTCTGCGATAGAAAACTTTTCTCCTAATACAGCCTGTGCTGCGATATTTCCTAGCAATACAATTACTTTAGGTTGAATCACATCCAACTGCTTAAACAAATGAATGCGGCCATGTTCGATATCCTTTGGCTTTGGAGTGATATATTTTTTGGGTAAATACTTTACCGCACTAGTAATAAAAATATCTTTTCGATCTAATTTGATTGTTGCTAATAAAGAATCTAGTAGTTTTCCAGCTTGGCCAATAAACGGTAGTCCGGTAATAACTTCATTTTTACCTGGTGCTTCACCAACAAAAACTATTTTTGCATTAGCACTGCCTTCACCCGGAACTAGTTTGCTTTTTCCTGCTTTTATACAAATGGGGCAAGCTAAAATTTCTGTAGTAATGGTTTGTAATGAATTTTGTTTATTTAGTATTGACATTAGTGAGGTTTATTTGTATACTTTTATGTCAGTAGTAATTCAAAATAGAGATCATAGGAGGTAGTAATGAGTTATTTAAAGTCTACACCAATCCAAAATGACTGGAAATCTGATACTTATCGACGTGGTGAATGGAAAGAAGTTTTGGGAAGCATTACATTATTCCATCGACATTGTAAGATGTACATGAGAAGAGTTATTGCTTTCACAAAACATGAGGATCAAGGAATCAAAAAGTTAGGATGTACTGGTTGGTTTTGTGAAGTCTGTGGTATAAGAAAACTTCCAGATGTAGATATGGAGTAAATTACTTTACAAGACATAGGGATCACAAAATATTGTGGTCTCTTTTTATTTCAAGGAAATAATCTGCAACCCCTTCTCTAAAACTTCATCCTTCGGCCAGTGTAATTCATCAATCATTACTTTACCGACATAACTAACCTGTTTTTCGATAGTGCGCCCAGTAAGGTTTCGGTTTTCATCATGCTCGGCAAGAATTAAAGTGTCCCCTTCTTCAATGTCAAAATCATTTAATCGAAGCTCAAAATTCTTTTTACCAGCTAATATTAGTTCGAAGTATTTTGTTTGAATTTTCTTCGTGACGGTACTCATTGTTTTACTTTGCCAAATTCTGTTGATGCTCTTGTGTATTAAGCAATCCACACTTTTTATACTTCTTACCGCTTCCACAAAAACACTGATCATTGCGGCCAATGCCGGCTGCGCGTGGGTCCTCTGGCTCAAGCGAAGCTTGTTGGACAGCGCCACTGTTATTAGCACTACCTGCTTCTGGAGCACCGCCGCCTGACAAAGTAATGTGCTGATGAGTCTGTCCATTTTCTTCATGAACTTGCACACCAATACGCAAAGCTGCGGATACAACTTGCTTGTCGATTTCGGCCAGTAAAGTTTGGAATAATGCGTAACCTTCTTTTTTATATTCAACTAATGGATCGCGTTGACCATAACCACGTAAACGTACCGAGTCACGTAAGTGATCCATTGTATCTAAATGCTCCATCCATAAGCGATCTATTGAAGACAACATCAAAGAACGAAGAACGTTATCATAGAGTTCGTCCCCAACTTCTGCCGCTTTAGCAATCATTTCTTCTTCGGCAAGCTTATTTAGTTCATCAATCAATACAAATTCTCGATCAGCGGCATTGCTCATTGCTTCGTTAATCAATGCTTGCTTGTTAGCGTTTAGAGTTGGCAAAATTCCGCTGGCAACTTCAAAAATTTTTGGTAAAGCTTCATCCAGTTCTAAACTACCTAAATTAAAGGTTATAGTTTCGGTTAAGTCTCTCTTTATAAGTTCTAATACTTCTTGGCGAATCAAATTATCCTCTTTGCCTTCTTTTTCTAAACCAGCCAAGTAGTTGCGGCGACGAGTGTAAATATTTTTACGTTGATGGTTTAAGACGTCATCAAATTCCAACACGCTCTTACGAGTGTCAAAGTTAATGCCTTCGATCTTCTTTTGTGCAGATTCAATTGAACGGGACACCATCTTAGCTTCGATCGGTTGATCGTCCGGTACCTTGAGAGTTTCCATTAAACCTTGCATACGACCACCACCAAATAGGCGCATGAGGTCATCTTCCATGGATACGTAAAAACGGCTCAACCCTGGGTCACCCTGACGTCCAGCACGACCACGTAACTGATTATCAATACGGCGAGATTCATGGCGTTCGGTACCGATTACAGCTAAACCACCGGCTTCTCGCACTTTAGCCGCTTCTTCTTTATCAATAGGGTTACCACCCAAAAGAATATCCACACCACGACCAGCAATGTTGGTAGCCAAAGTTACAGCACCAAACCGACCGGCCTGTGCTACAATCTGCGCTTCACGTTCGTGGTTTTTAGCGTTCAACAGTTCAAAAGGAACGCCTTCTTTTTTAAGATGTTCAGCGAGGAGTTCATTTTTGGCGATACTTACAGTACCGATCAATACCGGTTGACCGCGTTTGTTGCGTTCTTTAACATCTTTTGCAATTGCAGCAAACTTGCCAGCTTCATTTTTAAACACCAAGTCTGACAAATCTTCGCGAACCATTTGCTGGTTAGTAGGAATTTGCAAAACATGTAATTGATAAATCTTAAAGAATTCTTCTTCTTCGGTTTTGGCAGTACCAGTCATACCAGACAATTTGTCGTACAAACGGAATAAATTCTGGAATGTGATAGTTGCTAAAGTTTTACTTTCTTGTTGAATCTTTACGTTCTCTTTGGCTTCAATAGCTTGATGAAGACCCTGACTATAACGACGACCAAACATCAAACGACCAGTGAATTCATCTACAATAATGATCTCACCGTCACGAATAACGTAATCACGGTCATTTTTAAACAAAGTTTTGGCACGCAAAGCTTGTTCGATATGGTGTAAAGTAGTCACACCTTGGCTGGTGTCATAAATATTAGGAATTTTTAAAATACTTTCGATGTTGTTAATACCATCGTCAGTTAAACTGGCAGCTTTGTGTTTTTCATCTACAGTATAATCAACTTCTTCTTGAAGACGATCCACCATCTTGGCAAATTGGTAGTACTTGTCAGTTGGTTCGGTGTCAGGCTGCGAAATAATTAATGGTGTACGAGCTTCGTCAATTAAAATACTGTCGACTTCGTCCACAATGGCATAGAACAAATCACGCTGACGAAGTTGGTCCATCGATTGCACCATGTTGTCGCGAAGGTAATCAAAACCATATTCATTGTTGGTACCATAAGTGATATCAGCTTCGTATGCTTGGCGACGAGTAATTGGACGCATATGTTTTACATCCAAAACCAAACCTTGAGTACCACCTTCGAGCGCATCAATTTCTTCCTGCTCAGGCTGATAAGTAGTGTCGTATAAAAAGGAGGCTTCGTGTTGAATGCTTGCAGTTGATAGTCCAAGTTGATGGAAAACTTTTCCCATCAAACTTGCCTGCCACCGCGCTAAGTAATCGTTAACAGTTACAATGTGTGCGCCGCGTCCAGCCAAAGCATAAAGCGCCAATGGTAAAGTAGCAGTTAAAGTTTTACCTTCACCGGTTTTCATTTCGGCAATCGTACCTTCGGACAGAGCGATCCCTCCGACAATTTGTACGTCGTAATGGAATTGACCAATGGCGCGCTTTGCACCTTCACGGGTTAAGGCAAACACGCGCGGACGGATTTCAACTAATTTCTTAATAACAGCCTGGGTATCTTTAATCTCGGTAAGCTCAGTTTTAAAATCAGCAATTTCTTGCTTTAGTTCTTCATCGGAGAGCTTAGCAACTTCTTCTGCAAAGCCATTAATTTTAGCCAATTCAGCGCTATATTTGGTTAGCGGATCCGAAGAAGCAAATGAAAAAACACGTTTAAATATAGACATAATGTATAAAATAGTACCTGTTTAGTATACCTAAATCGGAGGATTTTAACAATAAATGGCCATATTGACGGTTTAGCTGGTTTTCGCTATACTTCGTGGTTAGTTAAGGAGGAAACTATGGATAACATATTGGATATAACAGAAGGGCTTGGCAAGCTCGTCGAATCAAAATTCCCGGATATAAAGCTTCAAAAAAATTATCTCAAATCTGGAGATGAGAGATGATTTAGATTTGTCGCAGAAAAGCCAGTCGATACTACTGAGATTTATAAGGTTATCGCTGAGGAATTAAAAAACTCCGAAGGTATTGATTGCCAGATCAAAGGTGACCCCAGATCAATGTCATTAATAAAAGATGACGAAACACTTGGCAGTATTTTTACTACAAACAACTCGATGGGCCATGACGGCTTAATCCTGATGTCTGTCAACAACTTTAGTTAAAGCCGAGGAGTAAACTATTATGGAAGAAACTATTTTAAATCAAGAAGCACCGATCATAAAGTTAATGCCACATAGTGACTTGGACTTTCTAAGATCTAAGCGGGAACAATATAAACGTCGGCTCGAAAGAGATAGAGAGCTATGTACTCCTTACCAGGATCCGCTTGGTCCTCAATTAGCGGACACGATCTACAAACTAGCTCTATTGTCAGTATTACTAGACTCAGAAGGTGTTGAAATCGACACTTACAAGTGGAGTATACGTTTAGCAAAATTTGGATATATTCACGAGGAATTCGATAATGCTTGTGGTGTTATCGATGATTATATTCAAACTGGCGGCAAAAATGTTCGCTAAAGTAAATTTATAAAACAGCTGTTGCCAGCTGTTTTTTTTGTATATTTTATTGTCCTTTACTGAACCATTTACCCAATCTCTTGCGAAGACTCAAACTCTTATCTTTTTCTTTAGTGAATTGGTGCTTAATTTTTGGAACCAATAGATCCATGGCTTCATAAAAATCATTAGCGCGAGCTTCGGCGTAAAATCCGCGTGGGCTAATTTGAATATCGACATGAAAGAATTGACCGCTGTGGTGCTTGGTATCTTCTGCTAATTCGAGGTGAATGACATCTTCTGGGCGGATAAACTTTTCTAAAGGCTCTAGTTTAGCTTGAACATTGGCACGAATCGAATCTGTAAGGGTGGTATTAGTGGCTTTGATATTAATATTCATAAGGTTTCCTTTCTATATTAATTATACCATTAGGTTGGTCAATTCTTCTTGATCGAAGCCAATTAGCTCAGGTTCAATTCCTAATTTTACCCCTGTTTTATTAAAGACCTCACTGCTTACTTGCTTATACAACGCTAATACATCCGAGCTTGTTGCAGTGCCAGTATAATTGATAATTATAGCTGGTTGGTTGGGGTTAATTTTTGCTCCACCAATGGTGAGCTCTTTAAAACCACAAAGCTCGATTAAAAATGCTGACGGGGTCTTGTATCCTTGCTTGACTTGTAAGCGATCACGCATAGATTGTAATCTACTTACTACTTCTTCTGAGAAGTTTGCTTTGAGTTTTTCAAAGAGTAAATTGAATTGATCTTCGGTCAAAATCTGACCTTTAAAGAATGAACCGCTATTACCTCTCTCGGGTGAATCTGGGTAAGGAAACTTTTGATTGCGAATTTGAATTACAGCTTCGCGAATTTGATTTATTGTTGGTTCTACATTATCCGCAAATTTTTTAGATAAATCTCCGTAACTTAAATTAGGTTGCGGTTGTTTTTGTAATACTAAAGTCGTAGATAAAATTATATAACGTCCTTTTTGAATGCTGTTAAAAATGCTTTTTCTGTAATCGAATTCTATTTGCTCATTAGATAAAGTTTTAATTTGATTATCCTTTGTGTCAATTACTTCCACTTCTTTAACTACCAGACTCGCCTCTTGTCCATATGCGCCAACATTCTGCACAGTTAAGGCACCTGTGCAGCCTGGTATGTGGGACAAATTCTCTATTCCCCACCAGTTCTCTTTGGTTGCAAAACGAACAACATCATCCCACTTTTCTCCGCTGGAAATTTTTAGAGTTACGGTTTGATCAGTTTCTTCAACTAAATCCATACCTAAATTTTCAATCTTGATTGTGATTCCAACAAAACCTTTCTCGCTAACTAAACAATTACTTCCGCCACCAATAATTAAGTAAGGTAATTGCTTATCTTTAGCAAAATTTATTGCTTCAATAATATCTTTTACTTCCAACGCAAAAATTAAATACCGACTAGGACCGCCGATATAAAAAGTTGTATAACGAGCTAAGGGAATATTTTCTAAAATCTCCATAGTAATTATTTTAAATCAACCAATTCGTTACCAAGAGTATTAAAGCTGCCGACTGCCATGACTATTACCACATCATTGGGCTCTAATTCTGTTTTTAGAATATTAAAAGCCGACTGCTTATCAGCGACCAAGCGAACATCCGAATGAGTTTTGGAAATTTCATTTACTACTTGCTGTCCGGTAATAGAGTTGTCTGTTTTCTTTTCTCGTGCCGGATAAATTTCTGCCAATAAGACTTTGTCAGCTGATTCAAAACTTTTTGCTAGGTTCTCTAAAACTGTGCTAGTGCGGCTAAAAGTATGAGGTTCAAACACTGCCCAAATTCTAGATTGCGGAAAGCGCAATCGGGCAGCGGATAAAGTTTCTTTGATAGCGGTTGGGTGATGAGCATAATCATCAAAGATTTTTGCGTTTTTATGTTCACCTAAATATTCAAAACGGCGCTTAATTCCATGGTAAGAATCTAATCCCATCTGAACTTGTTCATGGCTGAATCCTAGAGTGCGTAAAGTAGTTATTACAGCTAAAGCATTGTATACATTCATCTGACCAAAGGCATTGATGTTATATTCTTCTGTAGATTGCTGCTTACTAACTGGGTCAACCCGCTCAACAGTAAAACTAGTCTTCTCTGGCAAAGTTTGAATATTAGTCGCAATAAAATCTGCCGGGTTATGCAAACCAAAACTTACTTGTCCTAAATTACTGTGATGAACAGTCTTGATTAGCTCACTTGCGTCAGCGTTGTAAAAAATTATACCGTCATCTGGCATCTTGTCTAATAATTCTGCTAGCTCAGCTTTTATTTCTTCGACGGAAGAGAAAATATCCGGATGATCAAATTCCAAATTTGTTAAAACAACAATATCAGGTTTATATTGCTGGAACTTCGGGGTCGGGTCATCAAACAAAGCCTTATATTCGTCGCCCTCAAAGGTAAAATAATGACCGTCGCCAAAATAAAAATTGCGTTTTGTATCTTGAAGTACTGCGCCGGTCATAAAAGAACTATCATCGATTTGCTTTAAACTTTGTCCTAGCATGGCTGTAGTAGTGGATTTACCATGAGTGCCAGTCACGACTATGCGCAACTGATTTTTTGACAGCTCAAATAACAGTTCGCTCAAGGAATTAATTTCCATGTCATGTTCTCGCAAATAAGCAACTTCTGGATTGGAGAGATCCTCCCCAGCTGACGCAATAAAAATGCCGTGCAACTGCAGTTCTGGAGTTATATGTGAGGCATCATAACCAACGTTATAAGGAATATCTAGCTCATCTAAGACAGATTTAGCAGGGTCATAAATAGCCTTACTGTCACTTCCGGAGACTTCATATTTTAACTCCTTAGCTATACCAGCCGCAGCAGACATAGCGATGCCACCAATTCCTATAAAATAAATTTTTGATTGTTCAGTTAAGTTCATGGCTATTTTGTAAATAATTGCTTTAACATTTCTTCTTGTGCAACAATGGGAGTCTCTAGTTTTGATAATTCCTTGTTTTTCAGTAGTTGCCACATCTTTGGCAAATTTTCTTCTGCAGCTTTACGTCCTTCTAAATAATAATCCCGAGTATTAGCGATATGCGCGAATCGAATAAACAGCATCTTCTTCCAAAAAGGAATTTCTAGTTCAGGCGAAATAATTAAGTCACAATCAAAATTACCACTCGGGTCTTGTTCCTGCTGAGCTTTAATAGCAATATCCAATGAACGACCAATCACAGTGAATAGATTTGTCCCTTTTAGTTTGTGCCCAGATTGACCTAAATAAAAATTATTTTGCCAAAAGTCTGATAAACGAAATTTATTCAATATTAATTGCCATAATTTTTCTACCTGCTCCGGCCAAATAAGAGTTTTTATTTTATTTACAATTCTGCGCGCTAAAATTTGCCATGGGCTAAAAATATGCCGGGTGGCGCGGAGATCAATCCCAATTACTAAATCCATATCAGCCTGTCTGGCAACATTACCTGGAACAATGTTAATAATTCCGCCATCAACTAAAACTTTATTTCCCCACTCACGCGGCTGGAATACAACTGGTAATGAACATGAAGCACAAACCGCCTGAGCTAAATCTCCAACTTGCAGAACTACTTCTTCACCAGCAACAATGTCTGTGGCAATAAAACCTAGTCGTGGAGTAACATCTTCGAAGTTATAATTTTTAGTAAAACTGCGGAGTAGTTCCTCTACTCTATCCAAATGGTACAAACCGCCTTTACCTTTGCTTCTTTCGATCAAACTAAAGATTACTTCTTTATTAATTTTAAAAGCCATCTCTTTAAGCTTGTGCATTGTGCCGCTGGCAAAGCTGGCTGCTACTATAGTACCACCGGACAAAGCTGCAATATAATCGATTGGAAAATCATTTTCCTTTAATACTTCTAAAAAACCAATATAAAAAATAGAACGAGTTGAAGCGCCGCTAAAAGCTAGACCGACTTTGACGTTATTTTTTTTGTTTGGCATTGCGAGTGGCTAATAGTTTTTCTATTAAATCTACAATATTACTTGAAGCTTTCTTTGGAAACAATTTGCGCATATTGGTAATGTAATTTTTTTGCAAATCAGCATCAAACATGACTTTGCGGATGGATCGTATTAAAATATCCGGTGGTAAATTACTCTGATCCAAAATCAAAGCGGCTTTACAGTTATACAACAACTCTGCATTTAATTCTTGATGAGAATCTGGCATCGGCACAATTATACTCGGTTTTTCGAATTCTGCCAACTCTGTGAGGGTATTAATGCCAGCACGGCCTATGACTAAATCTGCGGCATTATATAGTGCTGCCATATTTTTTGATAGTTCAATTGGATGATAGTTGGTCGAGGCCGTTGGGTGTTCATTATTGGGTCCTGTAACATGAATAATTTGTACAACTTTAATTAGCTCTGGCAAAGCTTTGATAATTGGTATGTTGATTCCTTGAGCTCCACTGGCACCGCCAAACACTAGCAATACTGGCAACTCATTATGAAGTTGGATGTTTTGAGGAAGCTGTAATTGTTTTTTATTATTGTAGTCAAAGTGTTCATATTCCGATGGGTTGCCCGTCCAAAAAACTTTCGTTCCTTTGATGTACTTTGAACCTAATCCGGTTTCTTGATAAAAATCTCTGATTGAAGATTCAAAAGTTGTAGTAATGATATTTGCAATTGGCGAACATAAACGGTTTGACATTGTTACCAAAACATCTTGTTGGTGAATAACTCTCGGAATTCGCAAGATCCAAGCTGCATACATCACAGGCAATTGTGCAAAACCTCCGGCACCTAAAACAATTCGTGGTTTAACTTTGTATAAAATAAATAGTGACTGAATAAATCCGATGAACAACCACAACGGAAACAGTAAATTTTTCCATGTTCGATAGCGACGAAGCTTACCAGTTATTATTCTAAAAAATTTAATTTGATGTTTATCCGAAATTGCTTGGCCAAAACTGTGAGCAACGTCAATTATTACCGGAGTGATTCGTTCGTCTTTTGTACGCCAAAAATTAACCACGCCTAAAAGTGGAGCGATTGGTCCGCCTGTAAGACCTCCGGCTAAAACAACATACTTTGGGTTAGATGGATAAGACATAAATAATTATTCGAGTTCTGGTTCTAAGTTTAGTGCTGGTGCTGGTTGTGAGTGATATACCTTTAAAGTTTGATCAGCGGCCCGTTCCCAAGAAAACAAACTTGCCCGTTTTAAACCTTTTTTTTGCATAGATTCATAAAATGGCTGATCGCTAACCAGTAATTGTATTTTATCAGCAATATCATCAGGATTTAAGCCGTCAAAATATATTGCTGCATTGTCGTATACTTCGTTAAATACTTCAATATTGCTTGCTAGCACAGGGATACCGTACTGCATAGCTTCTAATCCTGGTAAACCAAATCCTTCGTGCATCGAAGCGGTTATAAAACCAAACGCGTTTTGATAAAAATTTGCTTGATCTATATTGTTTACATAGCCGGTAAAAATTAAGTGATTGCTATTTTGAATAGTCAAAGCTTGCTCTTTGACTTCTGGATAGTAAGGATCTACTTTACCCAATAAAACTAAATCTAAATCATAATGATATTTAGAAATTAACTTATCAAACCCTAAACAGAGGTTTATGATATTCTTTTTACGCTCTAACGATCCCACAAAAAGTAAGTAGGGACCTTTAATTAAGTAAGTTTCTTTAAGTTTGGTAAAATCTCCAGGGTTTTTTATTATTTGACCTGGGGCTTCGTAAGTAACTATAACTTTGTCGGATTCAACGCTTAATAATTGAGTGATACTTTTTTTTGCTGCTTCGGTAACTGTAAAGATTGCTTCGGATCGCTTAGCGGCTTGAGCAATAATATATTTATAAGCCAAAAATTTATAATAACGACTCTTTTTATGACCGCTTAACTGATGATGCACCATATCATGAATAGTCACGACATACTTACCTTTGTAAAAAATTGGAACATTAAAGTTAGGAAAATGAACTAAATCAAAGTTGTACTTATTAAGTAAGCGTGGAAAAAAGAATTGCTCACCTAAAGAATAGTGTCTAAAATTGGCTTCCATTAGTTCCGCCCCTAAATTTTCTAAAACTTCTAAGTCATCAATGTTAACATTATTGGAATTATAAAAGACTACAAAATTATCCGGACTGTTAACTTGCTTATTACGTTCTAGCATCGCTTTGAGTAACTCAAAACTATAACGGCCAATTCCCGCATTTATACTCCCACCCATTCTAAAATCAAAGCCTATCTTCATAATCTAGGTTAATAAATTATAAAGCACTTGCGCAGTGTGTTGCCAAGTAAAATTTTTACTGCGTTCCAAGCCTTTTTGTATGTAATTATCGCGCACCGCCTGGTCGGTTAGCAATACTTCCAAGCCCCGAGCAATTTCTGAGACATTATACGGGCTAACTGTTAGTGCGCTATCCCCAACTACTTCTGGTAGAGATGTAACACTCGAAGTTAACACCGGTGTACCAACAGCCATGGCTTCTAGTACGGGTAAACCAAATCCTTCGTACAAACTTGGCCAAGCAAACACTCGCGCTAATTTAATTAACGCAGGTTTATGTTCCTCTGGAATGTAGCCTAAGTATATTATTTGTTTGCGTTTAGGACTGTTCTCGATCATCTTCATAACTTCACTGTAACGCCAACCAAGTTTACCTGCAATTACTAAAGTTTGATCGCTTTTTAAAGCCTCAAAAGCTTTGATTAGAGCTGGCAAATTTTTGCGTGGTTCTAAGGTTCCAACAAATAAAATGAACTCGCCTGGTAAATTATAAATATTGCGAACCCGCCGCAATAACCCGATAGGTAAATCAGAATGATATCGATCATGATCAATTCCAAGTAAGCCAACTTGAATTTTATCCGGACTAATTCCAAATTCTTTTATTAGCGATTGTTTAGTATATTCTGACACAGCCAAAATTTTATCGGCGCGCTTGCAAAGTGCTGGAATGTTAATTAATTTGTGCCAAAGTTGATCCTTCCAAGAATACATTTGCGGCATCAATACTGGTGACAAGTCGTGCACTACTAGAATTAGTTTGGTAGTAGAGCGCAGTCGTACCATGCTCGGATTGGGTAATAAGACTATTTGGTTACCATTAGTTAAGCTTTCTAACTTTGGCCAGTGTAAAAACTTGTAGCTTAAGTTTAAAAAGCGATTTGGAATTCGGGTTTGTTTAAACTTTCCATTTACAAAATGAAACTGATCAAAGGACTTTTTTTGAAAGCCGTTGTAGAAAAGTAAATAATGATTATGTTTATCGAGCTCTAAAAGTTGTTCAATTATTTGCACCGAAGAATATTCGACACCACTGAACTCTGAAGTATGTAAGCTACGCAAATCTATGGTAATGTTCATTTCATCTCCTTTTCAGTAATACGCTGTTCTACAAATCGCGCAATCTTTTCTTTAAAAATTTGCTTACTAAACTTATTAGCGTGCTCACGCATTTTATTTTCGTCATATTTTGATTGGTCCCAGTTCTTAATTAGCTGTGATAAGGTTTGAAAATCAAATTGTTCAATTAACTCACCTGTCACTTGTAGAACTACGGTTTCCAAACTTCCGGCTTTTGCCAAAGCAATAGTTGGTGTACCACAGCTAGCGGCCTCGAGGGGCATAAGTCCAAAGTCTTCTATTTGAGGATAAATAAATGCTTTGGCACCGCTATACTGATTGCGCAAAACTGTATCAGAAACTTTTCCCAAAAAAGTAATATTACTTTTTGCAATCGATCTTAGGTATGCGGCGTAGCGGCCTTCACCAACTACATGCAAAGGGATTTGCAGTTCATTAAAAATTTTAATTATATTTTCATAACCTTTATATGGAGTAATGCGGCCAGCCATTAAAAAGTAATCCTGCTTGCTTACAGACGCGTGCCAAAAATCTACATCGATGAAAGGATAAATAAGTTCACTGTCCCGTTTGTAGTATGTTTTAATGCGTTGTTGAACTTCTTTGGAGTTAGCTACAAAATAATCTACGCGCTTAGCTGCTGCAAGATCCCAACGACGCAACCAACGTAAGTACATCCGCATAAATCCACGCATCACTTTTGGAACCTCACCAGCCGCATATACAACATCACTCCATAAGAATCGAGTCGGTGTATGACAATAATCAATATGAATACTTCCAGCTGGTTTGCGCAATCCTTTCATAAAAGCAGAACTACTACTAATTACAACTTTAGTTGGTTCGAGTTTAAGCAATCTTAAAGCAACTGGTGCTAACGGAAACCACCACTGCAACTTTGGAACAATAGAATAAAAAAATTGAACCAAACTAGTTTTAAATTTGTGTCCAGGAAAGTGTTTAGCAATTCTTGGATCAACCGCTAAAGTGTAGATTTCTGATGATGGATAAATTTCGGCGATAGCGCCAATAACGCGTTCCGCTCCACCGTATTGAGTAAAAGAGTCGTGAGCTAAGATTACTTGGGAAGTTTTCAAAATATTTAGGTTAATAAAACAGGAATAAGCCAAATTAGCCTATTTATTTATGTATTATACCATTGATCTAAGCAGTTTGACATTGACAAAACCTAGTAACTATGGCATTATATTGAGGCTTTAAGCAGATCGAGCGATTACTTCAGTTAGGCGCAAGTCCAGCTGCAGAGGAAAGTCCGAACACTCACGTTGATGGCCTCTATAGAGTCATGAACAACTAGTAGCGGGTAACCCCCGTCTAAGGTAACTTATGAGATGCGAACAGTGACGCCAACGCAGAAATGTAATGGAGTCCACACCCTTAAAAGTGCGGATTAATCGTTATGGCAACATAGCGGATGAAACGGCTAAACTCTTACTTGAGTGCAATGTCAAATTAGGTAGACAGCACGAGGCTGTTGGCAACAACAGTCCCAGATTGATTATCGCTTAGAAACTAAATTCGGCTTACGAGTCTGCTTGAAGCAAAACAAAAACACACAACAACATTTTTTGTTATGTGTTTTTGTTTTTAGTTTTAAGATAAATTTTTAGGAGGAACCAATGTATAAAATTAAAGATATTTTAGAGGTAATGGTAAATTCTCAACCTGAGATGATGAAACAAATAGGTGTGAGTAGACTAGTCGATATGATTAATCAGGACACTCTACTCAATGTTGATCAACGGCTTAACCTAATATTTAATATTGGTGTTTTGGCAAATGTTACTGATGAAGTCCAAAAAACTTTGGTATTACTTACAATGGCTACTTATATAAACAGCTGTAATGGCAAGGAAGTATGTGTAGCTTCGGAAGATTTTGGAGAAACATCACACCCCCACAGCAAAATGGGTGGAGGACTGGAATAAATATTGGAGGAAATATGGAAAATATTGAAGGATTTCAGGGGGAAAGATACGAAGATGTTATAAAAGCCATTCAAAGATGGCAAAGATCTAGCCCGAAGGATGGGAAATTCAAAAAGATCACATCGACAACTCATACCGTTACTCATTGGCAAGGACAAATAACTAGCGGAACTTTGCACTTTATCACTGTTACTTATGAAATGGGTCCAGTAGCTGAACACAAATAGTTCAGCTTGATCACTTACCCAACCGTCGTTCACGGCGCTCGAAATCTTCGAGCGCTTTTTTTAATTCCGGAACTTTAAAGTCCGGCCATAGTTGGTCTGTAAAATAAAATTGACTGTTGGCTGTTTGCCACATCAAGAATCCTGCAGACCAGTGTGGTTCACCGCCAGTGCGAATTGTTAAATCAACTTCTGGTAAGGAAGCGGTTAATAAGTTAGCTTGTAGATTCTCTTTAGTTACTTCTCCCCAATTATCCCGCAACTTTTGTACAGCGGAAAGCATTTCGCGTTGACCGTCATAACCAAACAAAATGGTAACGTGGTGTTCAGAAAAATCTTTAGTTTTTGCTTCGACGTCCGCTAATACCTCGGCCAACTTTTCGTCTCGAGCAAAATCTGGCCATTCACCGATTACTCTTAAACTAGTTTTATTCTTATTTAGCTTTTCTAGTAATTCTGGCTTAGAAAGTTCATCACCTAATAATTTATACAATACATCTACTTCAGCCTTACTGCGCTTTTGTAAATTACTGTATGAGCCGGCCCAAAAAGTTAGGTGTTTTATACCAGTCTGAGCGCAATACTCGGCGAGCTCCCAAAAACGCTGTACTCCTTCAACATGGCCTTGCCATGGTAATAAAAGACGAGCTTTCGCCCATCTTCGGTTGCCATCAGGAATTATTGCTAAATGATTTAAATTCATCTACTAATTAGTGTTTTTTAATATGATCTTTAAGGTCGTCTAAAGTGCGTTGAAGCTTGGCGATTGCACCTGCTTCGGTTTTTAATTCTCTTTCTGTCATCTCTGTTAATTGCTTTTCGCCACGTAACCCGGAAAGGATCACTTCATTCCCAATTAAGCTCGAAACATACACGCCAGTAAACAGTAAAATTAGAAACCCTAGTGATAATGATAACGGTCCATCCCACCATAAGTAACCTGTGAAATCCATTTCAGATCCAAATCGCCAATGAGTAACGTGCATCATAATCATATCCATAGTGTGCCAAACCCCGCGCCAAAAAAGTACAATACCTACACCGGCAGAAAATCCATAAAAAATTGGGCGATGACTAAACCATCGACGAATTCTGTTTTCAATTATAGTAAAAAGTGACAACATTATTTTAACTTTTAATATATTTTAGCATACTTTACAGATGAATTATTGAACTAATTCATAAATATCAGATGGCTTAATTTGTTGAATCTGCTCAACGCTTTGCCCAGATCCGCTTAGTATTAGATTAAAGAAAACAATCGAACCAACCAAAGAAATTGTAGTTAATGCCGCACACCAGTAAGCAGTTGTTTTAGCGTCAGATTCTTCCTTAAAGAAAAAATAATATAGTGCCAAAAGATACCCAACTGGCGGAACACCTAAGGAAATCAAAAATGCTATGCGGCGGGTTTTAGGAGTGAGTCGATTTTGATCCTGCTGCTGTAAAGCATTGATCATCAAAGTAGCTGCGTCGATATTTTTATCCTTAGCTAACTCAGCATATTCCGTAGCTAATACTTCTAACTGTTTGTCTGACATATATTTATTTAACTCTCAAACTAAATTCGATGAGCGACAATAGTGTCATCAAATTGATTAGCGATTTCCCAATTGCCGTTATGAACTAGTTGATCAAAAAACTCTGGACTGGTTTTACTGTTCAAATGTGTGTTGGCGAGAATTAAAATTCCACCTGGTTTGAGCAGTTTTTCATAATGAGGCAAGAATTCCTGGTGAATCTGATGACCGTCAAAAAAGATTAAATCATACGATTTATTCTCTAGCACTAAATCTTGCAATTTAACTTCGGCGATATCATTTAAAACTGTAATGGTTTGAAAACCCTGAAGATGAATAAAGTCGCGAGCAGTAGCTACATGCACAGGGTCTTTTTCGATCGTATCAATGTGACAATTTGGCACAACCGAAGCCATGACAACAGCACTAAAACCAATTCCCGTTCCAATTTCTAAAATGGTTTTTGGATTTACCCTTTCCACAATTTCTTCCAGTTTTTCGAACTGTTCATAGGGAGCCGCACTGCATTTGTGCTCATTTTTGTGGGCTAAGGCTTGATCAAATAAGACTTTTGCTTCGAGTTTGTTCATATTTGTATTATATCAAAAATGCATCAAAAAACCGCAAGCTAGGCTAGCGGTTTAATTTTCTATGACTTCGCGGGGATTAGTGCTGCGAATAATTTTTGGTTTACGAATCGGTCGGAGCTTAAAGTTTCCTCCAGAAGCAATATCTAGAATATTTGAAAGTTGAAAAGATTTGGAAAGAAATAGTTCACGATTTGAAGTCTCAGCTTTGTCTGTAGTTAATCCAGGTTTTACTTTTTTATTAAAATCTTTAAGTTGAGTCCTAAAATCTACAAATTCCGTCTTACCATTAACCAAGCCAAAAATCATGCTGACAATAGCGTCTTCGATTTCTTTATATTCAGTTAAAAGAGTAGTCATTTGCTCAGTTGCCAGAGGTTTTGGGAATTCTTCCAAATGGTACTTTCTTAACTCAACAAAGATTTTTTCCTTTTCAAAAGCTGACATATACCTATTATACCTATGTATTGGGAATATAGATATAGGTGATTCCTAGTTCTCTTTTACAAACTGTTTGGTCAATTGTATTTTGCATCAAATAATTTTTAAGAATTCAATTTAGCATTAAGCTCAACCCACTGATTATATCTCGCGTCCATATTATGCTCATTTTTTAACTTAACCGCTAACGGTTCGATTTGTTTTATTAATTCTTTAGCTTCAATAACCTTATGATTTAAATATAAGCCGTAAACTTCTCTCATAAGTAACCCACTTTGAATAACTAGTTTATGAAAGTCTCTTAATTTATTTGAGTGCTGCTCAAGTAAATGATGTGCTTTCATAAAAATTGATTTCGATCGATTAACATCCCCTTGATAGATCACGGCTTCGGCTAAGTGACCTAAATATTCTGCCCGTTCTTCGTTAGTAACATTTTGGTCTTGGGTTAGTTCATCAAAAGCCTTTTGAAAAAGCTGTTCGGCTTGCACAAAATCCTTGGTGTCCAAATAATATTCTGCGCTACGCATCGTCATTAACGCCAAGGGTTGTCCGTGCAAATTATTTTTTTCTGCCAATCGCAACCCTGTTTGAGTGTCCATAAACATCATCTCCAAAAACGAAGGATTTTGCGTCTGTTTATATAATCTATCGTAAACTAGCAAATGATGCCCTAATGCGTTAACCGCTAAAGCATAGTCATTAATTTTGAGCGATTCAATCATAGCATTATCAAAACTCACTAACGCAGTTTGAAAATCATCTTGTTCTCGGGCAATCTCACCCTGTTCAATCAGTTTTTCTATTTCACTATTCATAGATTTGTTATACACCAGTTCTAACCTACACTTGCCCCATACAAAAACACCGCACAAATATGCGATGCTTTTGCTGGCAGGGCGTAGTAGAGGATGTTAGAACTATTTTCGATAAACGTCTTTACGATGCCGAGCCATAATTAGTTTGATGGTATCCTTGGAAATGAATATAAAGATGACTCGCCAATCCCTAGTTATTCTAAATGAATATTCTTGAGAAAGTTTACCAGTGAGTCGCTTGCTGTGCAATAAAGGATTAAATGGATTTACTGCTAATAATCCTAATAGTCTTGCTAGTTTAGTTTGTGTTTCTTTAGGAAGTTCTTTTGCTTGAGCTAAAAACTTTTCAGTGTAAACTACTCGCATTATTACTTACGAATTAGTTTTAGAAAATCCTTACTTCCTTTAAACTCATATACGACAGGTTCTTTTACTGCTTTCAGAATGTCTTTAACAAACTTAGAACGGTATTCTCCTTCTGGGTCTTTCTCTTCTCGGACAACACTAATCACCAAAGAGCGTAGAGTGGCTACTTCGGAAGAGAGATTTTTTACCATTTTTTCTAAAGTTTTTGTAGACATACAAATTTATGATTATCTTAAGTTCATAATATATGATTTTTAAACTGACGTCAAAAATTAGATACAGTTCTAACCTCCACTTGCCCCACACAAAAACACCGCACAAATATGCGGTGCTTTTGCTGGCAGGGGTAGTGAAGGATGTTAGAACTACTCTACAAACTACCAACTAAACTTTTGCCCTTTATACCAAAATTGTCCTGTTTCAGGTTTGGATATTGCCAAGTTATATATATCCTCAGCTGCCTCTTCTGGATAGATATCAGCCTCATCTCCACCCATATCCGTTTTAACCCAGCCTGGATGAACTGAGGAAACAATAATTTGGTCCTTCATTCTAATTGCCCACATACGATTTACCATATTTAATGCTGCTTTAGAAATCTTGTAGTCTGGGTATTCAGCATCATGCACATACGACATTGAGCCAGCTCTCGAGCTGATGTTAATAATATGCCCAATCTTTACCATTATAGGAATAATTCTTTCACTGAAATCTACTGTGCCAAATACATTTACTTCCATCGTCCTACGAAAAGTATCCATATATATCATTGGGTCGTCTTCACCACCAGACCATATACCAGCATTATTGATGAGAATATCAATCTGCTTGTTCAATTTAATAATTTCCGAGGCACAGCTCTTTATACTTTCTTCTTTTGATAAATCTAAAGGAAACACATTTAAACTATCGTGTTGCCATTCTATCAATCCATCTGTAGTTGTTCCTATTACCTGGTAATCTTCGTTTAAAAACTTTTGAGCCAAAGCTTTCCCAATTCCCCTGCTGACCCCTGTAATTAAAACTGTTTTCATAAATCAACTATATCAAAAAGTTCGATTCTCGTCTGCCCTCAAACAAAAAACACCGCACAAAATGCGGTGCTTTTGCTGGCAGGGCGCGGTGAAGGATGTTAGAACTATTTATACTAATCAAATCTTATTTGAGAATCCGATTTTAGATAAATGTGAATATAAGCAATGAGCTTAGTACTAAGATAAAAAACAAAATAAGTTATCCACTTGCGATTTAAGAAAATAATAATTACAATTAAGCTATCAGAATTAAATTCATTAAAATGAAAAGAAAAGAAGCCTTATACGGTATCCTGCTCTCGATTGGGGGCTTAGTAATAGGTCTAATTTACGGGTCACAATATGGATTACCTTTTCATAAAGCTGGATTGAATAGTAAAGCGTATATTGAACCTTCATACCTGTGTACTCAATACGATTCCCCTCACGGAGATTGGTATTGCAGAAACGGCACAATATGTCCTGATAATGGGTATGGATCTCCTGATATGAGAAGATGTAAAGCTGCTCCTGTGGGAAGCAAAACCATTGAAATCAAAACGGGTCAAGAATAATTTCATTTTATACAAAAAAACTCCTTACAAGGAGTTTTTTTGTGGCAGGGCGTGGTGGAGGATGTTAGAACTATTTATACCAAAATCGTTATAAACAATATTTGATATCGCATCTTATATCGACTTTTTTATAAATCCAATAATTTCATGAGGTGATAAATCTTGGTTTCTGTATTAAGAATAACAAAAAAATCCTTGGGATAAAATCCAAGGATTTAAGTCTAGTTGTTTAGATCGTTTAATCTACCAAAACTCCATAAGAGAGTCCTGGAGTAACAAACCCATCGATGACCTCTGCGGATAACATTCCCCCGATAAAGCGCATTGGAGTTTCTTTACCGTAGTCATCTAAAATAAAGTCCACTGACGACACATGATTAGGAACTTGACCTATGGAAATACGATTCTTGTCGTTATCTTTCCAATCATAATACTCAAGACGCTTAGCCTGCATTACAGCTTGAGGCTCTTCATTCAAATTCCCTTTTACTACTCGCAAGTAATTAATGAACGATGCCATCCAACCGCCAAGACCATCCGAACCATTACTTCCTCCGGAACCACTGTCCAGATTATACAACGATCCCCAAAACTCATGATCGATTGGCGCACCCGACGCTTGATCAGCAATTTTTTCCAGAACAGGAATAAGATGATCAAAATACAACCCAAGATCTTTCTTAAAGATTGTTTTAAGCGCTTTAGCGCTTTCAACTAAAACTGCATAGTCACCTGATTGACCATCAAGACGAAGCAAAGGAAGTCCACAACATAAACGCATACGATAATCGTAAAACGGGCTTGCGGATTGCATCAGTGTAATAGCCATAGCCGAATCACTGACCGGAGTTGAAGTTGAAAACTGAGTTGCAAACAAATCTCCAATACCAGAAGGAATTTGCTCTTTCAATAATTTTGAAAGTTGAATTATATGAGGTCCCCAATTTTCAATCTTCGCACCTTGACCTAATTCAACATCGAGCTTGATCTCCTGACGCTCGTCTGAATTACTGAAATACAAACGATAACGTTCCGGATTAAGAAGAACTGCTTGAGCAACTTCATGAACTATTAAGTACCACAACGCTTCTGGTTTAAAAGCAAATGGAAAGTGCTTATTGAAGCACATCTGCAGTGTTTTAAAAAACAGGCTGTAAGTTCCCTTACCTTCATTGTGTTGACCAAAAACTGTAGGGTGTTCCAGATGAACTATTTCTTTACCCGGATATAACTTATTAACCAGATCAGATGTTTCGTAAAACATATCGTCTGGTATAACTTCCGGAACAACTTTTTCCTGAACGCGACTACGCCAGTTAAGTTGCGTTATCTCTACTTCAAACTCCCTCACGACTGGTCGCTTTGGAGCAACTGCTTCTTTCATAAATATCCTCCTAAAAAACTTTGATTTCCGTCTATTTTAAAGACTAAATATTATACAAATAAATCGGGTAGGAGTCAATAGCTTACGATCATATAAACAAAAACACCCAACTTTCGTTGAGTGTCTCTGTGGCAGGGCGTAGTGGATGATGTTAGAACTCAATTAACCGTATAGCAGCCCAAGCTACTGACCATTACTCCCAAATTTACTTTCTAAAAATTCTGAAAGCTTTTGGTCAATTTTTTCTTCGGGTAGATTCAAAAGCCCACTTTTTGCCATATCTTCCATAGCGCTAGCTATCGGAAGAATAATTCGGTATTTCCCTGCTTTTTCAAGTCTTGCCTCATCAGATACATGATGCCTATCTACTATAACTAGAGTATGTCCGTCATTGTCAAAATCTGTAATCTGGTCATAAACAATAATATTTTCGGTTGGTATAAGTTTACTCAATCTATTTATTAATATCCGCATTTCTCGACTTTCTGCATGTGCACCTTTCCTCTCTGTATTCATCCGTTCCCAATTGTTGAAAGCCTCTAAATTATTTTCTAGCCCATCAAGTAACTCTGCGTCTGTATTCTTAATCTTATCGTGTACATCAAATGAATTATTTATTAAGGCTATAGTATTTAAATTAGGGTAGTTTTTTCGCACTTCTTCTATAAGTCCACCTAAAATGTTTAGCAGTTCGGAATAGGAAGTACTTTCTTTATTTTCAAGTTGACTTGGTTCGTTAAATTCTTTTCCTAAATATACATCGGAGTAAATTTGATTTACTAAGTCATCAAGATTTATATCTTGACGTTGCCACATGCCTACCGCCTCTGCGGAAGTATTATCCATAATGACTGTAGTATTTAGAGCTATTTCATTTCGCTTTTCGCGGGGTAGAAGTACAGAACCTTTTTGTTCAATCTCATCTATATTTTGGTCACGATTGAAGGATTCTACCTCTACTTTTTTACCCATCTCTTCTAATTTTTTTACTAGCTTGGGTACAAAATCTCGATAGAGATCATTCTCTCGATAAATTATAAAGATGGGCTTTTCAGACTGGATATCCTTTTTCTCTTTGTTGATACCGATGTTTTCTAAATTGATATTGTTTGTTCTTTCAGTCATATACACAATGTTAAATTCTTTATTAAATAATACCACAGCAGTTCAATTCCTGTCTGCCCTCAAACAAAAACACCGCACAAATATGCGGTGCTTTTGCTGGCAGGGCGTGGTGGAGGATGTTAGAACTATTATACAAATGCAAGTTGTCAATATTTGAGACCTATGATATATTTATGGACAAATTCAATGAGGAGGACGAAATGGATACAGCAAAATCAAAGCTTACTGATACTAGAACACCATTCGAGTTCGACACCTACGGCCATTCGGGCAAGGACGGGAATTGGCACGGTAGGTGTGTCATCACAGATTGTAAAATGTTTGGGTGTAACATTCATATTGATATCGCAAAAAACAAATTTGTTACAGATTGTGGGGAAAGTGGCTCTTTAATTGAGTTACTAACAGCAATGAAGTCGTATGAGTTGAATTCCCTGACTGGACGCGGTGAACTGTTGCTATCGAGAATGCATCAGGCGGAGTCAAACCGAAAAAATTGGTACTGTGTCGATTGCCCTGTATGTAAGCAAAAGAGGCAAAAGCTCTGGGGGCATGACGATAAAGGTTGGGGGTTTTACAAATGCGAAAATTGCGGCACCCAATTTGAACAAAAAGACCAGGAAGATAATTTTTCGGGTAAGAAAATCTATGTCAAAATTTGGGGATAATATTATGGGAAGCAACTCTTCCCTTTTTTTATTAAAACAAAAACACCGCACAATTATGCGGTGCTTTTGTGGCAGGGCGTGGTGGAGGATGTTAGGACTTACATTATTGGCCAATTGTGTGTTCATGAGCCAGCAAATTGAATTGTCTTATATGAAAGTTATAAACCATTGGTAAAATTGAAAGTGCTTAACATTGCCTGGGCTTGTGATTCATAGCCTTGGGTTGCGCATACCATAACGAATTTGGAAGGCTCAATCTGTTTTATGTAAATACTTGCAGGTGCTTTGTCTTGGGGAACAATCCCTGAATTGGCTGTGCATTCCGATAAATAGCCCTTGATAATATCTTTATGTGCTGCGTAAAGGGATGCAGCTTCGTCGTAACCTCCCCCTACTGAGCTATTGTTGAATACATTCAGATACAATCCCATGGGAGTAAACGGTGTTGCTGTACAAAAGTCATTGCCACACCTTTTCGTATCGGATTCACTTATAGCATCCTGTTTTGCCCAATCTGAAGATAGGGAAAAGACCACATCATCCTTTAGGACCTTATTTGCGGTTCCTGTATATGCTCCACCAACACGTCTGGCAACTAATTCAGTAGGATATTTAATCTGATACCCCATTTTTATATCGCCATAAATCAACCAATTAGATGTTTTCACTATTGCATCTTGTGTAGATGGATTTGTAATAGAATTTGGTTGTGATTGATTGCAACCTACTGCCAAGAAAAGAACAATTGAAATAGATAATAATATTTTATTCATATGTATTCTTAATTGATTGTATTATACCACGGCAGTTCTAACCTACACTTGCCCCATACAAAAACACCGCACAGATATGCGACGCTTTTGCTGGCAGTGCGTGGTGGAGGATGTTAGAACTATTTGCACTAAGTTGGATTATAAAACTTAGAAGTAGTTTATAATTACTGTAAGTGAGCGCATGCAAACTAACTTGACATAACTAATAATATATAGTATAATGAAATATCATATAAATCTTATTTCTGGAGGAAATAATAATGAATGATTCTAAAAATATCAGTGTAAGGAAAGCAACTGAGCAGGATTGTATCGAACTTCAAAAACTTAATTATACTGGAGCTAGCACCAAAATGTTTTCCCTAGCTTTAAATGGTAGCACTCTAGATCTAAGTGAAGTTGAGCTATCTGAACCAGTAACTATCGAGTCTACCCACTACAAAGGTATTACAGAAGAAGTTCTTCCTAATATCAATAATCCTGAGTATATCGCTTTAGTCGTTTGTTCAGATGACAAACCACTGGGTTGGGTGCTCGCCTCTTGGAAACAGAGAAAAATGACTAAGGTGATGATTGTTTGGGGAATCCTTATTGCTAGCGAAGCTAGAGGCAAAGGTTGTTCCGATGCTCTTATCGACGAGTTAATACGAATCGCTAATGAAGAACCTAACTGCGATGGTATAAGGGTAGAAATGGATACAACTAAACATTCCGCGTGCAAACTTTTTCTTCGAAAAGGTTTTACCTTCGCTGGGACAGAATTGTACGTATGGCATAATGGTCCGCCAACAAAGTTTTCTAAAGAAGTTCTTTACTTCTTTTACTCTCTGTAAAGTGATATCTTTTTGTGAAAGCTACTGATCAAAGTCGGTAGCTTTTTTATTTTGGTTGTGTCACTTAGTTCTAACCTCCACTTGCCCTATACAAAAACACCGCACAATTATGCGGTGATTCTTGTGGCAGGGGCGTCAGGAATTGAACCCGACCTAAATCTTTTGGAGAGATTTGTGCGACCGATACACTACGCCCCCATATTTTCATAAAACTTTGTATAATAAGCAGTTAAAATATCATACATCTTTACATCATAATAATGAATTGCAATACACCCTGGGTAGTCTTTTTTCTTGCGTTTCCCAGTATTTGGCTTATTATAAATTCCTATACGATTCTTAGGTATTTTAGTGAGGTTTGACCAAAAAAGCAACCTTTCATTTTTATCATGGTATTCATGCAGGTGAAGTGTTGCAGCAAATTTACTTTCATCCAAGTAAAATGACTCTCTGAATAATCTCAAGAATACAGTTATTAGTTTTGGATCAGAGTTGGTTATCCTTAACTCACTTCTGGCTTTTGACCCTTCGCACCAATATAAGAATGAGCAGAGTAACCTCTTAGTCAAAATGTCCAAATCTTTATTACTCAAATCATTTGTAACAATATTTTGGATAGAATTATATGCTCTGGACAGTCTAAGTTGTCTTGAATTGATTCCTTTTTGTCTTCCTATCTTTTGATTTTTTGATAACGTCGTAATAGCTTCAGTGTCAAGCTTAACATTTCTAACCCATAACGAGGCTGTACTCTTAGCAATCCCTAATTCTTTGGAAATGGCCATTATGGAATAACCCTTCTTTCGCAATTGAAAACTTTCTTGTTTGGTTTCTTGATTGTATCTCTGCATATATTTAATCACTCCTAAACTAATTATACCTTACACATCCTCAAGTTTTGCTAAAAATTTCCTCAAAGTAAAATAAAATCCACTTAAAGTGGAAATTATTTTATTTAGTTTCTTTATGCGGAGTCTGCTTTTTACAGTGCTTACAGAACTTCTTGATCTCCAAGCGCGCTTGGGTATTCTTTTTGTTCTTGGTGCTGTTGTAATTGATATTGCGGCAGATTGTGCATTCCAACTGAATTCTGTGATCTTGTGACATATTATCAAATTTAATATTTCTATAAACTGGAGCCGGCTGTCGGACTCGAACCGACCACCTACGGTTTACAAAACCGTTGCTCTACCGGATGAGCTAAGCCGGCCCGGGTAGATGCATAAATAACTTTCAAAGTTTAACATATCTCCTTGACTTTGTCTAGATTACGCCTTAAGATAAAAGTAGTTACGAAAGTAATCCTACCAAAAATCCTCAGGAGGGATTAAACCCTCCACTAATGCGCGAATTCTACTTTACCAGCGATTTATCTCAGGGCAAGTAGAACCACGCATCTTACCATATAAAAACGCTCTCACAAGCGTTTTTCTTCTTTATATAGACCATTAGCAGTTGCCAAAACTACCAAAATAAGGTAGAATTTTGAAGTTAGTAATTTGGGTAGGTAGCGAAGCGGTCAAACGCAGCTGACTGTAAATCAGCCGGCCTTGTGCCTTCACAGGTTCGAATCCTGTCCTGCCCACCAGCAAAAACACCTCAATTATTTTGAGGTGTTTTTGTATTGCTAACCAGACTAATTTAGGTTAGAATAATTAGTCTTACAGGAGGAATAATGAACAATAAACAACCTACTCGTCTCACCATAGACGAATTACTTGAGCTAATAGATGAACCCAATCGCATCGGCTGTAAGATGCTGTTGCATAACAACCGCAAGCTTTTTACAGAAGCGTATGGTTCGGTTCATAATCACCAAGCCTGGCCTGGAGGCTATCTCGATCATCTCGTTGAAATAATGAATTACGCGGTGATCTTCTATGCCACACTACTTTCAACCGGCCGACCGGTTAACTTTAGTCTGTCAGATGTCTTACTTATTCTGTTTATTCACGACATAGAAAAACCGTGGAAGTACCGTCGTAATAAAAAAGGAGATCTTGAGGTAATCCCCAGTTTGCGATCAAAGGTTGCTCAACACAAGTTCAGGTTAGCCAAGATTCGAGAGTACTTCATTTCACTTACCAAACAGCTGCTTAACGCATTTAAATATGTTGAAGGTGAATTTGATAAATACAACGAACGCGGCCGAGTTATGAACGAGCTGGCTGGCTTTTGTCACATGATGGACGTATGTAGTGCTAGAGTGGTACCGGAATACCCTCTCGCCGAAAATGATCCATGGGCTGGAGCGATACGGAGTAAGGCCAACTAGTTTGGTCTTTTTTTGATATAATTAGATAAATTAAGAATTCTACTAAATCAATGCCTTTTACAGAAACTAGTGGTCATGTCCCGCAAGAAGCCAGATATCCCCTCTCAACAAAAGAAAAATCAGAGCTAACTTCTGAGCGACTACAAAGTAAACTGTCTATTAACGCCAAGGCTTTTAACTCTGATTTTAAGGAAAAGTATGGCATCGACAACCTCTTAAATGATGAATGTAGTATTCAAAAACGTTTTTATGGTGATAAAGACAAAAATAAGGAATTTATTGACGCCATAAAACGTCGCCAAATCACTTTTATTGGTAAAAAGTTAGCCATTCGTGATCACATGGATGATGATAGATCTGATCTTAACGAAGAAGAAATAAACTTTATTCAACAGGCCTATCAAACCAAGTACAAACTAACTGAACTACCCACTTTGGATCAAGTATTGGAGTATTGGGAACAAGAAAAAAATCTAGAGAAGAACCGACAATTAGAAATGGCTGCCACAGTATTGCTCAACCGCGTCTTTGGAAAAGATTTTAAAGTTGTCGGCGCCACCGATTTTGATGATATTTTTAATGGAACAGACCTATTTTTTATTGACGAGAAAACCGGGAAAATTATTTTTGCTCTCGATACTGTTCACACTGGACCTGAATACCAGTCTGGATCAAATTCAAGATTAGAAAGTAAAAAACAAAAGCAGCTCCACCAGTTATGGAATGGGGGTTCTGATATCAATTTTGGACTTGAAATTACCGAGCGAAAATTATTAGGTGCTCCCATCGAACACTTACCTTCTTTTTACTTTGCACTTAACACTGAACAGCTTAATGGTATCTTGGACGAATATACAAACCCTGATTCTGAAGAGATTTCTGATTTAGAAAAACAATTAGCCCTTACCTTTTTTAAATCCTTATTTGATCAAATAAATGCCATGAAGCACCCGAACATAGATAATCCATCTTTTAAGTTAGATGAAACCTTAGTAAAAAATTTGGATGCTATACACACCAGGTTTAGAGAAATTTTTCCTGCTAAGACCGAAGAGACAGTAGCCTGAATTTTTTGTGAAATAAAAAAACCCGACTCTTGTTTGAGTCGGGGATCCAGCACTGGATCTAATTTCACGGTTCACGAAAGTTAAAGTGACCAGTCGAAACTAATGCATCAGCTTCCTCTTGAGAAACAATCCAAAACTCCAGTACGTTGACATTTCCAGAGCCTCTAATCAGACTACTTCGGACTAAAACCTCAGCACCCGGAATGTATTCTGGAGAAGCAATAGTTAGAATATCAAAAGTGTCATCGTTATTAAACTTTCGTTTCACTCTAACCATAGATAATCCATTCCCAGCATACTTAGGAGCTTCGACAATGATACAAAGATCGATTATATTACCGCCTTTCATGGTGTCGTCTGGCATCATAGGGATAGTACCGGGGGGTGCAGCGATCGTTTCTGCAACCACTTTACCATTTTCGATTTTAAGTGAAGTGGAAGTTTTTGTAGGGTTTGGTAATTTTTTTATAATCCAGTCTGCGTGCTGAATAAGTACTAAACCACCAGCGCAAATGGTTGCCAAGGCAAGACTTTGTCGCAACTTTACGATCGATTTCGTTTCACTTCGTTCATCCGCAAACTGCTTTACGAAGTAATTAAAAACTTTTCTAGCAACTCCTACTTTTTCATCAGCAGCATAACCATAGACTTTTTTATGAGCCTCTTCAAGACTTATAATTTTGGTGTAAAAAGTTTTCTGCTCAATCTCTGAGTAGATTGCTGTTTCCACAAAAGGCACAAATAAGTGTCGTTTAACACCATGGTAATGACCGCGAGGAGATCCGTAAATCATTGGGTAATTTTCCTGGATCAACTTATTCATGTCCTCTATAGTGCCAGTGCGTTGTGGGAGGTCTTGATCTGTGAAGATCATAGTCTCTTTAACTTTAACTGGTAAGCTTTGTGTCTTTTTTTCATATGCGAAACTCATTGCATCATCCTTTCCTGCTTGCAAAAGATAATCACTGAGTTTACATACTGCATAAACATTATTTCGCCCCTCTATCACAAGCAGTCGCTTGTTAGCGGCATTTATCACAAGTGGTTCTAAGCCGAAATTGCATAACAGATACAGCACGAAAAAAACTATCGCTAAAACTATCACCAAAAATTCAAATGAAATTGGCATTTGATTTTCCTCCAGTAGAGATTTCATCCCAATCCTGCAGTCACTTATGACTTTTTTGGACCAGGGTGGTTTGTTATGTTGCAAACAAACATCTAAGAGTACCATGTTTATGGTATTTTGTCAAGCACACTTTTGCATCAAAAAAAAGCCTTCTTTTGAAGACTGTTTTCTGGAGCCGTTGTGCGGGATCGAACCGCAGACCTTCTCCTTACCATGGAGATGCTCTACCAACTGAGCTACAACGGCATGTAGCGCGTGCAAGTAACTCAATTAGTTTACTGCTTTTTGTGAATATTTTCAAGAGGAACTGCCACCTTGGCTTTAGACTCCATCTCAAAATGAAAATCAATATATTTTTGGTTTTTTGGTTCCAACTCTAAAGCTTTTTTTAAAGCAGTGACAGCGAGATTAAACTTTTTAAGCCCTTGCTGTGATAAAGCTAAATTATAAAACCGACTCGGGTTAGTAGGATCTAAATTCACAGCTTTTTGATAAGCATGTTCGGCCTTTTTAAAATCTTTTAAGAATAGCGCCGCCAACCCTAAGCGCACCCAATATGTAGTTTGTGTTGGTGCGTGATTGACTAAATACTCATATACATTTTGCGCGTCTTCCATTTTCTTTTCTTCTAAGTAGTACTGCCCTAACAGGTCGTAATATGAATCATCTTTTGGATTACGCTTAATAAGATTTATATAGTATTTTTCATCCTTAACTAAAGGAGTTGTAGCGTCAGACTTGATTTTAGAAAACACTTTTTGAAAGTTGTAACTAATCTTTGGAGCCTGCTTAAGACCTTTTGCTTCTAGCAAGAATTGCCAAATCTTGTGGCCAATCAATTTGAACAAGACTTTAGTTTTAGAATAAGCCTTAACAGGCAAACCTTTGGCAAACAATAAAGAGCCTGCAGTGGTAGCAGATACCACAGAAGTTTGTTTATTAATTTTGGCTTGTTTGTCTGCAACTGTTGCTTCGGGAAGGCGACGTAGGACCATCAAAATCACCCCAACAATCGAGACAATAAAAGTTATGTTCATGATAGTGTTATAAGGCACTTTTGGGCAAAATTAATTACCTACATTATAGCCTATAATTCTAAATTGATTAAAAATTTGGTTTAAAAAGACCTCGAACGCGTTAGCGACACAAGGTCTTTTTGTTTTGATAGATTAATTTCCCAACATATAGCGGGTAAAGCGGCGGACCTGAATATTCTCCCCCATCTTTCCAGTTGCTTCTCCGAGCAATTCGCCGATGGTTTTATCCCCATCTTTGACGAACGGCTGATTTAGTAGACAAGCTTCTTCGTAGTACTTAGCAATCTTGCCTTCAAGCATTTTTGCAATTACATCATCAGGCTTGCCAGCAAACTGTTCTTTATAAATTTCCTTTTCTTTTTCGATTACTTCTATTGGAACATCTTCGCTAGAAATATATAATGGGTTTGCAGCTGCAATATGTAGCGCGATTTCTTTAACTAAAGCTTTAAAGTCATCTGTGCGAGCTACGAAGTCGGTTTCACAGTTTACTTCTACTAACACACCAATGCGGCCACCTGCGTGAATGTAACTTTCAACGATACCTTCGTTAGCAGCGCGATCTGCTTTTTTAGCTTGCTTAGCTAATCCTTTTTTTCGGAGAATCTCAACAGCTTTTTCTACATCATCACCAGCTTCGGTTAAGGCTTCTTTTACATCCATAATTCCAGCGCCAGTTTGTTCTCTAAGTTGTTTAATTGTATTTGCGTCAGACATTTTTATAAATAGTTAATTCTTTTTGTTGATAAACGAGCTGGTTAAGCTACTTCTGTTTTTTCCACGACTGGTGCTGGTGCAGAAGTTTCTACAGTCTTGTTTACTTTAACAGCTGTAGAAATAAATTCAGTGATCAATGATACGGCACTGCTAGCATCATCATTAGCTGGAATAGGATAATCTACCAAGCTTGGATCAGTGTTGGTATCAGTAATAGCAATTACTGGAACCTTCATCTTGCGAGCTTCTGTGAGAGCAATATTGTCGTGATGAATATCAGTGATAAATACAGCTTGTGGAATTCGCTTCATGTTCTTTATACCTTCGAACAACTTTGTAAGCTTTTCGATTTCACGTTCGATTAAGAGACGTTCTTTTTTAGTGTACTTTTGTTCAAAGTCAGGAGAATCTTTGCGTTGCTGTAACTTTTCTAACTTACGAACAGTTTTTTGAATTGTGCGGAAGTTAGTGAATGTTCCACCCAACCAGCGTAAGTTAACGTAAGGCATACCACAGGCTTCTGCTTGTTGCTTAACAATTTCGCGAGATTGGCGCTTGGTGCCGATAAACAAAACTGTTCCACCTGATTTAGCAATTTCAGCGACGAAAGTTGTTGCCTTTTGAAGACTCGCTCGAGTCTTTTCTAAATCAATGATGTGAATGTTATTGCGAGATGCAAAAATATACGGCTTCATCTTTGGGTTCCAACGGGATGTTTTATGCCCAAAATGTGCCCCGCTTTTAAGCAGGTCTAATAGACTAATGTCTTTCATATTGTTTCCTTTAACTTCTACTTTGCGGGTCGTTCTTTAGCCAGTGGGCCCAAAGCGACAGGAGTTAATGCAAAGTATGTTTGATTAATTACCGTAAAAGTATAGCAGGCCTTGACGAAACGCGCAAGTAGTACTATAATGATTAAAGTTCTAATTAATTGCTACGTATAGGGCAAAGCCCACAGCGTGGCGGAAATCTAATCTAGAAACATGAAAACAGCAATCCATCCTCAATATTACACTGACGTAAAAGTCACTTGTTCTTGCGGAAATGCCTTTACTACAGGCTCTACGGTTGAGAAAATCGATACCGAAATCTGCAGTAACTGTCACCCATTCTACACAGGTAAACAGAAAATCCTAGATACTACCGGAAACGTTGACCGCTTTAAAAAGCGTGTTGTGGCCGGAAGCAAGGCAACTGCCGAGAAGAAAGAAAAGAAGCCCCGCAAAACTCGCGGAGCTGCAAAAGCATAAATTTACTAATTTAAAAAGCATTGCTTAAGGCAATGCTTTTTTGTTACTATTATGCCTGAGCAACCGAAGTACAAAGACGTCAGGGTGCAGTACTAGGGTGATGAACCTATGAACTCGTAGTTTTTGTCTTTTCCTTATATGAGGGAGGTGAAATCACTGTGTACAGTACAGCTCAATAGCCGGTAGAAATTATACCGGCTTCTTTTCTAAGTTACTTTAAACTATAATTAGCATATGAACCCAGCATTTAATAAAATTTTAGAAGAATACAAAGACCTCACCGAACAACTTAGCTCCGGCGGGAATTTTGATATTGCCAAGTTGGGTCGTCGTCAATCCGAACTATTACCGATTGTGGAAAAAATTGAAAGTATAAAAAAGGCTGAAGGCGAAATTACTGGAAACAAAGAATTACTTGAAGGTTCGGATGATGCAGCTGCGGAAGAAATGAAAGCTATGGCCTTAGAAGAAATCCGCGAGCTTGAATCTCGTATTATAGAACTAACAGATCAAATCGAAACTGAGCTAATTCCTAAAGACGAATACGATGACAAAAATGCTTTAGTCGAAATGCGCGCGGGTGCTGGCGGTGACGAAGCAGGTTTGTTTGCTGCGGAGTTGTTCCGAGCCTACACTAAGTTTGCCGAAACTAAAAAGTGGACTGTCGCCATTGTATCTAGCTCAAAAAATGAAGCAGGTGGTTTTAAAGAAGTTATTTTTGAAGTTCGTGGTCGCGCCAATAGTGACGCAGGTCCATTCAGTATTTTTAAATATGAATCTGGTGTGCACCGAGTTCAGCGCGTACCAGAGACAGAAAAAAGCGGTCGCGTTCACACATCTACTATTACTGTCGCTGTTTTACCGGAACTCGACGAAAAAGATTATTCAATTGACCCAAAGGATTTAAAGATCGAAGCTACTACTAGCTCTGGTGCTGGAGGTCAAAGCGTTAATACTACATATAGTGCGATCCGGATTGTTCATATTCCTACTGGTATTGTTGCCACTTGTCAGGACGAGCGCAGCCAGGCGCAAAATAAAGAAAAAGCTTTGGCAGTTATTCGTGCTCGCGTGTCCAGTTACTACCGCGAAATCGAAGAAAAGAAAATTACTGACGCGCGTCGCAGTCAAATTGGAACCGGCGACCGGAGTGAAAAAATCCGTACTTATAACTTCCCGCAAGACCGCGTGACTGACCACCGTATCAACCAAAACTTTAACCAGATTAACTTAATAATGGAAGGTGAGCTGGATAATATTATTATTGCCTTGCAAAAGGCTGATCTTGAATTAAGAAAAGCAGCCTTAAAAACCGCTTAAACTTTACAAGCAAAATGACCGTTCAACAAGCTTTAAAAAAATATCATAAAATTGATGAGACAGAATTATTCTTGTCTCATCTTTTAAAATGTTCAAAAGAGGAACTTTATCTTCAATATAATAAGATACTTACCAAAATCCAGCAGACTAAATTGAAGAAAATGATTGCAGATTTTAGAAAAGGCAAACCTGCTGCATATATTTTAGGATTTAAATACTTTTACGGATTAAAGTTTAGTGTAAATAAAAATGTATTAATCCCCCGTCCAGAAAGCGAATGGCTAATTGACCAAGCCTTAAGTTTTATAGCCTATAATAAAAAGCCTATTAAGATTTTAGACTTAGGCACAGGATCTGGTTGCTTGGCTGTTGCAGTAGCCAAATCCGCTTACTTTAGCGGAGCAAAGGTTTTTGCTGGGGATATTTCTAACCAGGCTTTAATTCTTGCGAAGCAAAATGCAAAGCTAAATCGAGTGAATGTAAAATTTATTAAAAGTGATTTGTTTAAAAATATTCCTGGAAAATTTGATCTGATTCTAGCTAATCTTCCGTATGTTCCATCTAAAGACTATAAAAGATTGTATAAAAATCTTAAGCATGAGCCAAAAAATGCATTGGTTGATAAAAATGGAGACTTTTATATATACGAAAAGTTGCTTACAGAATTACCACAACATTTAAACAGCGGCGGCCGATTATTCTTGGAATTAGATCCAAAAACTAAAATCTACTTGGAATCGAAAAGCTGGCCAAATTATAAATTCAAATTTTTTACAGATTTAAATGATTTGAACCGATACTGCATCATCACTTATGTAAAATAAAAAAACCATCTAAGCTTAGATGGTTTTATGATTATTACTCAATAGCAATAGTTTTGGTCTCAACCTTGGTCGATGCCGCAGCTTGAACTGTAACCTCTTCTTTATATGATAAGACTGACGAGATCACTGATATTGAATAATTCGGCGACTTTAGTTCATTAATTAATGCAACCAAAGACGGATTTTCTTGATCTTTTCGGTACTGGAATGCCCAACTATTAGTAAGAGCCTGAGCTTGGTTATACAAATCAGTACGCTCAGCAATCAAGTTTGAATAGTTTTTTCCTATCAGTTCTGTAATACCTTCTTTAGGTGTGATGTTTACCGCTATCGTACCATTACCGCCAATTAAGTTAGGGGTTTTATACTCAATATTACCCGACCAACCATAAGTAGCAGGTACTGTTGTTTGGCCTCGTACCACTGTTTCCCAAAGATTAGGATAGCGAGGATATTTATCGTCAGGGACAATAAATCTCTCTACTGTACCATTGCGATTTACTACCATTAACTCAGCACTTCCCTGCTTAATTGGAAGCTGTCCAAACAAGGCACTAAAAATTACCGAAGCCCACATGATAACTGTCATTGGGAAAACGCAAAGAAACTTTACCTTGTCTGCTAACCTAGGCTGGTAGTTTTCATCTCTGATATGAAGCCCAATCACAAAGATCAAAGTTGCAACCAACGGGATTAGCGCTGTTAAAAATATCGGCCAAGCACTATGAACTCCCGCAACTATAGCCGAGAGTATGAATAGTCCTAGAAAGCTAAAGTAGTAAATGGTAAAAGGATTGTTAAAAAATAAATCCTTAAGCAAATGAGACCAAGGAACATAATTTTCAAAAAAATGCCCAATGCTCTTTGCTGTTGCTCCCAGAAACTTACCTAACATATTTTTGAAAGCATACAAATAGTACTCCAGTCGGTCTTTTGATCTGACCGGACCTTTTATTGCCGCCAGCATCGTGATAAATTTGTCAGATTCTTTCCGCTCGGTATCTGAGAGCATATCTTGACACTTAAGCTCACGAGTTTTTTCAAATGCTAACTTTAGAGATTTCTTCGCATTCTCATAAGCAGGGTGAGATCCTGGCTGGTTTATCCACCACTCAATCGGGTTGTCCGAAACAACAGTCATTTCTAGTTGTTCCATTGCATCCATCCCACTCCGTTTTTTATAAACAGCTTCCGTGATTGATTCATTATTAACAATATCTGGGATGGTATCTACTTTTGTAACCAATTCCATTGTTTTTTCCTCCTAAAAAATTTTATACTAACGAATTATTAAATCATAATTATAATGCCTTGTCAAACCCATAAAAGCATACTTTAATTTGCTGTAAATAAAAGAGGAGGTCAAGATGACAAAAGTAACAACACTCAAAGAAACCGCTGCCAACAGTGGTTTCCTTACACTTGTTCAGTTTAGTGAAACTGTTATTCAAAAAAACCGCCAACGATTAGTTGAGCGGTTTTTATATTTCTAAATTTTAGAATTTATTCTTTAGCGTCTTCAGCTTTATCTCCATCACCTGCTTCGGTGTCTTCACCGGCAACAGCAGCAACAGCAGCAGCCTCTGCAGCTGCAGCGTCTTCGATTGGAGCAAGTTCTTCTTCTACGTTACGAGGAGCTTGAACTTTGGCGATCGCTTCTTCAGCCTCAGCAAGAATTTCTACTTTATCACTTACTGGAATATCTTTAACGGTAATTATATCGTCAAAAGTTTTTAATTGAGCAATATCGATTTCAAAATGAGGAGGTAAGTCTTGTGGTAAACATTCGACATCGACTTCGTTTAACATTTTTACTAAAGTACCACCCAAAACTTTAACAGCTTCGGACTCACCGATAAATTCGATTTGTACGGTAGCCTGTAATTTTTGAGTCATGTTAACCGCAAAGAAATCTACATGAATTGG
>CAYVOF010000002.1:0-88973 GCA_964453405.1 uncultured Candidatus Saccharibacteria bacterium | reverse complement strand
CATCTCTAGGTGTTGATCGTACTTTTTGGCTGTACTGCTGGATCATTATCGCGAACAAGGTGAAGGGGATGATAAACGCATTTGGTTATCACTCCCACCAAAACTTGCTCCTTATAAAGCGGCAGTTTTTCCTTTGTTAAAAAACAAACCAGAATTAGTTGAAAAAGCTAAAGGAATTTTTGACGCTCTAAGTCAAGAATTTATGGTTGCTTGGGATGATCGCGGCAATGTCGGTAAGCGTTATTATAGTCAGGATGAAATTGGTACACCATTTTGTGTCACTGTTGATTTTGAGTCATTAGATGACAATGCTGTAACAGTGCGTGATCGTGATACGGCGCAGCAAGAACGAGTTAAGATTGATGAGTTAGAAAGTTACATCAAATCTAAATTAGTTTAGGAATTAAAAATTTACTGAATGAAATATCACAGACGCGTTCTCAAAAATAAACTGACAATTGTCGAAGTGCCATCTAACGACGCCGAAAGTGTAGTCGTGGATTTTTTTGTTAAAACCGGCTCGCGTAGTGAGACACCCAAAGAAAACGGCATCTCACATTTTTTGGAACACTTTTTATTTAAAGGCACCAAAAAATATCCAAGTGCTATGGCGATTACAGAGATTGTTGATGGCTTTGGCGGCGAGATGAACGCGAATACGGGCAAAGAGCATACGCAGTATTTTATTAAAGCCCATCACAGTCGTTTAGAACAAATTTTTGAAATCCTTACCGACATGATTCAAAATCCGCTTTTGGACAAGCCAGAAATGGAGCGCGAAAAAGGTGTAATTGTCGAAGAGATTAATATGTACAAAGACAGTCCGCGTTCCATAGTCGGCAACTTGCTGGAAGAAATTATGTGGCCAAACCAACCGCTCGGACGCGATATTGCCGGACAGGTTCATACAGTTACAAAATTTACTCAAGCCATGTTCCGCAGTTATTTAGCGCGTCACTATCAGACCGGCAATATCATTATCGGCGTGTCCGGAAAATATGATCGCACTAAATTAAACCAACTTATTAACAAGCATTGGGCTAAGTTATCTTCAAAAAAGTTTGAAGGTTTTAGTAGCGCTAAGAGTGCGCAAACTGCGCCTCGCGTAGCAATTTTTAAAAAAGATACTCAGCAGGCGCATTTTAATTTGGCGTTTAAATCATTTGGTAACAATGATAAGCGCAACACTGCAGCCTTAGTGCTTTCATCTATATTAAGTGGCGGCATGAGCTCACGCTTGTTTACCGAAATCCGTGAAAAGCGTGGTTTGGCATATTATGTGCGAGCGGGTCAAAATCCATATATAGATACTGGAGCTTTTGATGTTTCCGCAGGTGTGCGTGTGTCTCACCTCGAAGAAGCCATTAAGGTTACTTTGAATGAATTAGCCGCGATCGCCAACGGTCCCATCGATAAAAAAGAATTACACAAAGCCAAGGAGTACTTAAAAGGTAAAACCACTTTGTTTTTGGAAGATAATCAATCACGCTTGGATTGGTATTTAGAACAAACTGCTTTTAAAAAAGTTGTTAAAACCCCAGTCGAGGCTTTTAAAGAAATTGATTTAATTACAGTTGAGCAGGTTCAAAAAGTGGCCCGGGAATTATTTGATAAAAAAATGTTGAGCGTGGCCGTGGTTGGTCCATATAAAAAATCAGTGGAAACTAAATTAATGAGAATTATAGAGCAATGGTCAAATTAAGCGCAAAAGCAATATCGGCCGCAAGCCAAAAAACTTTGGCTGCCAAATCTGCAACCAACACCGCTCCAAAAAATAAACCTCTCATAGGCTGCCACGTCTCAATCGCAGGCGGCTTAGTCAACGCGCCAGCTCGTGCCGCGGACCTTGCCTGCGAAACTTTTCAAATCTTTTCCCGCTCTCCACAAGGTGGAGCAGCGGCACCTATTACACCAGAAATTGCTGCTGAGTTCAAAGCTGAGATGGCTAAATTCAATTTCAACACTTTTGTAATTCACGCGCCTTACATTTTAAATTTTGGCTCTAGCAAACCTTCAACATTTAACGGTTCAATAAATTTAGTGCGAACCGACCTCGAACGTGGCTCACAACTCGGCGCCAATTACGTGATGTTTCATCCCGGCAGTTTTAAAGATCTCGGTGCTAAAGCCGGAATGAAGCAAGCGCAACAAGGTCTTAAAAAAGTTATGGACGGTTATAAAGGTACGACCAAATTATTGATAGAAATTTCTGCCGGCGCCGGAGAGGTGATCGGCGACACATTTGAAGAAATCGCCGAGCTTATGTCTCCAATCAAAAACAACAAAGGCTTCGGCGGGGTCTGTTTTGATACTCAACATGCCTTTGCTAGTGGCTACGACATTCGCACTAAAGCTGGTGTAGACAAAGTTTTTAAACAATTCGACAAAGTTATTGGTTTACAGTACCTCGCAGCCTTTCATTTTAACGATTCCAAGGTAGAATTTGGCTCCCACGTGGATCGTCATGAGCATATTAATGACGGAAAAATCGGTAGTGCAGGGTTCAAGGCCATTTTGGACTTTTTGGGCAAAAAAAAGTTGACTGTTCCCTTGATTCTCGAAACCGAGCATGATAAAGTTGAGAAAGATATTAAATTGTTAAAGACTTTGCGAGGAAAAGCTTAATTCTTTGCGACCATGCTTAGTCGAGAAATAAAAGAAAGGTCTATATGAACTACGAAAATGCTACAGGCATACCGATAGAACATCAAAATATGTTGCCTGAAACAGAAAAGTTGAGGTATGATATGGAATTTAGAACCCAAGAAATTCTAAACGGTAGCATGTCTAAAGCAGAAAAAGAAGCAGCCCTAGACGCTTTAGAGGCTGAGCAGAGACAGCGTTTTGCAGAAATATTAGAATTAGCAATGCCTGGTCTTAAAATGGAGTCAAAGGAATAATATGGACGAAAAACTAGAAAAGATTATTCATTTAATTGAACAATCAGCACTTGATCGAACGATCAAGGACATTTTAATTCGCGATTTACAGAACGAAGGTTTAACCGACTTTTTGCGTGAGCAAATTAAGGCTTACTGTCTAGAAGGTATGAAGCAGTTGGACGAAAAGATGCAAGCTGCCAAAGCCGTGCTCGATGCGCAACCCGAATCAACTCCTCAAAATCCAGCTTAATGGCTGGATTTTAAATTTTCCGCTATAATTTAGGCATGAATTACTCTTTAGACAATTCAACTAAAATCATATTACGAGTTGTAGTTATTGCGTTAGCGTTATTGTTCTTATGGATAATTCGGGATATCGTCTTAGTTTTGTTATTATCATTGGTATTGGCTTCTGCCATGGAACCAATGGTGGACTATTTAACTAAATTTAAGATTCCTCGATTTGTCAGCGTTCTCGGTGCATATATTATAGTTATTGGTTTTTTTGGTTTACTAGTATCACTTATGTCACCTTTGGTTATAGAACAGGCTAAAGTCTTATCACAAAATTTGCCTTCATATGCAATTGAACTGCAAGCGCGTTATCCAAGCCTAACTGTATTTTTAGGTGGGGCTGACCTCACCACTGTTGTTCAAAAATTAGTGACGAGCAACGGAGGTACTGACATTATTTTTGGTCGCGCCCTCGGTTTATTTAATGGTATCGTGGCCTTAATTACCGTGTTGGTAATCTCGTTTTACTTGGTGGCCGCTGATAGGGGAATGAAAAAATTTATTGGTGATCTTGTGCCAACTCAATACCACACCACAATTACTCGCTTAATAGAAAAAATTCAACGCAAGATGGGATTATGGGTAGTAGGGCAATTAATTTTGAGTGTGTTCATTTTTGTAATTACATTTATTGGTTTAACAATTTTAGGTGTAGATTATGCTTTGTTCTTAGCTTTAATTGCAGGGTCATTAGAAATCGTCCCTTATATTGGTCCGTTTGTGTCAGCCATTCCCGCAATCTTTTTTGCTATGATCCAAAGTCCACCATTAGTTATTGGAGTCATCATCTTATACATTCTTATTCAAAAAACTGAAGGTTACGTTTTAGTACCTAAGGTTATGGAAAAAACTGTTGGGACATCGCCATTGGTTGTTTTGCTGTCGTTGTTAATTGGATTTAAGTTGGCTGGCGTACTGGGAATTTTATTGGCCGTTCCGTTGGCTGGAGCCTTAACTGTTATTATCAAAGAATTTTTCCAGGAGAAAACAGTTCAACCAGATGTGTAAAAATGGGTTGTGGCAACCAAAATCGGCTTGTTGAGGCCGGTATTAATCGCTATAATGAAAGAGCTCAATTAAGAGCTTTTTCTTAATTTTTGCGCATATATTATGAACAAATTTTACATTACAACCGCAATAGATTATATCAACGGTAAGCCTCATATTGGGCATTCGTACGAAAAAGTGGCCGCTGATGTGCTAGCTCGTTTTTATCGTGCGCAAGGTCGGGAAGTGCGCTTTGTGACTGGTACAGATGAACATGGTGCGAAGATTGCTGAGTATGCAGAAAAGTCCGGATTGCCATTACAAAAATTTGCTGACGAAACTGCTGCTGGATTCAAACTCGCATGGGATAATTTAAATATTTCTTACGACCGTTTTATTCGCACTACAGATAACGATCATGTCAAAGTCGTCGAAGACTTCATCACAAAAATCAAAGACAATGGTTATTTGTACGAAGGCGATTATGAAGGTCTGTACTGCGTTGGTCACGAAGCGTTTTTAACCGAAAAAGATTTAGTCGACGGTGTGTGTCCAGATCACAAAACTAAACCTGAACTGATCAAAGAAAAAAATTGGTTCTTTAAAGTTTCTAGTTTTACCGATCAGATTAAGCAAAAAATTGAAAGCAAGGAGTTGGCAATTTTCCCAGAACATTCGCGCAAAGAAATTTTAGCAATGCTTAGCGAAGGCTTTCATGACATTGCCGTGACTCGTCCGAATATAAAGTGGGGAATTCCGGTACCATGGGATAAAGAGCAGACAATTTATGTTTGGGTTGATGCGTTAATTAATTATTTTACTGGCGCGCGAGATGGTAGCAAAGATTTTTGGCCGGCTGATGTTCACATGGTTGGTCCAGATATTGCAAAGTTCCATTGTATTATTTGGCCGGCGCTATTGTTGGCTGCAGGTGAAGAACTTCCCAAGAGCGTGGCGATTCATGGTTTCTTAACTTTGAACAATTTCAAACTTTCTAAAACCACCGGCAACATTGTTGACCCAAATGATTGGGTGGCTAAGTATGGTGCGGATGCAGTGCGCTACTTTTTAATGCGCGAAGTACCATTTGATAGCCATGGCGATGTAAGCGAAGAAAAACTCCGCGCTCGCTACGAAGGTGATTTAGCCAATGGATTAGGTAACTTAGTGAGTCGCGTTACTACTTTGGTAGAAAAATATCTAGACGGGGTTATCCCTCGCGGCACTGTGCAAGATCAGCAGTTTATTCCAGAAAGTATTGTCGAAGAAATCTCTCAGTATAAATTCCATGACGCTTTAGCAGAAATCTGGAAGGAAGTCGCTAGAGCGAATAAAATAGTTGACGAAACCAAACTTTGGGAATTAGGTAAAACTGATTTAGAAGAATTTACTCGCGTTGCCAAAGAGGTGTTAGTGATTATCGAAACTGTGGCGCATCAGTTGCTGCCATTTATTCCTGAGTCAGCGCAAAAGATTTTAGACGCAGCAACTGCAGAAAAAATTGTAAAGGCTGAGCCATTATTTCCGAGAATAGAACGATAAAAAATGAAGCTAATCGACACCCATACTCACATTAACATGCGTGCGTTTAAAGACGACGCAGTCGAAACTATCAAACGCGCGCATGATGCCAGTGTAGCTGTGATTAATGTCGGCACGCAAATTGATACTAGCGAGCAAGCGGTCAAATTGTTAGAGAATTTTCCAAATGATGTTTATGCAGTAATTGGTATGCACCCAACTCATGTTTATGATCATGATTTTGAAGACGAAGATGAGCTTAGCGTTAAAACCCACGAGCAAGGTTTTGATTATGAACGGTATAAACAGTTAGCGGATCATCCTCGTGTAGTTGGAATCGGTGAGTGTGGTTTGGATTACTTTCGTTTAGCTGATGACCTTGATCACAAAGAAATAAAAAAACTTCAACGAGATGCCTTTGAACAGCAAATTAAATTAGCACTCGAACTTGATAAAGCACTATGTATTCATTGCCGACCAAGTAATGGCACTAATGATGCCTATGAAGACCTGCTCGAAATTATTAGTAACACAAAGGCTACTAACCCAGAACTTCGATTTGAAGTTCACTGCTACACTGGTGACTTAGAAACTGCAAAAAAGTTTACTAAACTTGGCGGTTTTATCGGTCTCAACGGAATTATTACTTTTGATAAGTCTGGTCGCAGTGAAGATGTGGTAAAAAATGTTTACCTTGAGCATATTATTTTAGAAACCGACGCGCCGTACTTGGCGCCAAAATCAAACCGCGGCAAGCGCAACGAGCCATCATTTCTTTCAGAAGTTGCACAAAAAATTGCCGAATGGAAAAATATTACTTTGGAAGAAGTTCAAGATACCACCACAGCGAATGCAAAGAAATTGTTTAAAATATGAACGAACGTGATCTTGCAAAAATTAAAATTAATGAGCTATCTCGTGAACGCGATGGTAGTTTAGAAGTGCCACTGGAAATTAGCAAAATGTCTGAGCAGGAAGTTGCGGACTTTATTTTACAATCTAGCCCAGAAGCAAAAGACATCGTTGCCCGCCTCGAGCTTGTTGATGTGATGTACTTAAACAAAGAAGGCAAGTTTTGCAATGGTCAGGTGTATGTCGACAAAGATTTATCACCAGAAATAAAAGAATTCTTTCAATTTTTATTAGACCAACAGTTTAAATTGGATAAAGTCATTCCTATTCAGGCAAAACAATACTCGGGCAGTGATGATGCTTCTATGTTAGATAACAACAGTTCTGCGGCCAATTATCGTGTTATTTCTGGAACCAATCGGTTATCACTTCATGCTTACGGGTTTGCTTTAGATCTTAATCCAGCTGATAATCCAGTCCAAAAAGATGGGGTGAGCTTGCCTCCACAGCAAGACGCGGTGCGAAATTTAGATGATTCGCAGACTTTCACAGCGGAGCACCCAGTGGTAAAATGGTTAGAAGCACGAGGTTGGGAGTGGGGTGGTCATTGGCAGGAGCCTTATCAAGATTACCATCATTTCCAAAAACCTTTGGCGACAAAAGAATACGTTAAACAATTACAGCTTCAGCTACAAGAAGGCGAGATTACAAAAGAGCAATTTGATAAACGTTTGGCTAAAGCAGAGTTTAATTCAACACTTTTAAAAGATGCGAATGAAAAAATATAACCCAACAATAATCGAAAAAAAGTGGCAGGACTTTTGGGCAACCAACGGGACTTTTACTGCGACGGAAAATAGCAACAAAGAAAAAAAGTATGTGTTGGTGGAATTTCCATTTCCATCTGGCGATGGTTTGCACATGGGCCACTTGCGCAGCTACACAGCAGCGGATGTCTTAAGCCGCTACTATCGAATGACCGGCAAAGAAGTTATGTACCCAATCGGATACGATGCTTTTGGTCTCCCGGCCGAAAATTATGCTATCAAGCACGGCGTTCAGCCAAAAATTTCTACGGCTAAAAATATTGAAAATATTAGAAAACAGTGCCAGCGACTAGGTTATAGTTTTGATTGGACCCGCGAAGTAAACACAACTGATCCGGAATATTATAAGTGGACGCAGTGGTTGTTTTTACAATTTTACAAAGCTGGTTTAGCTTACGAAGCGACAGGTCTAATAAATTGGTGTCCAAAGGATATGACAGGCTTGGCTAACGAAGAAGTGATCAATGGTCACTGCGAGCGTTGTGGTACTCAAGTTGAAAAAAAGGAATTGCGCCAATGGTACCTAAAAATTACTGAGTATGCCGAAAAGTTACTACAAGGTTTAGATAATTTACCAGAATGGCCAGACGCTGTTAAATTACAGCAAGCAAATTGGATTGGTAAGTCTGAGGGTGCAGAGATTGATTTTAAAATTGGCGATCATTCTGTGACTGTTTTTACTACACGTCCCGATACCATTTTTGGCGCGACATATTTAGTATTGGCGCCTGAGCATCCACTAATTCAAGATTTAAAAAATTCGATTACAAATTTTTCAGAAGTAGAAAAATATATTGAGCAAGCTAAAGCTAAGCAAGAGATGGACCGTGCTTCTCAAAGCGAAGACAAAGATAAAACCAGTGTGGAGTTAAAAGGAGTCTCTGCAATCAATCCGGCAACAAATGAACCAATTCCAGTTTGGACAGCAGACTACGTATTAAATAACTACGGCACAGCAGCGATTATGTCGGTTCCCGCTCATGATGAACGCGACTATGCTTTTGCTAAAAAGTTTAATTTGCCAATTAAGCGCGTAGTTGAGCCAAAATTTATTGCCTCCGAAGGTACGGATTCATCAATTAAACCCGATCAAGATTTTGTGCACCGCGATGCAATTGTCGCAATTATAAAGAATCCAAAAGATGAGACGTACCTGTGCGTCAGCTGGAAAGAGTTTTTAATGCATGGCTTGATCACCGGCGGAGTTGATGAGGGTGAAGATATTGTCGAAGCTGCAAAACGAGAAATCTTAGAAGAAACTGGTTACAAAAATGTTCGCCTAGTCAACAATCCGGAAATTGCTATTCATAGTTTGTTTTATCAACGTGTTAAAAAGCAAAATCGCTGGGCCCGCTTTCAGTATTTAATTTTCGAATTAGAAAATGAGGAACGCGAGCCAATTGATGATGAAGAAGCTTTACTTCACGATCTGGTTTGGTTAAAAAAAGAAGAATTACAAGATTTCTTTACAGTTGTAGAAGGAAAATTTATTATTGATCTGATAAATAATCCAGACTTTATTTTTACTGGCGAAGGAGTTTTGCATAATTCCGGCGAGTTTGATGGTATGGATTCCACCGAAGCTTTGCCAAAAATGGCTGCTAAGTACGGTACACCAAAAACCACTTACAAACTTCGCGACTGGGTGTTTAGCCGACAGCGATATTGGGGTGAACCAATTCCGCTTATTCACTGCGACAAAGATGGAATAGTTGCAGTTCCAAATGACCAGCTTCCTGTTGTTCTGCCCGAAGTTGATAAGTACGAACCAACTGGTACTGGCGAGTCGCCACTAGCCGCAATAGATGAATGGGTTAACACATCTTGTCCGCAATGTGGTGGACCGGCTAAACGCGAAACTAACACTATGCCTCAATGGGCAGGAAGTAGTTGGTATTATTTGCGTTACACTGATCCAAAAAATGATTCTGCTTTTGCTGCACCTGATAAATTAAAATATTGGTTGCCAGTCGATACTTACTTTGGTGGTATGGAACATACAACGCTTCATTTGTTGTATTCACGTTTTTGGAATATCTTTTTATATGACCAAGGTCTTGTGCCTGTGTCTGAACCTTACTCCAAGCGCGTGCCTCACGGTATTATTTTGGCCGAAGACGGAAGTAAAATGAGTAAGAGCAAAGGGAACGTGGTTAATCCAGACTCGATTGTTAAACAGTATGGGGCGGACACAACCCGTATGTATGAGCTATTCTTAGGTCCGCATGGTGCGAGCGTTGCTTGGAGTGATAAAGGAATTGTCGGCGTAGCTCGGTTCTTAGACCGTGTGTGGAGTTGGGTGAATACTACAAAACCTGCAAAAGCTGATTCGCAAATAGTAGAACGTGAAATAAATATTCTTATTAAGAAAATTACTGAAGATATCGAAAGTTTTTCTTACAACACAGCTGTGTCGAGTTTTATGAAGTTTCATAATGAAGTTAAAGATGAAGTTGTTGCACTTCAAACTATCCAAACTTTTCTAAAGTTACTGTATCCTTTCGCGCCGCACATTGCCGAAGAGTTGTTTCAAATTTTGAATGGCGAAGACTCAGCTACTAATAGCTTACAATACCAACCTTGGCCAGAATATGATCCAAGTAAAATTATTGCAACTACAGTTAAAATTGCAGTTCAGGTTAATGGTAAATTGCGCGATACCTTGGAAGTTGCCGCAGGTTCAGATCAAGCAGCTGTTCAAGAATTAGCCATGCAATCTGAAAAAATTAAATCGCATGTAGCTGGAACCGAGCCAAAACGCATTGTTTACATTCCAGATAAATTACTAAATATTGTCATTTAATTCAGTGCTATAATAAAAATAGCTTATAAAAAATTTCAGACACAAAAACAAAACTAAATGTTATTAGAATTTCATCTCCCACATTATTTTGCATCAAAGATTCGCAAAGAAGTAGAGCATTTGTATGCTTCGACTGCGATCGGAAATTTGGCTCAAGCAATAATCTCATTGTTTGAACCAATTTTTTTGTATGCCGTGGTTGGTCTATCAATTCCAGAAGTTCTTCTTTTCGCAGCTTCTGTTTACGCTCTGTATATTATATTAATTCCATTTGGCGCTAAAATCGCCAGTCGATTTGGTTATGCTCATAGTATTTTTTTTAGCATTCCGTTTCAGATTTTATTTTGGGTTTGCTTAATCGGCTCGCAGTATAATAGGGAACTACTATATATTGCACCGGTGTTATATGCCATTCAAAAATCTTTATTTTGGCCGGCATGGCATTCGACGTTGGCGCGCTTTGCTAACGGCAAACAAGTGGCGCGAGAATTTAGCTTCATGTACGCCATTATGAATGTCGTACAGATTTTAGGTCCAATGATCGGCGGATTTTTAACTTTATTTTTTGGAATCAACTCGATCTTTATTATAGGATCAATTATTTACGCCTGTTCTGCAATTCCATTATTATGGTCACCAGAAGTATTTAGTCCTCATATGTATAAGTACCATGATACTTGGCAGTTGTTAAAACAATATCCAAAACAATTTTTCGGTTACTTTGGTTTTGCCGAAGAGTTATTAGTGTTGATTATTTGGCCGATTTTTATTTACATTTTGATTGATAATTATCAGGACATTGGTGCATTGGTTACTGTAGCAACCTTAGTCGCCACAGTCTTAGCTTTGTTTATAGGAATTTATTCTGATAAGCACGGCAAAAAAAGAGTTTTACAAATTGGTGGTTATTTTTATATTTTGTCTTGGTTGGCGCGTATTCCCGTGTTGAGTCCGTTTGGTGCTTTTATTACGGATACGATTTCGCGTACTGCAAAGAGTTTAGTTGTAATCCCGATGAGTGCCATGACTTACGAGCGTGCCGAAACCACACATATTTTGCCTTATATTGTTGGTATGGAACAGATGCTATCAGTAGGAAAATTTTTAGCCGCTGTAATTGGTATGGTTGTGTTCGCGCTGACCGGTAGTTTTATTCTATTATTCATTTTAGGTGCTATCTTTAGTTTGTTTTATTTTTTAATATAAAAAAACCAGCTTAAAAGCTGGTTACATTAGTTTATTCCGGACATTTAATGTCTCGCATTTTCCGTTTATAGATTTCGTTAAGTTTAGCGCTCAACAGCTTTCTATAGACCGTTTTATAAGGAAGATTTTTGTTGGCTTTTATTACTTCATGTGCCATGAAGAAATTGCCAGTGTCTGTAAAAGTTTTGTATATAATTCTGAATTTTTCCCAATCTCGACCATCGCGAACCACAGATACTTCTATGAGTACATCGGTTTTATTTAGAATACACTCTTCGATGAGTTCTTCTACAGTGACTCGTCCTTTAGCATTATGAAATCTTACTTCGTACACAGGGTTTGTTGATTGGTAGAATTCACGCAAGCCATTAAAAACCGTACTTGTAATAGCGTTAGCAGCCTTTCTTACTGCAAGAACCAGATCATAGTCATGAAACCTTTTTACTTTATTTTGTAACTTTTTGTTCATTATATTTCCTCCTATTTTTATCGACCTTAGATTATATCAGCCAAAAACAGCTTTGTAAAGCCAAGTTATTTTGCTAGTATAAGTAGGTATGAATTATCCAGAATTACAACAATCTGACCCGGCTGTATACGATATTTTACAGGCAGAGATAGCGCGTCAACAGCAGGGAATCGATCTTATTCCTTCCGAAAATTATGTGTCACCAGTAGTGCTCGAGGCACTCGGCACTGTTTTTACTAATAAGTATTCCGAAGGCTATCCCGGTAATCGTTACTATGGTGGCCAGCCAAATACTGACGCAATTGAAAATTTAGCAATCGAACGCGCCAAGCAATTATTTAAAGCAGAACACGCCAATGTTCAACCTCTTAGCGGTGCGCCAGCAAACGCGGCGGTGTATTTGGCGTTATTAAAGCCAGACGATACTGTGCTAGGGATGGATCTTTCTCATGGCGGTCATTTAACGCACGGTCATCCAGTAACACAGTCGGCGCAGTTTTATAACTTCGTTCGTTATAAAATGAAGAATATTGAAACTGGCGAAATTGATTATGATGCCTTGCGCGAACTAGCTCTTAAAGAAAAACCGAAAATTTTATTAGCTGGATTTTCTTCTTATCCTCGTGAATTAGATTACGCAAAATTTAAATCTATCGCGGATGAAGTGGGTGCAATCACAATGATGGACGCAGCACATATTGCTGGCTTAATTGTTGCCGGAGAACTTCGTAATCCATTTGATGACGGTTTTGATATTATTACTACTACAACGCATAAAACTTTGCGCGGCCCGCGTGGTGGGTTGATATTGTGTCGCAAAGAATTTGCCTCGCGCATCGACAAAGCCGTATTTCCTGGATTGCAGGGCGGGCCGCATATGAATAACATCGCTGCAAAAGCGGTTGCATTTGGTGAAGCTCTTCAACCAGAATTTAAAACTTACGCTCATCAAGTGCTGTTAAATGCGCAGGCGATGGCTAATCGATTTTTGACCAGCGATGCAGTGTCAGGCGGCGTAAAATTAATCACTGGCGGTACTAGCAATCACATGATGTTAATCGACACTATGGCATCGTTCAATCTAACCGGAAAAGTTGCCCAAGACTTGCTCGACACAGTTGGAATTACGACAAACAAAAACGTGTTACCAGATGATCCGCGTGGACCACTCGATCCAAGCGGAATTCGTCTCGGTACACCAGCGATTACCACACGAGGTGCTAAAGAAGATGATATGATTAAAATAGCGAACTGGATAATTCATGTTTTGCAAAACCCAGAAGACACCATTGCGCATGAAAAAATTAAACAGGAAGTGCAGGACTTTGCATTGCAGTTTCAAGTCCCAGGAATAGATTAATATGGAAATATTTCAAGCATTTATATTAGGAATGGTTCAAGGGCTAGGGGAGTTTCTTCCTATCTCGTCGTCGGCGCATTTAGTAATTACGCCGTGGTTGTTTAATTGGAATGACCCTGGTCTAGCTTTTGACGTGGCTCTTCACTGGGGCACACTACTCGCAGTAGTCGCGTATTTTTATAATGACATTTGGCTAATCATCCGCGGGTTCTTTCATTCTTTATCAAAATCTACTCGCGACATGCAGAGTAATACTTATCAAAAGATGGCATGGTTACTTATTGTGGCCTCGGTTCCTGGTGCCATTATTGGTAAACTTTTAGAATCTCAAGCTGAACATGCTTTTCGCAACCCATTATTAATTGCTGGTACTCTAAGCGTGATGGGTGTTATTTTGTATTTTGCAGATCGAATTGGAACCAAATTAAAAAACCTTAATCACATCTCTTGGGCCAATGCTTTGGTATTAGGCTTGTCTCAGGCGGCGGCTATTATACCAGGTGTGTCGCGAAGCGGGGCAACAATTACTGCTGGACTACTCCAAGGTTTTACTCGTGAAGATGCAGCGAAATTTAGTTTTTTAATGTCTGTACCGATTATTTTAGGCGCAGGTTTACTTAAATTACCAGATATAATTAATTATGGAGGTGGTCGCATAGAACTGCTGATAGGATTTATTTCTGCCGCAGTATTCGGTTTTCTTTCAATTAAATTTTTGATGAAGTATATTGTTAATCGTTCATACGTATTGTTTACCTGGTATCGCTTGGCTCTCGCACTTATTATTTTGGCAGTTTACTTTTCTCGTAAATGAAACTAGCTTTTCAAGAAGATTATCTTCAATGGCAGCACCGTCTGCAAACCAATCCGCAATTTAAACGTTGGTGGCAGTTTTGGAGTAACTACTCATGGCTGTTTATATTGCCGGTAATTGTTTACTTTGCTTCATATGCAGCTGATGCCAAATTAATTACCCGCATCGCTGTTGCGTTTATAATTGCGCGATTAATTTTAAAACCAATTTTATCTTTTTTCTTTCCAACGTCGCGACCATATCAGGCATTTGATTTTCAGCCGCTGACTTCTATGTTTTTGTCTTTTGAAACAAAATCGACTAATTCATTTCCTTCCAGTCATGTAATATCAATCGCAGCGGCAAGCGGTGCCATGCTAATTTCACAACCAATTTTCGCGATATTATTTTTTGTGATCGCTGCATTAACTGGTTTGGGAAGGGTGGTGCTTGGATATCACTACCCTAAAGACGTAATCTTTTCGCTTATTTCCGGCTTAATTATAGGGATAATTGTTAGTCAGCTTATCTAGATACTCTTTGCGGAAGCAGAGAGTTTTTGATAGAATTAGGAAGTTATTATTTATATGCCGGTGTGGCGGAATGGCATACGCGGTGGACTCAAAATCCACTGTCCGCAAGGGCGTGTGGGTTCGACTCCCACCACCGGCACCACAGAACTTATGGATTCAATCTATCCAACTAACATTACAAATAATTTAAATCAAGATGAATCGCTCGGTAGCGCAATAGCTCCAAGCGATAATTTTGTTTCTGATAATCCCACTCCTAGCATTGCTGAACCACTGGCACCAGATGTAATTAATCTTGACGAAGCAAGTAACGAAACTATAAATTTAGAACCTTCCGAAAAAGTTTCGTATACCGATAGTACTATTCAAGAAATTGAAGTTTCCAAAATTGTTGCTAATCCGTATCAGCCTCGCAAAGTTTTTAAACCAGAAGCTTTGCAAGAATTAGCGGATTCGATTAAAGAGCATGGCGTGATTCAGCCTGTGGTAGTTACCGAGACAGAAGCCGGTTATGAATTAGTAGTAGGAGAGCGCCGTTTTCGAGCGTCGCAGTTGGCTGGCTTAACTAGAGTTCCAGCAATTGTTAAAAAAACTTTGCAAGATCAAACCAAGCTCGAAGTTGCTTTGATCGAAAACATTCAGCGCCAAGAGTTAAACTCAATCGAAGAAGCACAGGCCTACCAACGCTTAATGCAAAAGTTCGGGCTTAACCAAGCTGAAGTTGCTGTTAAGGTGGGTAAGTCGCGTTCGGGTGTTGCCAATACCATGCGCTTGCTGCAACTACCTGCTGAGATTCAGCGTGGTATTATTGAAGGTAAAATTTTTGAAGGTCATGGTCGCGCCATTCTTACTCTTCCTGATATCGAAAAACAGTTGTTGATGTATAAACAAATTTTAGACCAAGGCATGAGCGTGCGCCAAGTAGAGGCTCGGGTACGTGAGTTTGCCAAGCGCAAAGTGGTGGATTCTGCTGTACCAGACCCAAAACTTATGGCGATCGAAACAAAACTGCGGGGCAAGTTTGGTACTCAGGTTAAAGTTTCGCGCCAAGGTCGGGGTGGAAAAATCACCATCGAATTTTTCTCCGACGAAGACCTCGAAGACATTATGCGCCGCGTGGAAGATGCCGATGGTAAGCCCGTAGAAGACAATTATTTTGTGGTTTAAATTAAGTTCCATTCTCAAATAGTGATATTTAGTGTAAAATATAAATAATTAAATTCTTTCATGAATAAAAATAAATTATTTCATCCATTGGTGATGTGGTTGACTGTGTTGGTTGGTGGCTTCATATTATGGCAGATCGTGCCGGTTGGTTATTTTTTTGATCAAAATCAATTTGCTGTGATAGTTTTCATTTTAGCCTTGCTTAATTGGGCGTATGTCTATATTAGTATTATTAAAGTTCATCCTAGAGTGTTTAGTCACCCTCAGAATATTGATCAACTAATAACTGAAGGTAGATATGCTGCAGTTAGGCATCCAATGTATCTGGCAGACATTATTTTAGGTTTATCTCTTTTTATTTGGAACCCTTCATATCAAATGTTATCTATCGTGGTTTGGTTAATGATAGTTTTATCTTTTTGGGCTAATCTGGAGGAAAGAATCCTTGAAGATAAATTTGTAGAAGACTATCGTGCATATAAACGGAGGGTTCCAATGTTTGTCCCAAAGTTTAAAAAGCGATAATTAAATAAAGTTCTAATAATTTACCGTTTGGCCTAAAAGCCAGGCGGTTTTAGTTTAGTGCTATAATTAGACTAGATATGGACGAACAGCTACCCTTTAAAAAACTAAATGATCAGGCTGTTTTGCCGACGCGGGGTAGCAGTAAATCCGTTGGTTTGGATTTGTATGCATCTAGCGCCCTGACTATTCCAGCGCAAGGTTTTTCTATAGCCAGTACAGGCATTGCTGTCGCAATTCCAGAAGGATACTATGGTCGCGTTGCGCCACGTTCTGGCTTGGCAGCAAAGTTCGGCATTGATACTTTAGCCGGCGTTATAGATCCTGATTACAGGGGAGAACTTCTAATTGTTTTAGCCAATCACGGTAGTGCCGATTTTGAAGTAAAACCCGGCGACCGCATCGCGCAATTTATTATAGAAAAAATTATTTTACCCCAACCAGTTTTTGTTGATTCGCTTGATGATACCGAGCGAGGCGATGGTCGGTTTGGGAGTACAGGAAACTAATGAATACAAATAAAAAATACGGAGTGTTTGTTCGTAACTTTACTTTTGGAGTAGAGGATAGTTTGGTTTCGACAGTCGGCTTGCTCGCTGGTGTTGCTATTGCTGGACTTGATCAAAAAGAAATTATTATTACTGGGATGGTATTGATCTCAGTCGAAGCATTTTCGATGGCAGTTGGTAGTTTATTATCGGAACAATCTGTTCAAGAGTACGAAGCCCAACGCGAAGTCTCCGTAACTAAATCACTTACAGCTGCGATTGTAATGTTTGCTTCATACTTGTTGGCAGGACTTATTCCTTTAGCACCATTTTTTTATTCTGCGTCCAGAGCAGCAGTTATTGCGTCAATTGGATTAACTTTGGTTTCACTGTTCTTATTGGGCGTGTTTAATGCCAAACTATTCCATATTCGGGCATGGCGCGACGGCATTTTCACTTTGGTTATGGGTGGTATAGCAATCGTGGTGGGAATTGCTGTTGGTCAATTCGCAGGTCGTTTGTAAATTTTAATTTATGAAAGCATTTAAATCTTTAATTTTTAGTTTAATTGTCTTAGCTGGTTTAGGATTTTTTGGATCGACCACCACTACGGTTTTGGCTCAGCAACCCTTTAAGCAAGACTTTTCTAAAGTAGAACACATTGATAATTACCAAGTGGTTATCGACGTGCAAGCAAATGGTCAAATTTATATTAAGGAGCATATCGAATATGATTTTGCAGACAGAGATCATCACGGAATTTTTCGAGATATCCCTTATCAATATGATAATTCTTATGGGAAATTTAACTTACGAATTTCAGACATTTCTGTAACCGCTAGCAGTGGTACTCCGGCTGGATTTACCAAAACAAGAAATGACGGAAAGTTTTCCATAAAGATTGGCGACCCTAATCAGACTATTATCGGCAAGCACACTTACGACATTAATTACTCAGTTTCTCGAGCCATTAATTTTTTCCCCGATCACGATGAGTTATACTGGAACGCAATCGGCACTGATTGGACAGTGCCAATTTTGAAGAGTTCTGTGTTAGTTAATTTACCAGCAGCAGCAATACAAGTGGAATGTTACGTCGGTTCAAAAGGAAGTAATAGCACAAATTGTCTTAAGACAGCTTCTATCGCCGCTCAGCCTCAATTTAATTATGATAATGTTCTAAAGCAAAATGAAGGGTTTACCATCGTGATTGGTATGCCTGCAGGCACAATCACCAAACCAACCACTCAACAAAAAGTTTTAGACTTTATTAAGGATAACGGCATTGTAGCTTTGCCTGTCGTCGTTTTTATTATTATGTTTTTTGTGTGGCGAAAGTTTGGCAAAGACGGCAAAGGTCGCGGCACAATTGTGGCACAATTTGAACCACCAACCGGTTTGACTCCTTTATACATAGGAACGTTGGTTGATGGTAAATTAGATAACCGTGATTTTTCGGCGGAATTAATTTACTTGGCCGTTCAGGGTTATATTAAAATCGAAAAAATAGAAACCAAAAAATTATTATTTTTTAAAGGTTCGGATTATAAATTGATTAAACTTAAAGAGCCAGATGATAAGTTGCCAGTGCAAACCAAACAATTACTAACAGGTTTGTTTGTTTTTGAAGAATTAAGTGATTTGTTGACTAAGAATATATTTGCACCATCCAAATCTGAATTAAAATTTGACAGTACAGGAAAAAATTTAATTGAGGTTAACTTATCACATTTGAAAACTAATCTTGGCTTTGGTGATATTTTGCGTGAGATGCCTAATGATGTATTCAAGGCTTTAAAACGCGAGGGTTATTATAAGTATAATCCTTTTACAATTAGAAATTTAAATGCTGCGGCAGCTATGTTGGTAGGGTTTGGTCTTTCCGTTTTTTTGTATCAATGGTTTGATGTTTTAGGTGTTGTTAGCGCTATTGCTTCTGGTGTGATAATTGCTATCTTTGGTTTGATAATGCCAGCTCGTACTCAAAAAGGAGCCGAGATGCGCGAATACATTTTAGGTTTAAAATTATATCTTGGAGTTGCGGAAAAAGATCGCTTGGCGTTTGCCAATGCACCGGACAAAAAACCAGAACAGTTTGAGGCTTTGTTGCCTTACGCCGTAGCGTTAGGGGTAGAAAAAGAATGGGCAAAGCAATTTGAAGGAATTTATAATCAACAGCCAACTTGGTATAATGATTCTACTGGCGCTGCGTTTAATGTGGCTTTACTATCCAGCTCAATCGGCGACTTTTCTAGCTCTATGCAATCTGCTGTGACTTCTATGAACACCGCAGCTAGCGGAGGAAGTGGTTTTGGTGGGGGCGGCGTTGGCGGAGGTGGAGGCGGCGGAGGTGGAGGAAGTTGGTAGATCTGGATAAATAAAAAACCGCTGTATTAGCGGTTTAGCCTAAGTATTTTTTTCTCAGGGCTATGTTTCGATATTTTTCCTCGACGGTTATTGGTGTGCCACCGTTTTTTGGGTTACGCTCACAGACAATTTTATGCGAATGTATCGTAGTAATTTCATCTTCGCCGCAGAACTCACATGTATGACAGCAGGCGACCATATGCATTGTGCGTGATCCAGGGCGATGACAGTCACAGTAACATTTCCCAGCTCTAAGAACTTTGCTCATATTTTCCTCCTTCAAGTAATATAAAATCTTACGATATTTTTTAAAAATTGTCAATCATGCAAATAACTAAATATGGCCATTCGTGCATATTGCTCTACGATGGCCAAACAAAAATTTTATTTGATCCAGGGGTCTATAGTAATATTCCTGATTTGACAGTGGACGCAATTATCATTACCCACGTTCATCAAGACCATGTTGATATGGAAAAATTGCAACCATTGTTAAAGAATAATCCACGCATTATTACTAACACCGAAGTTAAGGCTGAATTAGACAAGAATAATATTGCTTGCGAAGTTGTCGAGGCGGGCGCTACAACCACAATCGGCACCTTTACCCTCGAAGCCTATGGCAACGAACACGCCATTATGCACCCAGATTTACCAAAGTTTCAAAACACCGGCTATTTAATAAACGATAAAATTTTTCATCCAGGTGATATGTTATTTACCCCGCCAAAAACTGTGGAAGTTCTTTTAATTCCGATCGCCGCGCCGTGGAGCAAGGTCAGCGAAACTTTAGATTACTTAGCAGGCATTAAAGCACAAATTAATTTTCCAATTCACGATGGTTTCATCACCGATGGTGGGGGAGCGTTCTACCGATTCTCTAAAATGTGGTGCGAAAAATTAGGTTTAAAATTTATTGACCCAGAATTAAACAAAACATATGAAATTTAATTTTCTTATTATTCCTGCGATCATTGCTTTTACTGCTTACAAAGGCAGCCGCTTTACAAAGCGCGGTCTGCACGGTTGGTATTCACATTTGCACAAACCAAAGTGGACACCAACGGGTCAGATGATTGGGCAGATTTGGACTATATTATATCTATTAACAGGCTTTGCAATGTTGTGGTTTTGGAATGTCCCAGCCTTTGGGGTTTGGCAGTATGTTGTGGGTGCGATAATGTTAGTTAATGCTTATCTTAACGCCTACTGGAACAAAGCTTTTTTTGTGGAACATAATTTTAAAAAATCCATCAAGTGGATGCAGTATTTAAACGCCACTACAATTGTTGCGGCTATCATCATGTTTATAACTTCTCACTTTGCTGCGCTACTTTTGGTGCCATATATAATCTGGGTGTATATCGCTACTAAATTGACCAAGGAAATTCAACAACTCAATAAATAAAGTAAAACAAAAAACCGCCTCTGTTATAGAGCGGTTTTTTTAAGCAGCGACTTTAGTTAGTTTTTTAGTCTTTGCTTTGATACAGCGGGTACAAGCCTTAACTCGGTTATTGTCTTCGTTGCGAGTCCATTGTAGATTGGACTTCAATCGAACGATTGAGCCACGCATACTGTGGGAACGCTTAACAGTTTTGGAGTAAGTCTTGCCGCAAATGGTGCACATTCTTGGCATAAATTTGATAGTTAAATTAGATACTTAGCTAGTATACACTTTTATTAGAAATTTGGCAAGAGTCCGGTCTTATTCTTGACTAAACGAAGGTTTTTATCTATAATACTCCAAAGTACAGGAGGTATTATGAATTTTGCTTCGTTTGATGTCTACGATTACGCATTGCTCTTGGCGATAACTTTATTATTGGGTCTGTTATTTTACACAGTCATTGATTTTTTTTCTTTACAAACCCAAAGAATCAAATTGGCTGGTCAGGTTACACCTGATCTTATATTCAGTGATGTAAGTAAAAATTTGAAAGTTCTTGACCATTGGTTTGTAGACGGCGATACAACTATTACTACTTTGCAAGCTGGCGACGTCAAGATTGAATACACCAAATTAACAGAACCAAACAATGTAATCGAAACAGTTGTTTTATCTGGTAAAGTTAAGTTCTGTCCAGGTGTAATTTTTTCGGGCAATGTTTATTTAAAACCACTGACTCTAAGTTTTTCCAAGAAAGATCAAGCTCTAATTGAAAATGACTCTCGTGAAGTTATTACTAAGCTAGATGCAAAGCTTGGAACATACGAACAAATTATGGTATTTATTTCCAAAGAAGTTAACCAAGGTGATCTTGGTTTGGACTTTGATGATAAGCCTTGAACATTCAAGGCTTTTTTATTTATGCTAAAATATCAGTATGGAAATCTTAATTACATTAGTTATATTATTGTTCTCTGCAATTGTGCACGAAGTTAGTCATGGATTAATGGCCGAAAAGTTAGGGGATAGCACTGCCCGTGACGAAGGCCGAATAACCCTCAATCCAATTCCGCATATTGATCCGTTTGGTTCTATTTTGTTACCCGGATTATTACTAGCGGTTGGTAGTCCGATTGTATTTGGAGCAGCTAAGCCTGTACCTGTTAATTTTAATAATCTTCATCCTAAACGATGGGGGATGGCCTTGGTATCCTTGGCTGGACCACTAAGTAATTTGGTATTGGCCGTTCTTTTTATATTACCAGTTAAATTTGGATTGGTTTCTGGTGTGGTGGCGGATATTTGGTTGTACGCTGTGAAAATAAATTTAGTGTTAGCTGTATTTAATATTCTACCTATCCCGCCGTTGGATGGCAGTAAACTTTTGGCTTCGATGCTGCCGTATAATATTATGTACAAACTGCTCGAAATGGAGCGCTATGGATTCATGATTGTGGTAATTTTCTTATTTTTAGGGATATTGGATAAAATTTTATCTCCAGTCGTTACCTTATTTTTTAGACTATTCGGAATCAGTTTTTAAAAATTTTGAAATAAAAAAAGCCCGACGTTCATTACAAACGTCGGGGCATATTTACAAAAAAGCAGTGTGAAATTAATGAGTCGAAACCTGGGCGACGATCTCGTGGAGAACACCCGTATCGTACAGGGTTCTGAGATCAGCTCGTTTTGCGCTGACCATTTCGCCGCGGTTGACTTTGCGCCAACTGACGACGAATTTTTTGTTGCCGACCATGACCTTGACTGGTTTGTTGACTTCGAGCTTCTTGGTCAGCGCTTCCAGCTCTGTATTACGCTGGCTCTTGAGCGCATTCGCCGCTACGGTAGCATTGAATGCTTCGAGGCCGCGGTCAAAGAAGATTTGCATCGCTCCTGACGGTTTGCGTTTTGCACAGCTGGCCAAAAAGGCGAGTGTGGTTTGCGCGTCGTTCCGAAGCCAAGCCTTAACCGGGTTGTCGTTTCGGTCGAAGAGAATTACAGCGTCGTGTCCTTGGACGACTGTGCCGACTTCGTTGATTCTTTGCTCATGCTGACCGTCAGGCTTGTTAGCGTCAAACACGATTACATAGTGTCCATTCATAGGGATGAACACATCGGTATTATTGAATTCAACATCCCGGCTGAGTAGTGAGGTTGCTGCGATTGCTGCCTTAACGCGATTTTTACCGAAGCGGGCTGGTCCGAAGATTAAGCCGATGTGTCCTTTCTGATTCACGTTGAGTGTATCATCCTGGTTCATCGTTATTAGGCCGTTTCGATCGTTTGAAATTTCGATCTTGCCGTCTTTTGTGTGGCTGATCGTGAGCTCGGGCCAATGTTGACCATCGTCGAATGGGCAAAACTTGCCCTTGAGACCGATTGCCATGTGGTTAAAGAATTCGCTCGCTTTAATACAAATTTCGAAAGGTATTTTCACTTTTTTATCTCCTATATTCTGAAGTGAGTAACGAATTGACAGTGGCCTGGGGCCGGTGCCAAAAAATTTCACGAGTTGCCTCGCTAGTTTAAGCCCTCAGTAAAAGTTCGTACTAAATAAATATGTTACGGTTTTTGCTGGGGGACTTAATTAGCGAGACAATCTCTGCTTTTTGTAAATGTACAAGCGTTAGATCTAAGCGACTGGCTAGATAACTAAACAGCCGCTATAAGATTTAATTGCTAATTATAGCATATAATACAGTTTTTGTCAATAGGCTATAAAAAGGCTGAAAATAGGTGAAAAGCTGTTAAAATATCAAAATAAAAAACGCGAAGTTATTTCGCGTTTTGGTCTAATAGTGCCCAGTTATTTTTATGGAACCCCCAATTAATTATAGGGTTGGCCCCATAACCGATTTTCGGACTTTCTGGGTCAGGAATGTAGTAAACATTGCTACGACTGTTGTGATGACTGAAATCTTTTTTCGAAAGAATATATACGTCTGGACCTGACGAACACATGGTGATAAAGCAAACGAATTCAACCTTTGCTAAAGTCTTATTACTTAGAGAGAATCTAAAATACTTTCTAATGGTGTGCGGTTGAGGGGTAGACTGTTTACATATGGCGACAAAGATGAGATTGTCATTAATCTTGACATAGTGCCACATTGGTTTAGCGGGTCCAGAAGCTTGGGATATCCCATTTACATTAAGCTGTATCTGCTTTTCCTTAATCAAGTTAGCTAATAATCCTGCAGGGCTTTCGGGGTGGAAATTATTTTGCCATCTTAGTTGTCTGGCAGCTTTTCTCCGTCCCATTCCCGTTTCTAAATCTATCGGGAACAAGGGAGCAAAATACGTAGCGTACTTAACACTCATATTTTGTTTACATGTTTTATCGAGTTTACCAATTTTGGCAAAAGTGTTAGCGGGATCTGAGAATAAAGTGAATAATTCATCAAAGGTCAAAACTCCTTTATGATCACCTCTGTTGTAGCTAATTTTATTTGCTTCAAAAATTCTTTTTACCTTAATTACTTCTGGATCGTCCAGACTTAGTAGTTGTGACATATTTTCCTCCTTTGAAATTAGATTCTGTCATTTTTTATCGTGCCCTGTCAATATTTGACCAAATATACAATTATTGATATAATCTGAACACAATTCATTAGAAGCCCCTAACTTAAGGAATTACTGGCACATTTGCCGCTAAATTGGGAAACAACTGGCACAGGCTTCGTCAGAGTACCAAAATAGCGAACTATAGAGACTGGCTCTATGCCTGTTTTTATTTTGTAAATTAATTGGGCGCGCGGCGTAACATGCGCAGCGCGAGTGCCCCCAGCAATTAAAGAAAGGTCATCAATAGATGCCAACAATTAACCAATTGGTGCGTAAGGCGCGTAAGCCTCTTACCACGAAAAGTGCATCACCGGCATTACAGCGTCGCCAAAACTTGATCAAGAACAAAACTTTGTTCATCAAAACTGGCGCGCCATTTATGCGTGGTGTATGTCTCAAGGTGTATACTTCTACACCAAAAAAGCCAAACTCGGCTTTACGTAAGATTGCAAAAGTTAAATTAACTAACGGTATGGAAGTTCTTGCTTACATTCCAGGAGTTGGTCATAACTTGCAGGAACACAGTGTAGTCATGATCCGTGGTGGTCGTGTAAAAGATTTACCTGGTGTTCGTTATCACATTGTTCGAGGTAAGCTCGACACTTTAGGCGTTGACGGTCGAAAACGCTCTCGCAGTAAGTATGGAACCAAGCGTCCATCTGCCGCTGCTTAAATTTATTTATGGCTCGCGCCATAGAAATTATAGAAAGGAAAAACTCACATGCCACGAAGAGCACGTAGTTACGAAAAACACACTCCAGAACCAGATCCAAAATTTAGCAGTGTAAAGTACGCTAAGTTCATTAACTATTTGATGGAACGCGGTAAGAAAACTGTTTCGCAAAAAATCTTTTATTCTGCATTAGATATTGTTGAAGAAAAGATGAAGGCAAACAAAGATGCCGAAGTTACCGACGCTCGTCAAATTTTTGACATCGCTTTAAAAAATGTTTGCCCAATTATGGAAATTAAAGGTCGCCGTATTGGTGGTTCTAACTATCAGGTACCAATGGAAGTTCAAGAACCTCGCCGCACTGCACTTGGAATGAAATGGATGATCGCAGCCGCACGCGCCCGCAAAGGTGCGCCTATGGCTACTAAGTTAGCACAGGAAGTTGTTGATGCATTTAACAAGACCGGTGCTGCAGTAAAGAAGCGTGAAGACACTCACCGTATGGCCGAAGCCAACAAAGCTTTCGCTCACTTTGCAAGATTCGGTGCGAAGCGTAAGTAGGGAACAGGGAAATAAAAAATCCGCCAGTAAAACTAGGCGGATCCCAAACTGTTGTAATTCTTTTACCTCTGTCGAAGATATCGACCTGACAGTATAAGAATACAACCAATAATGATGCTAAGGATTAATTTCCACCCGGTAACGAATCTTTGTGTAACTAGTTCCCACATACTCAACCAGTTTGTTTCGATAAGGCCGAACAGAATGGTAATTATTCCAAGAATGATCAGAATTATTCCAACAACATTTTTAGCTTTCATAAAGTTCCTCCAACTCAGTTTGACTACATTATATCATATAATTATAAAATTGTCAAGTATTGAACAAAAACCCAAAAACACTATAAATTAACCATTAAATTATGCCCAGAGATTATCAAATAGAAGCGACCCGTAATATCGGGATTATCGCTCACATCGACGCTGGTAAAACTACAACTACCGAAGGTATCTTGTACAACACCGGTATGATCCACAAGATCGGTGCGGTTCACGAAGGTGAAACTGTGACCGACTGGATGGAACAAGAACGCGAACGCGGTATTACAATTACATCCGCGGCTGTAACTTGTTATTGGAAGCCTCAGTACGTTAAGTTAGCGGACGAACTTCCAGAATACAAAATTAACATTATCGACACTCCAGGTCACGTAGACTTTACCGTAGAAGTAGAGCGCTCTTTGCGCGTACTCGACGGCGCAGTTACCGTGTTCGACGGAAAAATGGGTGTAGAACCTCAGTCCGAAACTGTGTGGCGCCAAGCCGACAAGTACGGCGTACCACGCATGTGCTTCATTAACAAAATCAACCAAACCGGTGGTGACTTCTTTAAATCGCTTGAATCAATTCACAACCGTTTAACTAAGAATGCTTTTCCTGTTCAAATTCCAATTGGATTTGAAAAAGACATTGTTGGTGTTGTTGACCTTGTTCAAATGAAGTCCTATACCTACAAAGATTTTACTGACAAAGAATTTACCATCGGTGAAGTACCAGCGGACTTAAAAGAAAAGTGTGAAAAGTACCGCCACGAATTGATTGAAAAAGTTGTTGAATTCGACGATCAGTTAATGGAAAAATATTTAGAAGGTAAAGAACTTACCGAAGAAGAATTATTGCTAGCGATTCGCAAAGCTACTCGCTCTGGTGAATTCTTCCCAGTATTCGGTGGTGACGGTCGCGGGATCATTGTGCGTACATTATTAGACGGTGTTGCTAACTTCTTGCCATCTCCAACCGACAAAGAACCAGTTAAAGGTCATAACCCAAAAACTGGTGAAGAACTACTTCGTCATCCAACTGATGACGAACCATTTACTGCTTTGGCATTTAAAATTGCAACTGATCCTTTCGTTGGACGTTTAGCTTTCTTCCGGGTTTACTCTGGTAAATTGGAAGCCGGTTCTTACGTACTTAACGCTCGTAGCGGTAACAAAGAACGCGTTGGTCGTATCGTACGTATGCGCGCTGATCAACGTGACGAAGTTAAAGAAGTATTTGCTGGAGACATCTGCGCGTTGGTAGGTCCAAAAGACACTATCACTGCTGATACTCTTTGTGCTGAATCTTCTCCAATCGAATTAGAAAAGATTAAATTCGCAGAACCAGTTATCAGCATGGCGATCGAACCTAAGACCAAAGCTGATCAAGAAAAAATGGGTATTGCGATGCAAAAACTTGCAGAAGAAGATCCAACCTTTAAAGTTTCTACTAACGACGAAACTCAGCAAACAATTATTGCTGGTATGGGTGAATTGCACTTAGAAATTTTGGTAGACCGTATGAAGCGCGAATTCAAAGTCGAGGCTAACGTCGGTAAACCAGAAGTTGCTTACAAAGAAAGCTTTAAGAAAATGGCTACTGCCGAAGTTAAGTATATTCGTCAGTCTGGTGGACGCGGTCAATATGGTCACGTTTACTTGCGTGTCGAACCGCTCGAAGCAGGTAAGGGTTATGAATTTAAAGACGAAATTGTTGGTGGTGTAATTCCAAAAGAATACATCAAGCCAATTGATAAAGGTATTCAGGAATCTGCCGCAAACGGTGTTATTGCCGGTTATCCATTAGTAGACTTTAGTGCTGCTGTTTACGACGGTAGCTATCACGAAGTTGACTCTTCCGAAATGGCCTTCAAAATTGCTGCTTCAAAATGTTTACAAGAAGCTGTTAAGAAAGGTGATCCTATTATCTTAGAACCAGTCATGAAAGTTGTTGTTACTACGCCAGAACTTAACATGGGTGATGTAATCGGTGACTTAAACTCTAAGCGCGCTAAGATTCAGGATATGGAAGATATTACTGGTCGCAAGGTTGTAACTGCATTTGTACCGCTAGCCGAAATGTTTGGTTATGCAACACAGTTGCGTTCTATGACTCAAGGTCAGGCATCCAGCATCATGGAATTTGATCACTATGAAGAAGTTCCAAAGAATGTTGCCGCAAATATTATTGAATCCCGTGCGGGCATGAACGTTCGTAAGGGTATGCAGTAAATTTAATAGAAATAAAAAAACCGTCTCTAACATGGGGACGGTTTTTGTAATGTCAGGTTTTGAAAAGAACATTCAGATTAGTGACTTCAAGATCTGTTGGGTGTGCGTTTAGTTTTTCCGCAAGCTCGTTTCTAAAGTCAGCATAATCAGCTTCCGAAACGATAAGCGGGTAATCTATAAATCGATCAAAATGTTTTTTATTGTCATCACCAACTTGAGAACGAACAGTTGTGATTAAACCACTAACAAAATATTTTGCCATTTTTCCTCCTTATTTAGACTTTACTTTGTAGATAATCTATTTGGATTTGTAAAGCGATTTGTAAGTATCCCAAGCTTAACCCATATTTATTTGCCAATATTGACTGAGCCGACTATAGTATTAAATATGAACCTTAAAGATTTAATACAATTTGCAGGGCAAGATGGAAAAGTAATGATTGTTGGCGAAGATGGGAAAGTGAAGGGTGTATTTTTGTCCTTTGCTGAATATCAGCGCATGGCTGGTGGTACGGTTTTGACTGGCGTAGCAAGTTCAACTCCTACTGGTCCAGACCCAGAAAAAATTAACCGTGAAATATTAGAAGCCCAGCTCACCGATATCGTGGACACTACAAACATTAATCTAGAAACTATTGCAGATGATGTACCTAACACAGCACCTCATTCGGTAATCATGCCGACGCCGATAAAAAATATTCTTTCTAAACGCGCCAAAGATTTGTTTATCAACCAACCCTACGGCCGACAAGAGCCACCTCAATATGACTTGCGAGAAGAAGTAATGGATCCAAGTTTTGGTATGCCATTAGCTCAACCTTTAGTCGAAACAGAAGCGGACGAAGAAATCAAACCCAACTTTGACGACATATAAAATAAAAACGCATCCAAACGGGTGCGTTTTGTTAATTCTGATTTACTTAATGTTCTTCTTCTGTCCACCAATTTTTGGCCGTAGTTAAGTAATTAAAAATTTCTTCGTTGACCATATCTGGCACGGGATGACCAGTAGCTATATATTCTGGGTATGTTGGCTGGAGTCTTTGCTGTTCGATAAATTCAATTGCTGATTCTGGGGTGAGGTGTATAGAGTACACTTCTGCAACTTTGCCATCAGGCAAGGTTTTAACCCATCGCTGTTTGAATATTGGGTAATTCATATTACACCTCCTTATATTTTTATCTAAGAGTTTATCTTAGGTTTTGAATTGTATAGATTTTAAAGAAGTTAGTCAATAAAAAACTCCTCGTTAATGAGGAGTCATAACTTTACCATTTCTCTCCACGAGTATTAGATAGGGCAAGTCACCTTCAGAATTAAATACAGAAACTGATTCATTAATGGCAAATTTTAATTGGTCATCGTGGGCCAGCATCCAACTTTGTAATTTGCCATAGTCTCTACGGTTTGATTCTACAGCCTTGAGATACCTACGCTCGCCCTTCGGGTTTTCGATAATCACAGCGTATGTATTATCATTTGTTATAGAAGAATCGTTTTGCAAATTAATTTGCTTTACTGTCCAAGTTTCGTCTGAGTACGTTTTAAGCTGGGTTAACTTTTGTTCCCTTTCTATTTCCTTTTCCACCTTAGCTTCAGCAATTTTGGCATCCGATTTGCAACCAGTGGCCGAACCGACAAAAAGCATCAAGATCATCAGCACAATAATTTTGTAAACTGGTCTAAATGTTATATTCATATGTCCTCCTGTATTGACTCAATATTGTAAGCAACTTTTCTATTGCTGTCAAACCCTTGACAAACTCACCCAAAACCACTTACAATACATTGTGATTGGCGCGCGTCTCCGTCGCCAATTTTAAAATCATTAAAAAACTATAAATCTCTTTTCTCGTCACCTGGATTCCTTGCGAAAAAAAGAGAAACCCTCCCTTCTTTCCCGAATCGCCAGCTTTAGCCCGCTTTAGCTAGCCAGTCCCGATCAGGATGATAAGGGGAAGTAGAGAGGGTATCTCGGGGCTAGAACCGAATTTATAGAACAGAAAGGTATCAAATGGCAGAGCAATTTGATCGTTCTAAGACTCACGTCAACGTTGGTACTATCGGTCACGTAGACCATGGTAAGACCACTTTGACTGCAGCTATCACAACTGTGTTAGCTAAAACTGGTGGCGCTAAAGCTCGCGATTACGCTAGCATCGACAACGCTCCAGAAGAAAAAGCTCGTGGTATTACAATTAATACCTCTCACGCAGAATATGAATCTGCAACTCGTCACTACGCTCACGTAGACTGTCCTGGTCACGCCGACTACATCAAGAACATGATTACCGGTGCTGCTCAAATGGACGGTGCTATTCTTGTAGTATCTGCTACTGATGGTCCTATGCCTCAGACTCGCGAACACATCTTGCTCGCTCGTCAGGTAGGTGTACCTCACATCGTAGTTTACATGAACAAGTGCGACATGGTTTCTGATCCAGAACTTTTGGATTTAGTAGAAGAAGAAATCCGCGACTTGCTTAACAAGTACGAATTCCCAGGCAAAGACACACCTATCATCCGTGGTAGTGCATTAAAAGCTTTGGAAGGCGACACATCTGATATGGGTGAACCATCTATCTTAAAGCTTGTAGAAGCTTTGGATACTTTCATCCCTGATCCATCTCGTGCTACTGACCAACCTTTCTTGATGCCTATCGAAGACATCTTCACAATCGAAGGTCGTGGTACTGTAGTTACTGGTCGTATCGAACGCGGTATGATCAACATCAACGAAGAAGTCGAAATCGTTGGTATCAAACCAACTTCTAAGACTGTTGTAACTGGTATCGAAATGTTCAACAAGCAGTTGGACAAGGGTATGGCTGGTGACAACGCTGGTCTATTACTTCGCGGTGTTAAGAAGGAAGAAGTAGAACGCGGCCAAGTTTTGGCTAAGACTGGTTCTATTACTCCTCACACTGAGTTCGAAGCTGAAGTTTATATCTTGAACAAAGAAGAAGGCGGACGCCACACTCCTTTCTTCAAGGGTTATAAGCCACAGTTCTACGTACGTACAACTGACGTAACCGGTGAAGTTATCTTGCCAGAAGGCCAAGAAATGGTTATGCCTGGTGATACTGTAAACATCAACATTAAGCTTATTACTCCAATTGCTTTGGAAGAAAAAGGTAAGTTCGCGATCCGTGAAGGTGGCCGAACCGTTGGTGCTGGTGTTGTTGTAAAGATTACTAAGTAAAATTTAAAAACTCCTCCGAGGTGGGGGAGTTTTTGTTTGTGGATAACTTGTTTGCACTATTTTATAAATAAACTCATACTTAAAGTAATAATTAATTGTTTAAAATAAAATGGAAAAGAAACAAAAAGATCTCCTGATTGGTGTTGGAATGATCGCAATCGGCATCTTCATTGGTTGGGCTTTTACTGCTCGTAATTATGGAGCAGGACCATTAGCTGGTTTGCAGGGGACACCGTCTTCTGCTAATTTACAAGGGTCGGCTGGTCATCGACCAGGAGATCTATGTTATTTTGATAGTAGTGGCGCCGCAGGGACTCTGGGCGAAGACATGAGATGTCACCGCCGGGTCAATGGTCGTGATTACTGGACTGAGAATTGGTCAAGTACCCCAGGTGGAACTGGTAATTAAAAATATAAAAAAACTCCCTTCTTATATGGGGGGAGTTTTTTGTTTGGGGATAACTCGTTTGGCAGATTTTTTTAAAAGCCTCATACTTAAGGTATTAATTAACTGTTAAATTATAATGATAAAAAATCAACAAAATATGATGCTAATAGTACTGATGCTAGTCATTGGTGCATTGGTCGGTTTTTTTTGGACATCACGTTATTACCATGTCGGTCCGTTTGCAGATATTCAAGGCACACCTTCATCAGCAAACTTTAATATTGGTAGGAGTTGGGCAATTAAATCTCAAACTGGTGGAAGCTGGTCAATTAAGCCAACTACTTCTGGTTCTGCATCAGCAGTGTCTTCAGATGTCATAGTAACTACGTTCTGGATCCCTGCAACAGATACATGTTCCGTTTATAACGCAAAGGTCACAGGTCAAACTATGACGAATCCGGACACTCGAACTTTATACCAAGAGTGTAGTTTATAAAATTATTTTAAAAAAAGTGCTATCGAGGTAGCGCTTTTTTCTTTGACGAAGAATACTTGATTAGATAAAATGGGTCTAAGTTTAAAATGGAGGAAATTGAACATTATATGAGAAGAGTTCAGTGGAAGAGTGTCGATACAATACAGCGGATGCTACGTAGCTCCATTCCGATTACGTTAATCGTCATTCAAATATTACAACAGCTAGAAGAACTGTCCGATAATAATTTGCTACGATTGTTTCGTTTTGGTGTTGACCGCATAACCATCACTAATCGCAATCTGGAAATTATTTTAGAAAAGTTATCCGCAGCAGATTTTAAAGTCTTGCAAACATATCTTGAATCTTTAGAAGAGGCGCTGGGCTTTGAAATTCATCTCGATGCTGAAGAGATTAATGGAAATCCACACGACTTGCAGTATTGTTTAGTTATAAGTGAACCACCGATTGATCCAGTTTTGGATGGTGGGGGAGATAGTGATAAGCGTGTAGAGATTGCTATTCCTACACAAGTTAATTCAGTCGAAGTTCTAAAAGCTATGGTTAATCATAGCTAGCATCTAAGAAGCAAGTAATTGCTTCTTTTTTTTGGAAAATAAAAAACTCCGGAACGTTTAGTTCCGGAGTGGTGAATATTCACCATAATTTAAACGCGTCGAATGCGTTCCTTTGATGTATCGATCACAACGGCGTGAATTTCTGCTGGAACGAGTGTTAACCCATTTCCATATCCTAGGATAGTATCCATTATATTTTGCAGCTCATTTGCCAGATCGATCTCGCCAATTTTCCTCGCCGTCTCGATTCCTGTCGGGAGTTTAGAGGCCAGCTCTTGCGCATAATGACCTTCAGCTCTGGAATATACGCATTCAGTTACAGGGTAACCAAATCCATTTGCCTCGTTTGTTAGATTCCGGCCGGCGTAGAGGTTGAGATTTACCAACTTGGCAAATCGTTCAAAAGTTTTTACACTTTCTTCGATTAATGTGGGGTGCGATGAACTTTTAACAGTTCGCCAATCGTATTCCATCAAAATTAATCGTTTCTGTGCTAGCATGAGCATATTCATAATTGCCATAGCCCATTCACAAGCTGGCAAGTGCATAAGTACGAACCGCATGTGGACAATATCAGGAAGACTGTTATCGCGCAGATCGTAATTACGGTCACCAAATGAGTCTAGTCCAACGGTCAATACGTCGGCAACAACCGAAGAGCCTAGAAGGCCTTTATCCCACAGATTCCTTTTAAGAATGTCAGCCATATAAACGTCGCCGACTGGGGTCGACATTTTGCCATTGTCAAATGCTCTGTACTCAATATCGAGTTTATAACACAGTTCCGCCATTTGTGTTCCTGGGCCGGCTCCTGCATCGAGTAGGGAAGTGATTGGGATTCCAGCATGAAGTGCTTCGAGGATACTTTTGCTAACTTCATTTGGCCACTCCAAATTCTCAAGACGCCTAACTTCACTGGTTGGAGCGCCTACCTGGTAAATAGTTGGTTTCATAATTCCTCCATAACTTAGACATAAAAACCAACTTATTTTACCATAAATCTAAGATTTTGTCAATATCCATCAATATCTCATATTTTCCCCAATAAAAACTTGACACTCTGCTAAATATGGGATAAAATTTTGATTAAGTTCTACTAGCAATAAAGCTAGTGCTTTTAATTGCTGAATAGTGGCTAAAATCTTTTATAAATAAGCCAAAAACAGCATATTGTCAATCTATTTTATGGAAAAGGCCGAACACAAGCCAAAAATTCGCATCAAGATTCGCGCATATGATCATAAGTTAATCGATCAGAGTGCTAAGCAAATCGTTGATACCGCCAAGAGAACTGGAGCCAGTGTTTCTGGACCAGTGCCTTTGCCGACCGCAAAGCGAAAGTACACAGTGCTTCGTTCGACTTTTGTACATAAAGATAGCCGAGAACAGTTTGAAATGCGCACTCATAAGCGCATGATCGACATTCTCGATCCGACCCCAAAAACCATCGATTCTCTTACTAACCTCGCTTTACCAGCTGGAGTAGACGTAGAGATTAAAATGAGTTAAAGATAGTGTGAATTTGTTCTAAACTTTTTTCAGCCCAAACAGCTACTAAGCTTAGATAACTATTCGCCAAATACAAGCAAAGCATCGTTTTGTCGCCTGCGACAATAAATAGATGAATTGTTTTTATGTGGTGATTAGCCACATTTTTTTATTTAATAAGACTTGAAGTCTTGGAGGTATGAGTATTTGTTTCTTCAACAGCGCTCTCGCTTGCTTCGCAAGCTGGCGCTCGCAGACTGTTTCAGTAACAAATACTCATACCTGACAAGACCAATCAAAACCGTATGAAATTCATTGTTGGTAAAAAGTTAAATATGACAACCTACTTCGCAGAAAATGGCGAGGTTATTCCTGCTACTGTTGTTCAAGCTCCAGAAATGATCGTAACTCAAGTTAAGACCGCTGATTCTAAAGACGGCTACAATGCTGTTCAAGTTGGTGTTAACTCTCGTATTGCTGGAAGCAAGAACGCAAACAAAGCAAAAGCAGGCCACCAAAAAGATTTAGGTAACTTTGGAAAGTTTGTAGAATTTCGTGTAGAAAATCCACAAGACTTTACAGTTGGCCAAAAGGTGGAAGTTGCTCAATTCGAAATTGGCGAAATGGTAGATGTAATTGGTGTAATGAAAGGCCGTGGTTTTGCTGGTGCTATGAAGCGTCATGGTTTTCACGGTTTTCCAATGAGTCATGGTCATAACCGACCTCGTAGTGTTGGTTCTATCGGTCAACGATATCCTCAACATGTTAACAAGGGTCATCGCATGTCCGGTCATATGGGAACTCAAAACGTAACTGTTAAAAATTTACAAGTTGTTGATGTTGACGCTGAAAAGAATTTAATTTTGATTAAAGGTGCAGTCCCAGGAACTCGTAATGGAATGATTCGCATTTCTACTACTGGTGTGACTAAACCATTATTCGTCGCTGTTGTCGAAGATCCTAAAAAGAAGAAATAGTCTATGAAAATTCAAGTTTACAATCAAAATGCCGAAGCCGTTGGCGAAATGGAAGTTAGCGATCAAATCTTTGACGTTAAGCCATCTTTGCATCTAATGGCCGAAAGCGTCCGTGCGCAAGCTAACAATGCTCGTAAGGGTTTGGCTAACACCAAAACTCGCGGCGAAGTTAGTGGTGGCGGTAAAAAGCCTTGGAAGCAAAAGGGAACTGGACGCGCTCGCGTTGGTTCTACTCGTAGCCCTATCTGGCGCCACGGTGGAGTCACCTTTGGTCCAACTTCTGATCGTAACTGGAGTGTAAAGATCAACAAGAAAGCTAAGACTAAAGCATTATTCATGTCTTTGTCTGACAAAGCTCGCGACGGAAAATTCATCATTATTGATGGAATCAATCTACAAGCTCCTAAGACAAAAGAATTCATCAAAGTTATGCAGGCCTTTCATGCTAAATTACCAACTTTGGGTAACAAGCAAATGATGGTTCTTCCTAAAAAAGATGACAACTTAATTCGCGCTTCTCGCAACTTACAAGAAATTAACACTGCATTTGCAACAAGCTTGAACATCACCGATATATTAAAGGCTGACGCAATGTTGGTAACTAAAGATAGCTTACAAGTAATCGAAAAGACTTACTTAAAAGAAACTGCAAAAGTAGCAAAGGCTAAGCCATCTGCAAAGAAAGAAGTAGAAGCAAAGGCAGAAAAAGCTCCAGCTAAGGCAGAAGCTAAACCTGCAACTAAAAAAGAAGATCAAGAATAATTATCCCTCTATACTAAACTAATTAAATGGCAATTTTTTCTAAAAAAGAGAATACTGGCGAAACTGTAGTTGATGCTCCTGTAGCTGACAAAGCTGCTGCACCAACTGCGACTTCGGATGACCAAACCCCAAAAGCAATGGTGGATGTTGTTCATAGTGGTCTTGGTAGCAAGGGTTTAATTGTTCCTCGTGTTTCCGAAAAAGCTGGATTCGTAGGTCGCTTTAACCAATACATTTTTACTATTCATGGCAAACTCAACAAGATTGAAGTTAAGCAAGCAGTAGAAAAAATGTATGGTGTAAAGATCGCTAACATCAATATGATTCAAGTTCGTGGAAAAAGCCGTCAGTTTGGTCGCAGCAAAGGAATGCGCAGCGGTTTTAAAAAGGCAATGATCACATTAACACCTGAAAGCAAGAAAATTGATATTGTAGAACCAAGTTAATATATATGGCAGTTAAATTATACAAACCAACTACACCAGGCCGTCGTTTATCTAGCGTAACCGATTATGCAGCAGTGCTTAACAAAAAAGAGAAAACTCCAAAGTTTTTAATAATGAGCAAAGCTAATAGTGCTGGTCGTAATAATTCTGGGAAGATCACTGTCCGCCATCGTGGCGGCGGCGCACTAAAGAAAGTTCGCATTGTGGACTTTGTTCGTGCCGATCGAAAAGATATTCCCGGAACAGTTAAGACCATTGAGTATGATCCAACTCGCACAGCGTTTATTTCGTTAATCGATTATAATGACGGTGTAAAGCGATTGATTCTTGCTCCTATGGGTCTAAAAGTCGGCGATAAAGTTATTTATAGTGAAACAGCCGAAATTCATCCTGGTAATCGTTTATCAATTGCAAGTATTCCTGTGGGAAGCTTAATCCATGACGTAGAATTAATTCCAGGTCGTGGTGGGAAGCTTGCTCGTAGTGCTGGTAATAGCGTATTGTTACAGAACATCGAAGCTGGTTATGCTTTTCTAAAGCTACCATCCGGTGAAATTCGTAAAGTTCGCGAAACTTGCGCAGCGAGTATCGGTCAAATTTCAAACAGTGACTGGATGAATGTTCGCATCGGAACCGCAGGTCGTAAGCGCCACATGGGCTGGAGACCACAAGTTCGCGGTAAAGTAATGAACCCAGTTGATCACCCTCATGGTGGTGGTGAAGGTCGTAACTCGATTGGTATGAAATATCCTAAGACTCCTTGGGGTAAGCATGCGCTCGGTGTTAAGACTCGTGATAAGAAGAAAGGTTCGTCTAAGTTTATTGTTAAGCGAAGAACTAAGAAGAGATAAGCGCTAAGCGCAATCTAAGAAACGTTAATTAATTTAATTTATGTCTAGAAGTTTAAAAAAAGGTCCATTTATAGATCCTCGAGTGATGAAGAAAGTTGTAGCTGGTAAGCCAGGCGACAAAATCAAAACTTGGGCTCGCGATTGTGCAATCTCTCCAGAAATGGTTGGATATACTTTTATGGTGCACAATGGTAAAACCCATCTCGAAGTTTTTGTAACCGAAAACATGGTCGGACATAAGTTAGGTGAATTCTCTCCAACTCGTAAGTTCATTAGTCATGGCGGTAAGCTTGCTAAAGAGCAAAAAGCAGAAGCCGCTTCTAAATAATTTCTCAAATAATTTCCTCAATTTCTAATCAATTATATGGCAGATAAAACTGTTGCAAAAAAGAATACTAAGACTACTACAAAAGCCCCAGCTAGCAAGGCTCCTGTTAAGGTTGCCTCAAAGACTGCGACAGCTGTGGTAGAAAAGCCAAAGCAAATGGTACGTGCTCACGCTCGTAATCTTAGAATTTCTCCACGTAAGCTTCGCTTGGTTACCAACATGGTTAAAAACATGCGCGTTGGCGATGCCTTGGTTCAATTACAGTTCACCAATAAAAAAGGTGCACCAATGATTGCGAAACTTTTACAATCTGCTGTAGCAAACGCTGAACATAATTTTTCTTTAAATCGTGATGGTTTAGTTATTAAGAGCATTACCTGCGACATGGGGCCAGTTCTCCAACGTGCCTTTCCGCGTGCCCGTGGTAGTGCTTTTGTAATCCGTCACAAGATGAGTCACGTAAATGTGGTTCTAGAAGAAAAGGCTATCAAAGCTAAAAAAGCAGCTGCAAAAGTTCCAAAAACTAAGAAAGAATCCAAGCCAGTTCAAACTGTAGAAGGTTCACTTGGTTTACCAGAAATGGGCAAGGAAGAAAAAATTGAAGAAGCTCCAAAAGCTAAGGAAGTTCATCACGAAAACGAAGCAGATTCAATTCCAGCAAAAACAGATAGCGATAACACTACTAAATAAATAATATGGGAAATAAGATTAATCCAACTTCATTTAGACTTAAGATTACCGACACTTGGAAGTCCAAGTGGTACTCTAAAGGCAATTACGTCCAGCAGCTTAAAGAAGACGTAGCGATCCGAGAATATCTCGAAAAGCACCTTCGCAAAGCTGGTCTAGCGCGTATCGATATCGAACGTCTTAACGACGGCACTATCACTATCGGTATTCGCACTACTAAACCTGGTTTAATTATCGGTAAAGGTGGCGCGGGAATCGAAGAACTTAAGAAGCGTGTTAAAAAGCAGCTTAAGATCAAGAGTGAACTTAAAGTAAATATCGAAGAAATCCGTGACGTTAATATGCATGCGCAAGTAATTGCAAATGGTATTGCCGAACAGATCGAACGCCGCGTAGCTTTTCGTCGCTTAATGAAGCAATCACTAGAACAGATCATGCAAGCTGGTGCTAAAGGTGTAAAAGTTTCTATCGGTGGACGTTTGAACGGAGCAGAAATTGCTCGTACTGAACATTTGTCTAGTGGTAAGATTCCTTTGCATACTATGCGCGCTGATATTGATTACGCTAAAGCAACTGCTCATACTACTTACGGAACAATTGGTATTAAAGTCTGGATTTATCGCGGAGACATTTTTGCCACCGGTAAGGCGCCAATAATCACTTAAATAATTAGATAACGTTTATTTAGAACAAGAATATGTTAATTCCAAAAAAGGTCAAACACCGCAAACATCATCGCGGTCATAACAAAGGTAAAGCAACTTCTGGCAATTTTATTGCTTTTGGAAGCTATGCCCTTAAAGCTATGGAAGGCAGTTTTGTAACTGCTCGCCAAATCGAAGCTGCTCGTCGAGCTATGACTCGTAGTGTTCAACGTGGTGGCAAAATTTGGATTCGTATTTTCCCAGATAAGCCAATGACTGATCACGGTAACGAATCTGTAATGGGTAGTGGTAAGGGTTCTGTATCTCACTTCGTAGCAGTTGTTAAATCTGGTCGTATTTTGTTCGAAATGGACGGTGTTCCAGAAGTTGCTGCTCGCGAAGCCATGCGTTTAGCTGCTCACAAATTACCCGTAAAGACTAAATTCCTAATCAAGCAATAAGATGAAATATTCAGAAGTTAAGTCACAATCAGTCGAAGCTTTGCGCAAGGAGTTAACAACTTTGCAAGAAAAGCGCGAAAACCTCAAGATGAAGATCAAGCTTGGTCAGGTTAAAAACACTAATCAACTCTCAATGGTTAAAAAGGATATCGCCCGCATCATGACCTTTCTAAGAGCTAATTCGGGAGCTAGTCGCTAAGCCGCGCAACTAATTATATTTATATGTCTAAGAAAATGACAGAGCAAATTACTAAACAACAGATGACCGGCACCGTAGTGTCAAATAAGATGGATAAAACTGTCGTGGTTAAGGTTGACATTTTAAAGCGTCACCCTAAGTACCATAAGAGTTATACTAAGTCTTATCGCTACAAAGCTCATGATGAAGACAATAGCTGCGAGATCGGTGATAAGGTCACTATCGAGGCTATTCGTCCGATGAGCCGTGATAAAAAGTTTACTGTTATCAAGGATGGCGCAGTTGGAGGTCGTCAGCCAGAAGTAAAGCCTACAGAATAAGGCGGGCGCGGGCAGTGAGCCGCACTAAACTATTCAATAAACCCTTAATAAATTTATGTTACAAATTAGATCTTACATTAAAATCGCAGATAACACTGGCGCTAAAGTCGTCAACTTGTTCGCAGTGAACGGAAAAAACAAACGTCGCTTTGCACGAGTTGGGGATATTGTCGCTGGGTCTGTTCGCCAAGCCGCACCAAATGGTCAGGTTAAAAAAGGTGATAAGATCTACGCAGTAATTGTTCGCACTAAAAAAGAAATTCGTCGCAAAGACGGTTCTTACATTCGCTTCGATGAGAACGCTGGTGTATTAGTAGATAAAGAAAAAGGCGAACCACGTGGTACTCGTATCTTTGGACCAATTCCAAGAGAAGTCCGCGACGCTGGATTTGCTAAGATCGCATCATTAGCACCAGAGGTAATCTAGTAGAGTAATTTAATATATTTATGTCCAATAACAAGTTAAAAATTAAGAAAGGCGATACCGTTAAGATATTGTCTGGCAAAGATAAAGGCAAAACTGGTAAAGTGTTGCGTGTTATTCCTACTATTTCTAAAGTAGTAGTCGAAAACGTCAACATGCACACCAAGTTTGAACGCAGCCGCCGAGCAGGTCAGCCTGGTCAAAAGATTGTCTTTGCTGGAGCAATGGCTTCTTCTAAGGTACAGTTGATCGACCCGCACTCTGGCAAGCCAACGCGCGTGGGTTATTCAATCTTAGAAAATGGCACTAAGCAGCGAATTGCTAAGCAGTCAGGAAAGGCCATCTAATTATATGAACCGATTACAAACACAATATAATAAAGAGATAGCTCCTGCTTTGCAAAAGCAATTTGGTTACACTAATATTATGGCCGTACCTAAAATCAAACAGGTTAACCTTAATATCGGTGTCGGACGTTTCCTCAAAGACAACAAATTTATGGAGTCAATTAAAAAAGACTTCACAAAGTTGGCTGGGCAAGCTCCTGTCGAAACTATGGCTCGTCTGTCGGTCGCTGGATTCAAAGTTCGTGAAGGTCAGCAAGTTGGTCTAACTGTTACTATCCGCGGTCCTCGCATGTACGACTTTCTAGATAAACTGATCAGCGTGGCTATGCCAAGAATTAAAGATTTCCGTGGTGTATCTAAAAAAGGTTTTGACGGACGTGGTAATTACAACCTTGGACTTAAAGAACATTTAGTATTCCCAGAAATTTCTCAAGAAGCTCTCGAACATATTTTCGGTCTTCAAGTAACGATTGTAACCTCTGCTGGTAAAGATGAACCAGCTTACGAATTATTAAAGCAAATGAAGTTTCCCTTCAAAGATTAATTAACAACAATGGCAAAAAAATCTCTAATCGCAAAAGCAACCAGAAGTCTGACAAAGCCGAAATTTTCCACTCGGGTGATTCGTCGTTGTTTTAAGTGTGGTCGAAAAGCTGCTTTTATGAGAGACTTCTCCCTTTGCCGTATTTGTTTTAGAGAATTAGCCAGCCGTGGAGAACTTCCAGGTGTATCAAAAGCCTCTTGGTAAGAAATAACTAAACTACTATGTACACAGATCCAATTTCCGACATGTTAACCAGAATCCGCAATGCCTTAGCTAGCAACAAGGCTGATTTAGTTATGCCTTACTCTAAGTTTAAACACAGCTTAGCTCAAGTTCTTTTAGAAGAAGGTTTTATCTCTGGTGTAAATGAACTTCCAGGCCGCATTAAAATGCTCCAAATCAACTTAAAGTATGATCAATCTGGTAATCCTGTAATCTCTGGTGTTAAGCGCGTGAGCACTCCAGGTCAGCGCATTTACATGCCAGTGACTAAGATTCCTCGTACTAACGGTGGTTTTGGAATTACAGTTGTTTCTACTTCTAAAGGTCTAGTTACAGATAAGCGCGCTCGTAAAGATCGCATTGGTGGCGAAGTAATTTGCCAAGTCTGGTAATTTTTAAATAATACATATATGAGCAGAATAGGAAAAAAACCAGTCATCTTACCGCAAGGCATTACCGCCGAGCTTAAAGACAAGCATCTCACTATCAAAGGTAGTAAAGGTACTTTAGAGTTGGATATCCATCCAAAGGTTCTTGTTGCGCTTAAAGACAACGAACTTACTGTTGATGTTGCTAAAAAAGAAGACAAGCGAGAAAAAGCTCTTTGGGGATTGTCCCGAGCTTTGGTACAGAATATGGTTGATGGACTAACTACTGGTTTTTCTAAGCAGTTGGATATTGTTGGCGTTGGTTTTAAAGCTGAGATGCGTGGTCAAACTTTGGTTTTGAATCTTGGTTTTTCTCATGCTATTGATTTTCCAATTCCAGAAGGTATTCAGGTTAAGGTAGAAAAAGACCCAGCTAAAGTAACTATTGCTCAGTACCAAACTACAGTAACTCTTTCTGGAATTGATAAGCATTTAGTTGGCCAAGTTGCTGCTAATATTCGCGAATTAAAAAAGCCAGAACCTTATAAAGGTAAAGGGATTCGTTACAGTGATGAAACTATTTTGCGTAAAGCAGGTAAAGTTGTTAAAGCCGTCGGTAAATAATCTCCAGATAATTTAAATATATGAATCAACAGAAGCACAAAATTTTAAAGCACAAACTTCGCAAGGGTCGCGTTCGCAGCCGAATTAGCGGTACAGAACAACGTCCTCGGTTAAGCGTGTTTCGATCCAACTCTCAAATCTATGCACAAGTTATTGATGATGTTACTGGTAAGACAATTGCTGCTACTTCAAGTGTAAATCTAAAAGCTAAAGGCAATAAAGTTGAACAAGCTGGCTTAGTAGGTAAGGATATCGCTGACAAAGCAGTAGCAAAAGGTGTTAAAGCAGTAGTATTTGACCGTAGTGGTTATAAGTATCATGGTCGTATTAAAGCATTAGCAGAAGCAGCTCGCGAAGCTGGGTTACAATTCTAAACTAATTTAATTTTATGGAAAAACGACAACGTAGAAACAATCCAAGAGAAGGCCAAGAGGCCCGTGAATTCGACCAAAAGTTGGTTGAGGTTAAACGTGTCACCCGTGTAACTGGTGGTGGAAAGCGTATGCGTTTTCGCGCACTTATCGTTATTGGTGATCACAAAGGTAAAATTGGTATTGGTTTAAGAAAAGGTATGGATGTTACCGAAGCTATTAACAAAGCAGTTAATGCGGCTAAAAAGAGCATGATTGTGGTACCAATTGTAAACGATACAATTCCTCATCAGGTTAATATTAAATACAAGTCTAGTAAATTGTTAATGATTCCTGCTCGTCCTGGTACTGGTGTAATCGCTGGTGGTGCAGTTCGTAGTGTATTAGATATGGCTGGTGTTAAGAACGTAATTAGTAAAATGATTGGTTCTAATAACAAGACCAATAATGTTCGTGCTGCCTTCGAAGCTTTTAAAATGATGCGCAGCAAAGAAGAAATATTAAAAAGTCGAGCCTAAATTTATTTGCACGAGAACAGCGCTCCTCGCTTCGCTCGTGCGCTCGCAAACTGTTCTCTTAGCAAATAAATTTATTCTCAACCATTAAATATATGATTAAATTACATCAATTAAAACGTCACCCTAAAGCTACAAAGCGCCGCAAAGTTGTTGGTCGCGGTATTGGTAGTGGTCACGGTACATATTCTACTCGTGGTGCTAAAGGACAAAAAGCTCGTACTGGTCACTCTAAGTCTCCAGCGCGATTTGAAGGTGGACGTCAACCATTGATTCGCCAGATCGGTAAATTGCGTGGGTTTAAGAGCTTGGCTCCAAACGCGTTTGCTGTTAAATTGGACTTGTTAAATGTGCTTGCTGACGGCACCGAAGTAACCTTAAACTGCTTAATAGCTAACGGCATCATTGATGATGGTGTAAAGAAGGTAAAAATCCTTAAGGGTGAACTCAAACGTAAGCTTGTAGTTGCTGTGCCTGTGTCCGCTACAGCCAAAGCTTCTATCGAAGCCGCAGGTGGTAGTGTAAAGTAAAGTGCTAAATAAACCCGATTCGGGTATAATACAAATATGAATAAAATTAGTTTAATTTGGAAAACTAAAGATCTCCGCTGGAAAATTATGATGGTGGTGATTTTACTATTGTTAACTCGCGTTTTGGCACATATCCCAATTCCAGGAATTAGTGTTTCTGGGTTAAAAGCCTTTTTTGAAAGCAATCAATTTTTAAACTTATTAAATGTTTTCTCCGGTGGCGGCTTAAAGAACTTTTCTATTGCCATGCTTGGAGTAGGTCCTTATATTACTGCGTCGATTATTATGCAGTTATTAACAATGGTGGTGCCTTCTCTTACTGAATTACAAAAAGAAAGCGGAGAAGCTGGCCGCGTCAAAATTAACCAGTACACTCGTTTCTTAACTATTCCTTTAGCAGTATTATCTGGTTTTGGAACCATCCGCTTATTACAAAGCCAAGGTGGTGCCGAACTACTTGGAACATTTTCTCCTTTTCAATGGTTCTTAACTTTGTTAACTGTAACTGCTGGCACAATGTTGGTGATGTGGATCGGTGAAATTATTTCTGAATACGGCATTGGTAATGGTGTGTCATTAGTTATTTTTGCAGGAATCGTTTCCCAGTTACCAAACAGCATTGGTTCGTTGATTCAATTATACGACCCAAGCCAGTTACCAACTATTATTGGATTCGTTATCGTCGGCTTAATTGTTATTGCTAGTGTGGTACTAGTGACAGAGGCCCAGCGTAACGTGCCTGTTACGTATGCTAAACGTATGAGTGGTGATCGTCAGGTTGGGGGAGTGAATTCATTCTTACCTTTACGCCTTAACCAAGCTGGTGTAATTCCAATCATTTTTGCAATTTCTTTGCTGTTATTCCCAGCGATTATTGCGCAGTTCTTTTTACACGCTAAAACTGCAGCGATTGCTCACTTTGCGCAAAGCGCTATTGATTTCACCAACAACCAAGGTATGTGGTATGGCATCGCTTACTTTGTACTGGTAGTGGTGTTTACATATTTCTACACAAATATTGTTGTAAATCCTGATGAAGTTGCTGAGAACATGCAACGTAGTGGGGGATTTGTGCCTGGGATTCGTCCAGGAAAACAGACTGCGGATTACTTGTACAAAGTTTTGAACCGCATTACCTTGCCTGGATCTTTATTCTTAGGTTTGATTGCCATCTTGCCATTTATCTTGCAAACTTGGACTGGTACTAAAGCTTTAACCTTTGGCGGAACCGGCTTGCTGATTGTGGTTGCAGTAGTAATCGAAAGCATTAAGCAGGTCGAAGCGCAGCTGACCATGCATGATTATCAGAAATAAATTAAATCCTACTTTTGTAGGATTTTTTATTAAGTCCAGAGATTTGTTATCGCTCAATCTGCACCGCTACGCCGTTACGCTCGCTTTGCGAGCTACGGCTGTGCGCTGATGATTTCGCTTTATAACAAAATCTCTGGACTTTACTAATATCTGCAAATGAGATAGAATTTATTATCAGAAAATAAAGCAAAAAGGAGTTAATATGAAGAATAATAGACTGGTTTCGTTTGTTTTGGGTGGGACTAAGGGTCTCGGGGCAAGTATTGTTAACCAATGCCAAGCTAACGGTGATTATATTGTAGTAGGAGGTAGTTCAATCAAGACTGAATTTTTTAATGACGATAAATTGCTTTTACCGTGCGATCTAAGCAATGATCACTCTATCCATGTTATTTGTGATCGTTTGGGTCAGAATATTCTGGAATTTCCAACAATACCGACAATCGATAGATTTTTTTGGGTTGCCGGCTCATTATTAAAGGGAGATTTTGCAGATCAAGATTTTTTTTCCATTCGTCATTTGGTGGATATAAATTTTCGTAACTCTGTTTTGATTGCTCATGCAGTTTGGAGAGAGATGCTCAAGTCTAATAGAGATTGTCAGTTTGTTGTGATTTCATCTTCTTCAGGAATGAAAGCCAGAGACGATGAGGCGATTTATGTTGCAACTAAGCATGCTCAGGTTGGGTTCACTCGGAGTTTAGGCTTAGAATCCGAACGACTTAAATCCAACATCAAAGTCAGCTTATTTATGCCAGGTGGTATGCAAACTCCATTTTGGGATAATAATCCGCAAGATAATTTTGATGGGTTTTTAGATCCATCTAAGGTTGCTCGGGTTATTGTAGACTCTGTGGTTAGTCAAACGGAATATTTTAAAGAAATGTCTATCCCAAGAGATTATCAGTTTTAGAACAGTTTTAAAGCGCTATTGTATTAAAAAATAGCGCTTTTTTATTTGTATTTTTAAGTCGTTTTATGGTATAATTTATACATTATGGCAGACCCAATACGAAAAACTCCAGAAGGTTTTGAACCGGAAAAAGCAACAGAAAATCTTGGCATGCAAGAAGTTGCTGAGTCTTCAATTTCCGAAACTATTCCAGCTCAAGTTAAGTCAGTTGAACAAGAAGTCCCTATAGAGCAGTCCGAGGCGCCTGCTCAAGTGGATGCTTCTAAATTATCTATAGAATCAGCTTTAGAACCTCCTATTATAGAAGCGATAGCTTCGGGTGAAAAACGTGTGGAAGATATTAAAACGGAGCTCTACGATGAAAATGATATTAAAACTGATGATAGTAGCTCGGCTAGGGAATTAGTAAATAAAATAATGGGCGATCTGCAAAATTAACCATTATAAATAGTTCGTTAAGTAGAAACCAAAATAAAAAATAAATGCCGTTCGGATTAGAACTTAATACAATTATTATTGCATCACTATTGCTAGGAATTTTAGTAATAGTGTTTTTGGTTTTCCTGGTTTATTATTTGCACCGGCATTGGTATTATGGCCGCGTAATTTTGCCGCGCACTAAAGATTGGGTGTTCTTAGAAATTCAAATGCCAAAAGATAATAGCGAAGATAAAGAAAAGTATCAACGAGATGAAGAGAAAAAACTACTAATTGGTATTGCGGAACAGTTATTTACTACGCTCTCGGGTATAAGTCATGACAACTGGTTTTTTCAACCTAAAGAATATATTAGTTTCGAAATTGCCTGTATTGATAAAAAGATTTCGTTTTATATTAATTGCCCGCGCAAGCTACAAGAGTTAATTGAAAAGCAGGTTCAGGCGCAGTATCCTCATGCCTTTATCGAAGAGATTAAAGGCTATAATCCTTTTCCGGCCAAAGGTCAGATTGAGGCAACTGAGCTTCGTCTTACGAAACCTTATATGTATCCTTTCCGAACTTATAAGAGCATGGAAACTGATCCACTTAACTCCCTTACTAATGCAATGTCAAAACTTGGCGATGAAGACGGCGCCGTGATTCAAATGATTTTATATCCCGCAGGCGAGCATTGGCAGCACCGACCACGTCATATGGCGTTGGAAATTCAGCAAGGGAAAAATCCAAACATTGTTGCCAAGAGTGCGTTTGGTCGTTTTGCGCGTGAAGTTGCCAGTACTGCAAAAACCAGTGCATTAGGAAGTGGTGAGTTAAGTAAAGATCAAATGCAGCAACGCACTGATTTATCGGGACGATATTCGGCGATTAACTTAACCCCAATGCAGCAAGAAATGGTAAAGCGCTTTGAAGAAAAAGCCAGTCGTCCAGGATTTTTTACTAACATTCGGTTAATTACTGCGTCTCCAACTCCTGGAGAAGCCAAAGTTAATATGCATAACTTAGTAGCTTCATTTTTGCAGTACAACATGGCGCCGTTTAATGGTTTTCGCGTAAAGCGCCGTGCCAAAAAACGTATTATTAAAGATTATATTTTTCGCATCTATCGTCGTTATGGCCGTAAAGCCATTTTAAACACCGAAGAATTAACTAGCATTTGGCATCTCCCAACACCATTTTTAGAAACACCAAACATCAAATGGTTGCTATCTAAAAAAGCTCCACCTCCAATTAATTTGCCAGAAGAAGGAATCTTATTAGGTCGTAATATTTATCGTGGCCAAGAAACTAAGATTCATATGTCGCGCGATGATCGTCGTCGTCATATGTATATTCTAGGGCGTACTGGTGTGGGTAAAACCGAAATCATGAAGTACATGTCTGTGCAGGATATTAAGAATGGTGACGGAATTTGTATTATTGACCCACACGGTGATTTTATTGAAGACGTTTTACCTCATATTCCAAAAGAGCGTGCCGAAGATGTAATTTTGTTTGATCCATTCGATACAGACCGGCCAATGGGTTTGAACATGCTCGAAGTGACTAGTGAAGGTCAAAAAGATTTTGCTGTACAAGAAATGATCTCGATCTTTTATAAATTGGTTACCGACCCTGCCATGCTTGGACCAATGTTCGAACATAATATGCGCAACGCCATGCTTACGTTGATGGCGGATGAACAAAACCCAGGCACAATTGTCGAGGTACCGCGCATTTTTACTGACACCGAATTCCAAAAGTACAAAGTTTCTAAATTAAATGATCCAGTGGTTCGTGCTTTTTGGGAAAAAGAAATGGCTAAAACTAGCGACTTTCATAAGTCCGAAATGTTGGGTTATTTGGTTTCCAAAGTTGGTCGCTTCGTAGAAAACTCCATGATGCGTAATATTGTTGGTCAGCCAAAGAGCGCCTTCAATTTTAGAGACATCATGGATAATAAAAAAATCCTCTTAGTGAACTTGGCCAAAGGAAAAGTAGGGGAAATGAACGCCAAACTGATTGGTTTGATTTTGGTTAGTAAGATTCAGATGGCAGCGTTGTCGCGCGCTGATATTCCCGAAGATCAACGTCAAGATTTTTATCTATATGTAGATGAGTTCCAGAACTTTATTACTGATGCTTTCTCATCTATTTTAAGTGAAGCCCGTAAGTATCGATTAAACTTAATTATTGGTCACCAGTTCTTGGCGCAGCTTGGTCAAGCTGCGGGTGCACAAGGTGCGGCAAGTAACGATCTTCGCGATGCGGTGTTTGGAAATGCTGGTAGTATGGTCACGTTCCGTATCGGTGTAGAAGACAGTGAAGTTATGGCTAAAGAATTTGCCCCAACATTTAACGAGTTCGATTTATTAAACGTTGATCGCTTTAACGCGTTTGTAAAATTGATGATTAAGGGAACGGCTAGTAAACCGTTTAATATGGCAACTTATCCGCTACCAAAAGCTAATGAAGAGCAAAAGAAAACTGCCGAGGCTATTCGTCAACTGTCGCGGTTAAAATTTGGCCGTCCACGCAGTGAAGTTGAGTCAGAAATCCTAGAAGCTAGCCAAGTTGCTGATATGATGGCTGCTGGACCAGGCGCAGTAGAGAAGACAGTTTAGGTCTTGCCAAAACCAGTTTTCTGTGATATTCTTTTCCAAGAAGTTTTTAACGTTTAATTGAAATTTTTTTAGGTTCAAATAATTTAGGAGGAAATTGATGAACAGAAGAACAAATACTGAAAATACAATTTTGTTTTTTATTGTATCGGCGTTGATGGTTGTTGGGTTGATGTATGTGGTGCGAATGCCTACATCAAAGCCAATGAATTTTATGTTGCTCACTCTCACAGTTGGATCGGCTATTTCGGTTATGTTGGCATACAAATATCCGACTCTGGCAGAATTTATTAAATGGACACGGTATCTTTGGTTGACACTGATGATGACAGGTATCATTTTAACTATAGTCAACATGCTTTGTCTTGTTGGTAAATTCGGCTTTCCATTTGGTTTAGAGCAGTGGACAGGTTTAATTCAAGCTTTAGCTCTAGTAGGCTGGGTTGTGGCTCCATGGCTTGAACAAGCCTATGATGAGGCTACTATTGACTACTGGGAGGCACAGAAAGCCAAAGGTTCCACCGTTTCTGAGGCTAAATTAGTAATTTAACAATTGTGTATTGATTTTAAGAGTAAAGGTGAAGAAATTCTTCATTTTTACTCTTTTTTTATTGGTTTTGTCATAGGTATTGACAAAAAGCAAAAAATAGTGTATACTACAGGGTCAAACTGAATATTGTGAATTTCCTCTAGAAGTCCATAAATACTATAAAAATGTGGTTTTCTACAGGTCATGCACACGTGTGACCGTTGTAAAAAACGGTCCGCAAGACCTAAATTTGTTTTCACAAGGCCTAAGGAGGGCCATATAAAATACTATGAAAAGAATAACATCGCTTGTTTCTATTTTCGTTCTTTCTTTTTTCGCTTTCGCAATGTCGGCTTCCGCTCAACTCGATCAGAGACCGCAGCGCGTTCAACCGTTTAACACTTCGAACAACGCTTCGAGCACGGCAACTCCGCCGCCAACAGCTTCGGCTCCGGCAGGACGAGTTCCGGTTCTACCGATCCCGCAGGGTTCTTACAATCGCGGCGGTTCGTCACGTAACGTTGTCGTCAATCGAGTGGTTAACAAACGCTACTATATGAATGGTGTCGACAAGGAAGCGAGATTGGCCAATGGGATTCAGGATGGCAAGATCGTTACCATCGAAAATACTCAGAATGCGCAGGGTGAGTTAATTACCCAACACGCCGAGATCATCAATGGTCACACCGCTGATATCACAGATGTCAAAAGAAGGCTTGGTAATCTTGAATTTTTAACGGGCTGGCCGATGTACACGTTTTTATTTTTCCTTGTCGCATCTTTGTTTCTATTGTGGCTTGGGGGATATATTGGTCATCGTAATCTCAACATTCTGAGTCGGGACTACCGAAGGTTTGAAGGAGATTTTTACCAGAACAACCTCGGTTACGGCAACCGCAATGGTTACCAACCACTGGGTAATGGCGGAAACAATAATAACGTCGTTGCTCTACTGATGCCGGTCAGAGGTAGTAATTACGGTGGACAGACGCAGTTGCCAGCCGTAGGAGAAGGTCGTACAAACTATCATCAAGAGATTAATCTCTCAGTTTGGGATAGAGACCTTGGAACTCGAAACGATCAACGACAGTAACCGATCCTAACGGATCAACCTGGCGAGTTTCTTTTCGCAACGGGGCTAAGTATATCTTAGTCCTGTTTTTTTTATTTCCTTTATAATTGTGGTATAATGTTTATAAGAATTTTATCAACTTTTGAAACAAAAACATGGGAAAAGGCGAGTCAAATTTTGACCTAGCTGCAGCATTAAAAAATAATCCGGAAACTACCGGCAAGTATAAAGGCCCTGTTAATCGTGATATGGAATACGAAAATGAACAGGCGGATCTTCGTAATGAAGCTGATCGTGAAGTAAGAGATCAGTTTAGGGAAGGAAAAAGAAAAGAAAAGGCTCGAAAGTCAAGCAAAGAAGGTGGTAAAGACAAAAATGAGCCGGATCCTATAACTACTGAGGAGCTTATTAAGGGAGTTGTAAGACAAGAGCAGAATCCAGATCCGGAGCGCCAAAAAGAACTTGAAAAAGCCAAAGCTGAGGTAGAAAAAGGCGTAGAGGACGCGGCAAAAGAACTTACAGAAAATCCCGAAAAACAGATAAAGTTCTTAGTTGACAATCAGACCATATCTAAAGAACAAGGTGACCAGGTATTGAATGCTTTAACTTCTCCCCAGGGTAAAAAAAGCTTTTTAAATAATGTTCGGAATACTTTTAACACACTTAATACCTCCGAAGAAGCAAGGACAGCCGTACTTGTTCAGGCTAAAGATACAATAAAAAATGTTAAGTGGGGTTCATTTCTTGGTGGTGTAGTAGTAGGAACAGGTGCTAGAGTTGCTGTAAAACTTGGAGCAATCGCTGCGTTTGGTGCTAGTATTCCTGTTCTATTAGGTGCAGGTGCTGCAGCGGGTGCAGGTATCGAAGGTTTTAAGGCTGCTTGGCGCGAATCTAAAATTTATAATCCACGAGAAATCATGGATCGTTTTCATAATTCTAGCTATCTTGAAAAAGCTGCCATGCTTGGCAAGCTCGAAGACCTTTGGGCTAAACAAAAATTTGATGCCTCACCTGAGGAATATCAACAAATTTTAGTAAGTCTGTATCAGGCTCGAGCCGAAATGCAGACCGAGCTTGATAAAAAAGATGGCAAGTTTGCCAATATGGGTGAACGTGACAAAATCGAATACATTTTAAAATTATCTCAAGGCGAACGAAACGGACTCGAAGGTACTAACCGTAGCAAAGAAGCCAAGGAGATGATTAAGAATATAGAAAAGAGTTTAGATAAGAATTATTCAAAACACAGACTAAGAGGTATTAAAGGCAAGTGGGGAACTGTTGCTAGAGCTGCTGGTAAAGGTGCTTTGTTTGGATTATTGGGTTCAGGTTTGGCGGCCGGAGTTGGTGCTATTGCCTCGGAATTTATTGGACATGGAGCGGCTACGGTTACGACAGCTGCAGAAGTTAAACCTAATGTTCATGACGTATTTACGCAACACCTAGACCATCGTGGTATAACTGGTGGTGCACGTGATGCTCTACATAACTTTATAACTGAACAACGAGGTATTGATCCCAATTTTGCCGGTGGTGTAACTGTAGAGCAGTTAGTTTTTGCTGAAGACACTCTAGCAAAAGAAGCACTCCATCATGGAATTAGTGCCAATGTTCATGAGATCACTTGGAGCACTGATCAGTTAGCAACCGCGTTGGAGAAAGCAAATGTAATTGGCGTGGGAAACGGTCCTCTTACTCAGGGTGGGTTAGAAAATATTCATCATCTCATTGGTCATAAACCACACTTTTTGTCCGAAGCAACTCGTCAGGCAATGATGAACTTTACTCCAGATCAAGCAGGTGCAGTCGTTAAAGAAATTATCAGCCAACCAGGTCCATTGATTATGACTGCGACTGATTTTGCTACTATGAATTCGGTATTATTAGCAACCTCATTGTTAGAGTCCTTAGCATTACAAAAACGTCAAGAAGCTCGCACACACCTTGAGTATATTAAACAGAATGCACAAGTGGTTCCTGATGAGCAGGCTGGTTCAGATTATGCTAAATTCCCAGGCTGGCCTTCAAAAGCTACAAAGCGTAATAATAATGAAAAATTCCCGATTGGAGCACCGCCGAGTCCGCATAATAATAAGGTAGAAGAAACCCCGATTCCTAAACCAGAAGGTTCTCCTTTTGACAATCAGGATGCAAAAGAAGCCAAGCAGGAATCCGGAATTTCTGAGCAGGAGTTTAATGATAAGTATGAAGAGTTAAGTAAGATGAAGGAGGATCAGCCAGAGCGTTACAAAAAAACCGCAGGTATTTATTTAAAAAAGTTTGCTTTGGGTAAAGAAAATACTTTCAGAAAAAATAAATTTAAAAACTGGACTGACAGCGATTTTAAACGATTACTAGAAAAACTAGAGAATCCAAAAGTAGCCGAAAAGGCTGAAACACCTATATCCAAAGAAGAATTTGATAGTAAACTTAAAGCATTTAAAAACTACAGAGAATACGACAATAAAAGATACCAAGAGTTAATTCGTTTATTAGGTGATTTTTCTAATGGTAAATCTAGTAATTATCGCGAGATGTCGTTTAAAGACTGGACTGATAATGATTTTAGCAGGTTATTACAAGAATTAGGTGAAGCTACGATATCTGATATGGAAGAACCATCAAAAGAAGCAGAACTACCACCAGAACTAGAAGTTGAATCCCAGACTGAGGCTAAGGAGGGTAATAAAAATGAGATTACACCAAATTCTATAGATGAACGGTTTAAAAAAGCTGGTTTTAAAAATGTAAAAGTTGTTCGTTGGCCACAAAATAAAATTACTAAAGAACAAAAAGCAAAAATTGACCAATTGGCCGATCTTTTCATGCAATCTTTAACAGCGTTAAAAGAATCTGACATCAATAACGAAGTTACTTTAGATTTTTACCCACGAGGTAGTAAAGTTGATTTGAATTATTCAAAAAAGAAGTTTTATGTTGGTATCCCGCTAAATAATAAGCCATACAGTAGGGAAAACTTTTATGCAATTGGTGATTGGATGCTAGAATCAAAAGTTAAAGAAGCTTATGATTTGTTAAAAACAGAACATAAATTTAAGTTTAAAAAGGGTGAACAAAAGCGATTTAACAAATTAAGCCCAACTAATCAGTATCGAGCATACAAAAAATTATTGTCTGAGTATGAAAATCGTAAATCTGGTTCTACCGAAGCCCCAAAATTAGAAGTTGATCCACTTAAACTCGATGAAGAAACTCCTCTTGAAGTTAACAAAGAAACAGTTAAAACCCCGAAATATTTTGATAGAAAACTTCGTGGGTTAAGAGTGGATAAATTGGAAAACCCAGGGTGGTATGAAGATCAAGTTACCAGACTAAAATCTTTTGCTAATGGGGGATCTGATGGATTTCGGGACGGATTTGAAAATTGGACAGATTCAGATTTTAAGTTATTACTTGATAAGTTAGAAGGAGAATCAGTACCTGCTCTAAAATTGGATATTTCTCAAAGAACATTTAACAACAAGTTTGATGAATTGGAAGATATTAAAGCCGATAACCCTAAGTTTTATAAAGGGTTAATTCAAAAATATAATAATTACGCTAACGGTGGCGATGATACTCACAGAGCTACAGCATTTAAAGGTTGGTCTAATGCTGATTTTAAACAATTAATGGAAAATTTAGGGGAAAAGTTTAAGCCGTGGGATAAAGCTCGTGGTGCAAAGCCTGTAGAAATTCCACAAGTAGACCCAGAGACCAAAGATTTATGGGAAGTGAACAACAACATTTCTCATAGTGAGGCATTTTCAAAGTTCCCGTTACAGCATCGTTTAGAAGCTAATAGAATAGTCCGGGATCTTATTGAGAATAATTTTAACAAGGGATTCCCAACTAATATTAAAATAGAATTTTCTGATCGTTTTAAAACTCAGCCGGGTAAAATGACAATAGACCTTAGCAGGCTAGATGAGAAATACATTAATGGTCAGCTTCGAGCAGGGATTCGACAAACAAACCCAAATCGTTGGTTAGATACTGACCAGAAGGTTATTGATCGTTATGATCGAAGATATCCTCAGCAGCAATCTGAACAGCAGAGAGCTGTAGATGCAACTGCAGAACGATTTGCAAATAAAGTTGTATCAGAGATCTTCCCGTATGCAGAATCACCCGAGTTAGAGGAGTGGTTAGAGAAAGCTAAGCAAAAGACACCTGCCAAGGTTTCGGATTCGGAGTCAAAGAAATTTAAGAAGTATTTTGAAGCGCACAAAAACGATTGGATTGTAGATCAGGCTAAGTCAATTTTAGATTCAGGGTTACAAAAAACCATACCAGAAACCGATGATGAAGAATTCATAAAATATGTTAAATCAGACACTCTAGAGGAGATCGCTGACGCACTTAACAAAGGTGGCGAGGTAAATATCAATATTGCCAATGAACTTCGCAATAAGTATGCACAGTTTGAAAAGGATGCAGGTGCTTATCGAAGAGAAAAAAGGAGAGTTAAAAAATGATCCAAGATATAATTCAAAAAGTTCTAACTGAGATTGGCGTAAATGATCTCCCAGAGGATGATCGTTATGCCGTTATGGCTCAGCTTACTGACCATTTTAACAAGCTCGTTATTGGCGTGGTTATTAATAATCTTAATGATGAACAGCTAAAAGAGTTTCAAGAGCTGGTTGATTTAGATGATCCCGAAAAAATGGACGAAGGAATCTCGATGTTGGTCGCTAAGATCCCGGCTATTAATGTTCAAATTGAAGAAGCTATCAACAACGAAATCATTCATATTAAAGCCTCAAAAGAAATTATCGACCGTAAAGACTAAATAATTTGCTTTATTTGTTTTGAGGTGTTATAGTTTTGTTAGAAATTCTGTTTCTGAATTTGAAATAAAACTCAAAAATCCAAAAGAAAAATAAACACAAATGGACAACTCTGGTAATTTTGCTTTGATCGTGCAAATGATCGAAGCAGCCGAAAAAAATATTCAATCCGCCAAGCATTTATTGCGCGAAATGGCCGGCGGAACTATCCCAAAATCTTCAACTAACTTTGCCGAAAAAGCTAGCGGTCTTGATGTTAGTCAAGGCGGTAAGATAATTGAAGGTGTTTTTGATGGTCAAAACATGATTGGCCCCGACAGTAAGCAATATCCAGTTCCGGCTAACTATGCTTCTAAATCTAAACTTGTTGAAGGCGATGTACTCAAACTTACTATTGCGGACGATGGCTCCTTTATATACAAACAAATTGGTCCAGTAGAGCGTCGCAAGATTATCGGTATTTTGATGCAAGATGAAAACGGCGACTACAAGGTTATTGCCGATGGTAAAACTTACCGCGTGCTATTAGCTTCTTTGACTTACTTTAAAGCTCAAGGTGGTGATGAAGTTACTATTGTCGTTCCAAGTGAAGGTGATACTCAATGGGCTGCGGTAGAAAATGTTATCAAGCACTTAGGTGGCAGTGAAGGCGGTCAGGACGGGGAATTTAATGGTGGCATGACCAACTCTGAATCTAAAGACGAAGATATGGAAGCTGATATCTCGGAACCCGAACAATTTTAATTTTATAAGTCTATATTTATGGACACATCTTCACAAGCACAACCCCAAACACTCAACCAAAAGTTAACTCAGCTTTTAGCAGCTAAGCCAATTATTTTACAATTGCTTAAATTTGCTGCAATTGGCTCTCTAAACACTGCGCTAGATTTTATCATTTTGAATTATGTGACTAAGTCGTTTGGAGTTACCTCTGGTATAGAGTTAGGTTTGCTAAATGTAATAAGTTTTGGGATGGCGATGGTTCAGAGTTACCTTTGGAATCGTGCTTGGACATTTGCATCAACCAACGCCGCTCCATTAGCCAATTTGTGGAGATTAATCGTGGTGGGTGGATTGGGCTTTGGTAGCTTTGTTTTGGTATTTGTTGGTGGTTTGTACAGCGTAGCCGATACTTATTACTTATTTATCTTAATAGCCTTTATTGTTTTTGAAATAATTATTTGGTTTGGTTTTGGTTTATCTGTAGGAGAGGGGACAAATGTGGGTGTGGGACACCAATTTGGAATTTTTATATTAATCAGTTTAGTTGGATTGTTAATTAACAGCGCTATTGTGGTCGGTGCCTCTACAGCGCTAGCCCCATCCTTAACCAGCATGATTAACGCTGATACTATTAAAAATGTAGCTAAGATGATGGCCACTTTAGTATCATTAATATGGAATTTTGTGGGTTATAAGCTATTTGTGTTCAAAAAATAACCCGCTAAAATTTGGCCTTAAACTCTAAAAATCTGACCTAATTAAGGGCAGTTTTTTTATGGTATAATGTAAGGAGTAAAGAGCTTTAAAAACAAACCAAAATGGCTGTATTTTATCAAACTTATCGACCCCAAAACTTCAGCGAAGTCCTAGGACAAGACGCCATTGTAAAAACCCTCAGGCAGGCTGTTTCGAGTGGGAAAATTGGCCATGCTTATTTATTTACTGGTAGTAGAGGCATTGGTAAAACTACTTTAGCTAGAATTTTAGCTAAGGCCGCTAATTGTAATAATCTTAAAGATGGTAATCCATGTGGTACTTGCGACGTGTGTGTAAATATTGCCAATGGCTCATTTTTGGATGTAATAGAAATTGATGCCGCATCTCACACAGGTGTAGAAAATATTCGCGAACTAATCGAACATATTCGTTTTCAGCCAAGCCAAGGTCGCACTAAAGTTTTTGTGATTGACGAAGTGCATATGTTGTCTAAGGCAGCATTTAATGCCTTGCTTAAAACTTTAGAAGAACCACCTTCTCATGTGTTATTTATTTTAGCAACTACTGATATTGAAAAAGTTCCTGACACAATCATTTCTCGTACGCAACGATTTGATTTTCGTAAAATTACTGGCGAGCATATCAAATCCGCCTTACAACAAATTATAAAAACCGAAAAATTAAAATTACCTAAAGAAGCTATCGATGTCATTGTCGAAAATAGTGAAGGTGGTTTACGTGATGCGTTATCACAGCTGTCTCTGGCTGCACACTTGGATAGCTCTGCAACAGCAGGGGATATTCACTTATTATTAGGCACTACCTCACGTGCCTCGGTAATCGAATTGTTAAATTTAATTGCTAATGGTCAAACACATGAACTTAGTAAATTTTTTGATATTCAGACTCAGGCCAACTTTGACGCAGTCTCATTTGCGCGTAAGACTTTGGTAATTTTACAGGAACATCTCGAAGCCTCGTTGAGTAATGGAAATAAAAATTCAGCGTCTGACTTAATCCAATCCTTCACTTTAGCGCAACTTTTGTATGTGATTAGGTTATTCATGCGAGCATATAAAGAAATCGACAAAGCTTTGACTGCGGAGTTACCATTGTTAATGGCCAGCATCGAAGCGGCTTTGTATATTAAGCCAAATGATTCAGCTTCAGTGGATAATGGTAGTGCGCTTAAATCTGGTGGTAGGGCTAGTAGTTTAGAGCAGTCAGTGGCTAAATTAGAAGTAGAAACCATTCCTCAATCTATTCCTCAAAAACAAGCGGTTTTTGTTCATCAAGAAATTGAAACTGAAAACGCTAGTGATTTACAGCTGACCAAAGAACAGGTTTTGCAGTGGTGGCCAGAATTGATCGCAGAGGTCAAGACTGTAAATAGTCCAATAGCAACATTGCTCAAGAACTCACCATTACAGGAAGTTTTTGGTAATAAGGTTACAGTCATGGTTAAATATTTATTTCATAAAGAACATCTAGAAAATGCCAAGTTACGTGTATTGATTAGTAATTTTTTGGGTCAAAAAGCTGGTGGCAATGTTGAGTTTAGAGTAGTGATTAACAAAGATTCAGTAGGCGAGCAGATTGTTGATACAGCTACGGCCGTTACCGACGCCCTAAAAATATTTGGTGGAGAATTAGTAGAATAAAATTTAAAAATCATAAAAAGTTTTATAAAATAAAAATTTAAATATATGCCAAAAAAAATTATCCCTAGTTTGTCTCCAGACATTAATAAAAAAGTTACCTATGCTGTAATCACGATGGCTATAGTGGCCTTGGCTATTATCACTGTTTGGCAGCCCGGAGAATGGGCTTTTAGAGACAAGACCGACTACACTGCTGCTGATAAGCAGGCTGCGGCTGAGCTAGCCCAATACAAAGCTTTTTTAGCTGAGCTTGAGCCTAATTATGGTGCCAGTCAACAGTTGTTGCAAAAAATTGCCAGTGAAGATGTGGTGCGTCAACAGGTTGAACAAACTTTGCAAACTAAGCAAAAGATAGTAGTTCCTCAAGTTGCTAGTAACGAAGTTAAAACCAGCACCCGCAAAGATACAGATTTTGTAATTAATTACCTCAGTACCGTTAGTTCTATGGTGGCCAATTATAAACAGGCCGTTAGTCCTGCCTCAGTAAGTTTGTTTGCTGATAATGCCAGTAGCGCAGATTTGTCTAAAGCCAAAGCTGATACAGAAAAGTTTTTAGCCAATCTGCGTAGTTTAACAGTGCCAGAAAGTATGATGGAATTTCATAAGGCTAATTTAGTTGCTTTTGATAAGTATGGCCAGATTTTTGATGATGCTAATTCTTACAGCGAAGATCGAAACAGTGACCCTTGGCCAGATTTTTATCAGAGTTATGCGGTCATTGATAACCGAATGGCGGTGGTTAACACTGAGTTAAGTAAAACAGCTAACAATTTTGCAGTCTTAGAAGAAATAGAAAGAGCCACAGGACCACCATTCATTAAGACTGCTCAAGCACAATTCGGTGGACCAGTAACAGTGATTACGGATTTAAAACGCGATGTATTGCAGGCGGTGGCGGAGGGTTTGGCTAAATCGTTTGCCAATTTTTCTATCAAAATGTTAGACAAATTAGTGGCTCATATCGAGAAAAGTTTTGCTATTGCTAGTCAACTGTATTACTCTAACGAGTTGGGAAGATTTTATTCTGTAGAGTATATGAAGAAGTTCGTATCTGACCCACTGGATCAAGGAATTATTCAAAAATTCTTACCCGAATATTTTTGTATCAATCCAACTAAAAAAGATTTAAACAAAATATTCACGGCTAAAGCGGCGACAAACGTTGGCAATGATATTACCATTAATCCTAATGATCCTGACTGGGCTCAAAAATTAGCTCGTCTAGGTAGTGATGAAAAAAATTACCCGCAGTGGTGGGAAAGCTATTACTCAGGACTAGCAGCACAAACTAAGGCTGAGGCCGACAGTGCAGCAGCAAAAGAAGTTTTAAGTCCAGGTGTAAAAACTGGTCGCGATATTATTACTAATCAGGTTAATAAAACCGTTTCAGCTATATTCAATGTTCAAGAAGCAGCTATTTCTGGAGCCATGAACTTGGGTACTAATAATACAGGTAGTCCGATTAGTAAATTGGTTTCGGGTGTTGTAGAGAATTTGGTTAATAAATTTGTGTTTACACCTATCAGCGGCGGAGCATCGAGTAGCGGTGGTATTGGTGTGTTACAAGAACAAAACGTTTGTTTACAAACTCCCCAAATCAAACCATTAATTCCTTTGCCTTCATCCGAGTATGAGGATCCAACTGGAATCTCTAGCACTGCTCCGGTAACCACACCTCCATTTGCGCCGCGCAATTAGTAGGAATTAAACTTAAACTTATGCAAGATTTAGAAAATAAACAAAATGACTCACATCCAATTACAAGTCAAAAACTTGGAGTTGTTGTTTTAGCTTTGGTGTTTGGAATTGTAGGAGGCTTATACGGCTCTCTAGATTTAGCTCAGCGGCCGTTCTTTCAAAAATTATTTAATCATACTAACAGTAATGGCTCTTATAGTCAGAGTGTGTCAGTAAATGAAACCTCTGCTACTACAGATGTGGTTAAAAAAGCTGGGCCAGCTGTAGTGTCGGTAGTTATATCTAAGGATATTAGTCAGCAGCAATCGCCATTTGATATCTTTGGGTTTTTCGGCCAAAATCAAAAACCAGCCCAACCGGTAACGCCTAATGTTCAACAAGTTGGAGCGGGTAGTGGATTTTTGGTTAGCAGTGACGGAATGATTGTCACTAATAAGCATGTGGTGGCGGATCAGTCTGCCCAGTATTCGGTAGTTACTAATGATGGTAAGTCTTATGATGCCAAAGTTTTAGCAATTGATCCAACTAATGATATTGCCATTATAAAGATTGATATTAATGATGCGCCACATTTAGACTTGGCTGATTCAACTCAGTTGCAATTAGGTCAACATGTTATCGCAATTGGGAATTCGCTTGGACAGTACCAAAATACAGTGACTAGCGGAATAATTTCTGGTATCGGTCGTAGTATTACCGCTGGTGGCGCAGGTGAGTTGGAACAGCTTGATGGAGTTATTCAAACTGATGCAGCGATTAACTCAGGTAATTCTGGTGGCCCATTATTGGATCTGACGGGTAAAGTAATTGGTATTAATACAGCTGTTGATCAGCAGGGCCAATCAATTGGATTTGCTTTGCCGTCAAGCGATGTAAAAATTGCTTTGGATAGCTTCAATAAAGACGGTAAGATTACTAGACCATTTATTGGGGTTCGCTATTTGATGCTTACCGAAGCTATCGCAAAATCCGAAAAATTACCTAAAGATTACGGAGCTTTAATTTTAAGTGGTAGAAGTCGAGCCGATAGTGCGATCGTACCAGGAAGCCCAGCCGAAAAAGCAGGCTTAAAAGAAAATGACATTATTCTAGAAGTTGCTGGCAAAAAATTAAGCGAAGATTATTCATTGTCACGAGCGTTAAAGCAATACCGACCGAATGACAAAGTAGATATGAAAATATTCAGCAATGGTCAAGAAAAAACTGTAACAGTAACTTTGGGCCAAACAAACTAATAGACTAAATAAATTACGAATGAAGATACTAGCAATTGATTATGGAACTAAACGAATCGGCATCGCGATTTCGGACGAAACGCAAACCTTAGCCCGTGAGTATGGGATTTGGTCCGCCGACAATGACAACGCTGAATTCTGGCAGAAACTTGAGCCGTTAATCCAAGACGAAGGAATAGAAAGAGTAGTCCTAGGGATGCCGGTTAATATGTCTGGCGAGACTACGCAAAAATCAGAGGAAGTTCAAAAGTTTAATGATCAATTGCAGCAACGCTTAAACATCCCGATTGAGCTGGTGGATGAACGCTTATCGAGCGTTATGGCCGAACAAATTTCTGGCCAAGGTAGTGGTGCACATGAAAATATCGATAGCCTAGCAGCGCAAATCTTCTTACAAAATTACTTAAATCAAAATAAGCAATAACCCTAAAATAAATATAAATGTCTCAATTTAGACGCAATCCAATCAATAAGCAGTGGGTGTTAATAGCTCCTGGTCGCGGCAAGCGTCCAGAAGATTTTAAGACGTATAGCGTGAGCTATGGTTTACCAGAATTAGACCCAACTTGCGTCTTTTGTCCAGGTAATGAAGGTAAAAATCCAGATTTGTGCAACGAAGTCTGCCGCATCCCAAACAATAAAGATTGGCAGCTGCGTGTAATACCGAATAAATTTAAGTCGCTCGACGAAACCAAGATTTATAGCAATCGTGATTTTTATGAATCTCGTGCTGGTTATGGCGATCACGAAGTAATCATTAGTCGCAAACATAACGAACCACCAGCGCTACAGTCTGCGGTACTTGTTCAACAGTCGCTCAAATTGTTTCAGGATCGTATAAAAGAAATCCAAAAAGATCCGGAAATAAATTACGTGCAGATTTTTCATAACCACGGACGCGACTCCGGCGCATCTTTAGTCCATCCTCATTACCAAATTTTAGCCACACCAATGGTGCCACCTCATGTGCACGAAGAGCTTCGTGGTTGTTACCATCATTACCAGCAAACAGGCAAGTGTATTTATTGTGAAATTATCACCGAAGAAATTAAGCACAAAGATCGTATTGTCTATGAAGATGACTACTTTGTGGTAATGTCTGCTTATGCATCGCGCAGCCCCTTTGAAACATGGATTTTACCTAAGCGCCATCATTCTAAGTTTGAAGCAACTTCGGATGTAGAGTTACTCCACTTAGCTCACGTACTTAAAAAAGTTCTTGGGACCTTATATGTAAAATTGTCCGACCCGCCGCTAAACTATTATATTCACACCATGCCAAAAGTTAGCGATAAACATTTAGTGCACGAAGAAAAAAGTTATCATTGGCATTTAACCGTATTCCCACGCTTAACTATTTGGGCTGGATTTGAATACGGCACTGGTATTCCGGTTAATCCAATGCCACCAGAAGAAACGGCTAAGTTTTTACGAGGAGGTCTAGATGCATAACTCGATGTCTAAAATTATTATTGCTAACTGGAAGCTAAATCCATTAACAGCGCGCGAGGCTACAGACTTAGCCCGAAAAATTGATGTTGTCTCTAAATACGAAGTCGTGTTGTGTCCTCCGACCCCGTTTTTGGCTGTAGTGGAATATTTGCACAAAGGCGCGCAGGATGTGAGTCAACAGATTAAAGGCCCTTACACTGGGCAAATTTCTGCCGCTAACTTGGCGAGCTTGGGAGTGAGTTATTGTATAGTAGGGCATAGTGAACGCCGTGCGTTGGGAGAAAATGATTCTCAAATTAATCAAAAAATTCAGGCACTATTGGATTATAAAATTACGCCGGTGCTGTGTGTTGGTTATGGGACTACTTTTGAAGAAGATGACTTAGAGGTGATCGATGTACTTGCGTCTCAATTAAGACAAGGTTTGGAAGATGTTGATCCAAAAAAAGTTATCGTAGCGTATGAACCAGTGTGGGCAATCTCAAAAGGTAATCCTTATGCAACTAAGCATGTAGAAATTCCTGATCATGCTGAAAAAATTGCTTTGTATATTAATACTAAGTTTAATGTTAAATCTGTGTTGTACGGCGGTAGCGTGAATAGTACTAACAGCGCTAGCTTTTTAAGCCAACATAATATTGGCGGCTTATTGGTTGGCGGCGCTTCACTTCTTGCAGATGATTTTAATAAAATAATTCAGTCTTAATGATTTACATTGGCGCTGATCACGGCGGTTACAAATTAAAAGAACAGCTCAAAAAGTTTTTGGTTAAAACGAAGCGGGAATTTATTGACGTCGGTGCTCACAAGCTTAAAGATGGGGATGATTATCCGGAGTACGCAGCCAAGGTCGCAAAGCAGATTTCAAAAAATCCTATGCTCAACGAGGGAATTTTAGTTTGCCGCAGTGGCCAAGGAGTGTGTATTGTCGCTAATAAGTTTAAAGGAGTGCGGGCGGCACTGGTCTGGAATGAAAAAGAAGCTGAGATGTGCAGGAAAGATGATATGTCTAACGTGCTATGTTTGCCCAGTGATTACATCGATACGAAGCTAGCAGAGAAGATTGTTAAAGTGTGGCTCGAGACTGCGTATTCGACGGAGAGTAGGCATATGAGACGGGTTAAGAAGATAACAGCTTTAGAAAATTAGCTAAGAAGTTTTTCATGATAATCCCAGCAATATTAGAAAATAACCCTAAAAAATTTACCGAAACCCTAAAAACTATAATGGGTTTAAAGAATATCAAAACCATTCAAATTGACTTTGCTGATGGTGATTTTGTGGCGACTAAAACTTTGCCAATCGAAGAGGTTCAACTTCCAGCGAAAACAAAAATACAGTTTGAAGCGCATTTAATGATGGATACACCAAAGGATTTTTCTGCTTATCAAAAAGCGGGGTTTAAAAAAGTAATTATTCATTACGAAGCGTTTGCCAGCGAACTAGATTTAGAAGCTGCTGTGGAAGCAATTAAAAAATCAAAAATGACTCCAGCTATTGCGATTTCACCAACTACCGAAATTTCGGTGTTCAAATATCATACAGACACGATCAATGACTTTACTTTGCTCGGAGTAACCCCCGGCAAGCAAGGCCAAAAAATGCTACCAAACACAATTGATCGTTTGTTAGAACTACGAGACATGGCGCCAAGCGCAAATATCGAGGTTGACGGCGGGGTAAATAGTAAAAATATTGCCGCAGTAATTGACGCTGGTGCAACTGATTGCGTGGTTGGTTCAAGCTTATTAAAAGGTGATATTAAAGAAAATTATCAGGAACTATTGGAGGCACTAAAATAATGTCAAAATTTTCTTCAATAGAATTACAACTCACTGCTAACACGATCAGGCAGAATATTATCGAAATGTTGGTCGAAGCCGGCTCTGGTCACAGTGCTGGTCCGCTGGGTATGGCAGATGTGTTTACGGCGTTGTATTTTGAAGTGATGAATATCGACCCACACAAACCCACTTGGGATGAACGCGACTGGTTGATTTTGTCGTGTGGCCACATTTGTCCAGTGTTGTACGCAACCATGGCCGAACGTGGCTATTTTCCAGTATCCGAATTAAAAACTTTGCGTAAGTACGGCTCACGTTTACAAGGTCACCCTCATAACTTGTCGTTGCCAGGAATAGAAACCACCAGTGGTCCATTAGCGCAAGGTGCTTCGCAGGCCGTGGGTGTGGCGTTAGCAATGCGTATGAGTGGTAAAAAGAATCGTGTTTATTTAGTAATGTCTGATGGGGAGCAAGACGAAGGTCAGATTTGGGAAGCTATTATGCTGGCTGGCAAAGAAAAGCTTCACAACCTCACTGCTGTAATCGATCGTAATAATATTCAGATTGATGGTTATACCGAAGACGTGATGCCGTTGGATAATTTAAAAGCCAAGTACGAGTCCTTTAATTGGCATGTGATAGAAGTTGATGGTCATAACATTCAAGCCGTTATCGATGCATATCGTGAAGCCGAAGCAGTTTACGAAAAACCAACTGTGATTATCGCGCATACAATTCCAGGTAAGGGCGTAGATTTTATGGAAGGTCGGTATGAATGGCATGGCGCCCCACCAGGGATTTCTAACATTGCTGGCGCCCCGCCAAAGGAGCAGCAGGGAAAAGTGGCATTGGATGAGCTCCGCACCCTTCAAGGTAAAATTAAAAGTGAACATGAATAATGTTAAACTCTGATCAAAAATTAAATCCAAAACTCGGACAAGATGATATCGAGCAAAAACCAACTCGCGATGGTTTTGGCGAGGCTTTGTTAGAGTTAGGAGAAAAAGATGAACGCATTGTGGCTTTGTCTAGCGACCTTAAAGAAAGCACGCGCGTTAAAGCTTTTGCGGATAAATTTCCAGATCGTTTTATCCAGTGCGGCGTAGCCGAGCAAAACATGATGGGTGTCGCTGCTGGTCTGGCACTGGCAGGAAAGATCCCTTTCGCGGCCAGTTATGCGACTTTTTCTCCAGGTCGTAACTGGGACCAATTGCGCGTGTCTGTATGTTATAGCCAAGCCAATGTGAAGGTTATAGGGGCTCATACAGGCGTTTCTGTGGGCCCTGACGGGGCGACTCACCAAGCTCTCGAAGATATTGCTATTACTCGAGTTTTGCCTAATTTAAGCGTAATTCAGCCTATTGATAGTATCGAGGCTTCCAAAGCCACCGTAGCAATAAGTCATATAGACGGTCCGGCCTATTTGCGTTTAACTCGTGAAAAAACACCTATCATTACTACACCAGATTCTCCGTTCGAGCTAGGTAAAGCCAATATCTTAAAAGAAGGTAAAGATGTAACTCTCATAGGATGCGGTCCAATACTGTATAATGGTATAAAGGCAGCGCTTGAGTTGGGGAAAGAAAATATTAGCGTGCTGGTGATTAACAGTCATACCATTAAGCCAATCGATGCCGAAACAATTACTTGGGCAGCCAAACTTACCAAAGCCGTTGTAACAGTAGAAGAACATCAAATTGACGGTGGATTAGGTAGTGCCGTCGCAGAAGTTCTGGGCAAAAATTATCCTGTCCCAATCGAAATGATTGGGATGCCCAATACTTTTGGACAAAGTGGTACACCGCAAGAGCTGTTCGAAAAGTATGGTATGGGGGTTCAAGATATTATTAAGGCTGTAAAAAAAGTGATGGCCCGTAAACCATAAATATAGAAATAATAATTTACGTAATTCATGAAAACAAAATTTGATCTAATCGCTATCGGCGATCCTACTATCGACACATTCTTAATGGTTGATGACATCGAAGTTAAAAAAATTAACGGACAGTTAAAGGCCCTTATAAATTGGGGTGACAAGTTGCCGGTTCAACATTTTTATAAAACAGTAGCGGGTAATGCGGCAAATAACGCTGTTGGTTCGAGCCGCTTGGGTTTAAAAACAGCTTTTTATACTGTGTTGGCACACGATGCTGGTGGTCGTGAGATTATCCATAAGATGCAAAAAGAAAAAGTTGCTACCGATTATATTGTGATTGATGATAAGCACCCAACTAATGCATCCACAGTGTTAAGTCACAAAGGTCAGCGAACAATTTTTGTCTATCATGAACATCGTAAGTATGTTCTGCCAAAATTTGCACCTGCAGAATTTGTTTATTTAACTAGCCTTGGTGTCGGTTTTGAAAAAATTTATAAAGACCTCGCAAAATACTTAGACAAGACCGGAGCAAAATTAATTTTTAATCCTGGAACTTTTCAATTAAGAAAAGGTCCAAAGTTTAACAAAATAATGTTAGAGCGAACCCATGTCTTGTCGATTAATAAAGAAGAAGCACAGAGCTGGGTAGGTGACAGCGAAGATTTTGAATTACTTTGCAAAAAATTAGCTAAACTTGGGCCAAAGGTTGTAGTGTTAACAGATGGACGCAAAGGCGCCTATAGTTATAGCAGTGAAGGCTTTTATTTTATTCCAGAGTTTCCTGGACCATTACTCGAAGCGACCGGGGCAGGTGATGGTTTTACAACTGCTTATACTGCTGCGCTCCATTATAAAATGTCTAACAAAGAGGCTTTGCAATGGGGTCCAGTTAACGCGGCGAGTGTTGTTAGTGCCATTGGTCCCCAAGAAGGTTTGTTGACTAAGACACAACTACTTAAAAATTTATCTAAGCAGAAGTCATATAAACCAATCGAATTAAACACTGAACAGGCTAAATCAAGAGTCGCCGCAATTGTCGGACGGATGGAGAGAAAGCTAAGAACCTAATTATTTATAACATGTTAGTACATATCAAAGAATTATTCAGTAAAGACGTTCGCGGAAAGTTTGCTTACCCAGCTTTTAATACAATGAATCTCGAAATAACTCGAGGCATAATTGATGCTGCCGAAGAACTCAACACTCCGATAATCATCGAAACTAGTGAAGGCGCCATTAAGTACGCTGGTCTTGATACGATTTTTGAAATGATCGCCAGCATGGCTATTCGTGCTAAAGTGCCAATTGCTTTACATATGGATCACGGTAAAGATATGGAACAGCTGCAACGGGGGATTGAACTAGGTTACTCTTCTGTAATGATCGACCATTCTTCGCTTCCTTTAGAACAGAATATAAAAGACACCAAAGCTATGGTTGAATTTGCTCACAAAGAAGGAGCCTGGGTACAAGGTGAAATTGGTCGTATTCGTGGAAATGAAGATTGGGTTTCAGTGACGGAAAGTGAAAGTCTACTGACCGAACCCGAAGAGGCTAAGCAGTTTTGGGAAGCGACTGGTGTTGATAGTCTAGCTTGTTCTTTTGGTACAATTCACGGTATTATTAAGATGAGCGGCAAAGCCGAAGCACATGTAGATGTGGATCGAATCGCCAAGGTGGCTGAGTTAGTTAAGGTACCGATAGTTCTGCATGGTTCTAGCGGTGTACCAGATGATGTGATTGCTAAAGCTATTAAAGCAGGTATTAGTATTCTAAACATTGATACTGAATTACGGGTTGCTTTCACAAAAACTTTACGTCAATCATTATTAGAACATCCTGATGAAGTTGACCCACGTAAGTATTTAACTCCCGCTATCGAAGGCGTAAAAGAAGCGGCGAAGAAAAAATTATTAGCATTTAAGACACAATAATATGGGAATGCAAGGTACTGGGCTCGAAGATAAAAATACTCGACTCCGTTTATTAATATATTTTTTTGTTGGTGTGTTAGCACTTGGTTTAATCATGTCTTGGCGAGTAAAGTTATTTGCAGAGATTCAAAAAGAATCTTCTCAAGATGTAAAAAAGGAATTGCAAGATTCTGATCCATCGTTACTCAGGTCATCCAATTATCAAGTAGAACCGATTGACTCAAATCCAGCAGTGAAGTAATCAAAAAGAATATTTTATAGAGAAATAATTAAAAAAACAAAAAATGGAAAAAAAAGTAAAAATTGCAATCAACGGTTTTGGTCGCATCGGTCGACAGGCTTTTAAAATTGCTTTAGATAAGCCAGAAATAGAAATTGTAGCAATTAATGATTTAGGTAATCCAGAAACTTTAGCACATCTTTTAAAGTACGATAGTAATTATGGCAAATTTGATCATGACATTAGTTCAGATGAACACCATATTATTGTAAATGGTAAAAGCTATTTAGTGACTGCAGAAAAAGATCCAGCCGCTTTACCTTGGGCAAAATTAGAAGTCGACGTGGTGATCGAAAGTACTGGTCGATTTACTAGTGGCGAAAAAGCCAGCGGACATTTAAAAGCCGGCGCTAAACGGGTAATTATTTCTGCACCAGCCAAAGATGAGGGGATTACTAAGACTTATGTTCTTGGTGTTAACGAAGATAAATATACTGACGAAGCCATTATTAGCAACGCTTCGTGTACTACTAACTGTATTGCACCTGTGGCCGCAGTAATGCATGCCAAGTTTGGAATCGAAAAAGCTATGATGACTACGATTCATAGTTATACTGCCGAACAGAATTTAGTTGATGGTGCGCCTCCTGGGGAACACTCTGGTGATTTACGTCGCGCCCGCGCCGCAGCCGTGAACATCGTGCCTACGACCACTGGTGCTGCTATTTCTGCGACCGAAACAATTCCTGAACTTAAAGGTTTATTTGATGGTATGGCGATTCGCGTCCCAACACCAGTTGGTAGCTTAACCGATTTTACTATGTTATTAAAGCGCGACGTAACGGTCGAAGAAGTGAATCAAGCTTTTATTGATGCCACTACGCATCCTTTATATAAAGGAGTGTTAGTGACAAGTGACGAGCCATTAGTATCTTCAGACATTGTTGGTAACCCAGCATCTGCGATTGTAGATTTGGCGCTCACTAAAGTTACTAATGGTAACTTTGTGAAAGTTATTGCTTGGTACGACAATGAGTTTGGTTATTCTAATCGTTTAGTTGAGCAAGTGATTTTGGTCGGGCAGTCAATTAAATAAGCGAAATTGCCAATTTCCAGTCTTACCGAAAATTTAAAAAAAGATCCTAAATTCCTTAAAAATAAGCGAGTTTTATTGCGTGTGGATCTAAACGAAGAGGTGAATGACAAAGGCAAGCTCTTAGATAACTTTCGTATTCAGGCAATTTTACCGACTGTAAAGTTACTGCAAAAATCTGGTGTAAAAATTATTATTGCGTCACATTTGGGTCGTCCTGATGGAAAGTGGCCTAAAGGAAAAGAAATGGACGAGTTTAGTTTGCACCCAGTGGCAGATTGCTTGTCTAAATTTTTGGAGTATAAATTTGTTGAAACCGATGCCAAATTGCCAACTTATCCAATTTCTCATGTAGTTTTATTCAAAAAGAATTTAACAGAACCAGAAACTCATAAACTTTTAGAAGCTCAGTCACCGCAAGATATTGTTATGTTGGAGAACATTCGTTTTTACGAAGGTGAAGATAGTAATACCGAAGAATTTTCTAAACATTTAGCTGGCCTCGCTGACTTTTATGTCAACGATGCTTTTAGCGTTTGTCACCGTGCAGCTGCTTCTGTTGTGGGTGTAACTAAACATTTGCCAAGTTTCGCCGGACCGCTACTAGAAAAAGAAATCAAAGCTATGGATTATATTCTTTCTCCAGCGATTCGAAAACCATTCATATTAGTGATGGGCGGGATAAAAATTGTTGATAAGGAAAAGACTTTAAGGAATTTAGGAAAACGTGCAGACAAAATTTTATTAGCGGGCGGTTTGGCTAACTTATTTTTAAGCGGACAAGGTTATGATATTGGAAAAAATGGTTTAGACAATCAAAGCTTAGCTTTGGCAAAAGAAATGCTGTTAAATTTTAAAGCCAAGTTAGTATTGCCATCCGATGTGGCTGTTGAAACTATAAAAACTCCTGATAAAGCTAAAGCAAAGAAAATTACCGAAGTGGTTAGCACAGATAAACTTTATGATATAGGTCCGCAAACAATTTTAGCATTTAGTAAAATTTTAAAAAGTGCTGGAACGATCTGCTGGAACGGACCCATGGGTTATTTTGAAAAAAAACCTTTTCGCGCCGGAACGATGGCGTTGGCTAAAGTTATTGGTGGTGTGGGGTCTCGATCAAGTTATGCTATGGCTGGTGGAGGTGAAACAGTGGCATCTATCCGACAAGCTGGTCAGATGGAACACTTTGACCATGTCTCAACCGGTGGTGGCGCTATGCTGGAGTACTTGGCTGGTAGTAAGCTGCCTGGGATTGAGGCTTTGAGAAAATAACTGGTGCGAATACCCTTATGCCAATAGAAGAGCAAATCTATTCCTTGTTAAGAAGTCGGCGATACAATAGGGGAAAGCCTTATCTCCCAAAAGATATCCATTTTTTGATTAAAAATGCGGTTAAAAAAAGTAAACCTATAGAATTGGTTGGGTTTTGGGGAGTAGGGCCAAAGTCAAAATCCGATTCTAATGATGAGTTAGCATGTAAATTTTTAAATGATTTAAATTTAGAAATACGTAATCTATATCCACCAGGACTTAACTTTACTTTTATATTTGCAGATATGCACGGTTTGCATAACGGTTATAAAAAAACTGTTATACAATCGTATATAAAAAGTGTCAATCAAATCTTTAAGAAATACGGATTTAAATCCATATTTTTAAGTGATCTTTGGAAGAAATATGGAATTTCTTTTGATTTAATTAGACAAAAACAATTGGGTCAGAATAAGAATTGGTGGTCTCTGGTTGAGAATAATGAAGTGATCGAACGCAATGCAAAAAACAGAAATATACATTTAAATCACATAGAAGCAGCTCAGAAATACTTTGTTATGAGAGATTTAGAAAAATCAATACTAGAGTCGGAATTCCCTAATTCAATTTTCCATGCTTTCTCTGACCCAAAACTAAAAAATGTTTTACCCGATATGCCTACTCTGTATTTTTATGCTAAACCTGGCTGGTCGGATACTCCATGGTTTTCAAAGTCTTAAGATCTTTAATCGGTCCTTTATAAATTTCTTGAGGATTTTTTATTTTTATCAAAAAATGGTATAATAAATCCACAGTTTAGCGGAAAATAACCAAAAAACAGGAAAGAAATCACAAACAAAAAAACTACAAATAAATATAAATGGCTTCACAAATAACCAAGATTACTGCGCGGCAGATTTTTGATAGTCGCGGCAATCCAACTTTAGAGGTCTGTGTGCAAGCAGACAAGGCTTTTGCTATTGCCTCGGTGCCTAGTGGAGCGTCTACGGGAAGTCATGAAGCTGTTGAACTGCGCGATGGTGGTAAAGCTTGGCGTGGTTTAGGTGTTTCTAAAGCTTGTCGAAATGTTGAAAAAGTTGTTGCGCCATTACTAAAAAATATTTCGGTTTTTGAGCAGCAAAAAATTGATCAATTGATGATCGATAAAGATGGTACACCAAACAAGAGTAAGCTCGGCGCGAATGCGATACTTGGAGTTTCTTTGGCTGTGGCGCGCCTCGCCAGCGAGCTCAAAGGTCAACCGCTATACAGTTATCTTGCAAAAGCTTATGGCCTATCTAAACCTTCTAAACTTCCAACACCATTATTGAATGTTATCAATGGTGGTTTGCATGCTGACTCGGGAACTGATGTGCAGGAATTTTTCTTTATTCCAAAACGCGGTAAGTTTGCTAAAAAATTAGAGATTGGTAGTGAAGTTATTTGGGCGTTGCGCCAACTTATTATTAGTAAAAATTTGTCGGTTGGTCTGGGCGACGAAGGCGGGTTTGCTCCAAAGGTACATTCTAATGAAAAAGCATTGCGATTTATGATCGCGGCTATTCATAAAGCGAAATTAAAATTAGGTAAAGATATTGCTTTAGGAATTGACGCCGCAGCTAGCGAATTTTTCGATAGCGAGCGCGGTGTATATAATTTTAGTTCCGATCGCATGCACTACAAACCATCGAGTGTTTATAAATTGTATGCAAAATGGATTAAGCAATTCGGTTTAGAAGTGATCGAAGATGGTTGTGCCGAAGATGACTTTGAAGGTTGGCAAAAATTGACGGCCGAGCTGGGTGGCACTGTATCGCTAGTCGGTGATGATCTTTTTGTCACTAATCCCGAACGTTTGCAAACAGGAATAATTTCTGGAATCGCTAACAGCATTCTAATAAAAGTTAATCAGATTGGAACTTTAAGTGAAACCATGACTACTATCAAACTCGCTAAAAAGTTTAATTACAAAGTTATAATTTCTCACCGCAGCGGCGAAACTTTAGATGATTTTATTGCAGACCTTAGCGTGGCTGCTGCAGCTGATTATATAAAAGCAGGTAGCTTGGCGCGCGGAGAGCGCATGGCAAAGTATAATCGCTTATTAAAAATTGCTGTCGAACTAAATCAATAGCTGAACATAAATGCCTCGAACTTATAAAAAAATTGTCCTAGTTGTTCTCGATGGTTTTGGTGTTGCCACTTACACACATGGTAATGCGATTGCTTTGGCGCATCCAGATTGTATTAATGATATGATTGCGCATTATCCATCGTTAACTTTGTTGGCATCTGGGCCTATTGTTGGACTGCCTTGGGGTGAAGTAGGTAACTCCGAAGTAGGCCATTTAAATATGGGTGCAGGTCGAGTGGTGGGTCAAGATTTACCACGCATTAACCAGGCTATTCAAAATCGCACCTTTTTAACTAATCCAGTATTTTTGGAAGCCATTGAACATGCAAAGAAAAATAAATCAAAATTACACTTAGTTGGATTGGTTAGCGACGGGGGAGTTCACAGTAGTAGCGAACATTTGTATGCGTTGCTCGGTATGTGCCGCGAACAGGATTTTACTGACGTGTTCATTCATATGTTTACTGATGGTCGCGACACCGGGCCAAAAGTTGCGCTCGACAGCATTGCGCAGTTAAAAGAAGTTATGGCTAGGGAGAATGTGGGAAAGATTGCCACAATCGCCGGTCGGTTTTATGGTATGGATCGTGGTAAGCACTGGGATCAAACCGAAGCTACTTATCGCGCCATGGTTAAAGGTGCAGGTGCCTCTGCAGACACAGTAGAAGACGCGGTGCTTAATAATTACAATCAAGGTGTCTTTGATGAAATGATTCCGCCAACAGTAATCGTTGATCGATCCAGTGAAGATGGTAGTATTAAGCCAACTGCTGTTGTCGGTCCTAATGATGCAGTGATATTTTTTAATTTCCGTTCGGATCGTGCGTTGCAGTTAACTCGAGCATTTGTTGTTCCCGAAGAAATGGATATCGAAAAAAAGCACGCCCCTTTGGAAAATCTTTACTTTGCTACCATGACCGAATACTTTAGTACCCTGCCGGTTCATGTAGCCTTCGCTCAACAGGATTTAAAAAATAATTTGTCAGAAGTTATTGCGACAAATAATTTGCGGCAGTTTCATATTGCAGAAAGTGAAAAGTTTGCTCACGTGACTTCATTTTTTAATGGTGGTAAAAGTGAACCATTTACTGGCGAAGAACGGGTGATTATACAAAGCCCAGTTAATGACAAAAATTATGTAGACAGGCCGCAGATGTCGGGAATAGAAGTTTCAGATAAATTAGTGCAAAAAATATTAGAAGAAGATTTTCAATTTTATTTAGCCAATTTTGCTAACACGGATATGGTAGGGCATACAGGGAATATGGATGCTGCGGTTAAAGCTGTCCAATATGTTGATCGCTTTTTAGAAAAAATCCGTCGCGCAGTGCTAAGCGTTGATGGCTTGTTAATTATTACTGCAGACCACGGCAATATCGAAGAAATGTTGGATCGCAAAACTGGCGACGTTAACACCGAACACAGTACCAGTCCAGTGCCATTTATTGCTGTTGCCAAAGATTTAGCTTTTAAAGAGGCAACTACACGCAACTATTTGTCGTTGTCTAACACTATGCCTTCAGGGGTGGTTTCGGATGTGGCACCAACAGTATTAGACTTCTTTGGTATTCAGAAGCCGCCAGAAATGACTTCGGTGAGTCTAAAGGATCAGATTGAAGAGCAGTTGAAGTAGTTTGGGGCGCGGCCTCGTAAAAATTTATAAAATAAAAAAGACTGTCGTATGGACAGTCTTTTGTTGTCAGTGATCTTAATTGGCAATAGCGAAGTTACTCGGTTTCTCATATATCAGGTGAGCAGTTTTGCCGGTTACTCGTTCTGCGGATCTAATAGCGCACAAACCTAATGATTGCTCTGCTCGTTCGTCCGCTAGTTGAAGAAGTATTAGTCCAAATAATTGGGCAGATGTATCGCCTGAAGCTTGCACCATAGTTACTCCTATGATTTGAGCAGCTTCATTTTCACCTCCTTGGAATAATAAAAATCCCAATACCTGAAAGGCCTCTCCCTCAAATGCAAATTGAATTAAGGAGATTCCAGCGAGCTGAATCACATCTTCCTTTGAAAGCTGAGCTATAGAGATTCCTATCGCTTGGATAGCTTCCCGTCCAGCGACTTGAATAAATGACACCCCAAATATTTGGATAGATTTTCTACCGGCCCCCTGCAAAAGGGATAAACCAAATAGTGATATAGCATCCTGATTAGCAATTTGAATAACGCTAAACAATGAATAAACGCTACCATCTAGGTTGAATCCGCCAAAAAGCGACCATAGGTTACCTTTAATCTTTAGGAATGGTGTGGATAAAAGGAATACTCCGATTAAGAACAAGACACCGCTGCCTGCTGACAATGAAAGGCCAGTTAGCCACCATACTATGGCTGTCATAACTAATCCTAGCGCTACGTTAAAACGGTTAAAGTTAAACATGTTTTTCCTCCTTGCGGGCGGTTTTACCAGCCTGCCATGTTGTTTTTTTTGAAAAGATTTCTGTTTGAGAACTCCATATTGTACTAGATTTATTTAATATTGTCAAGGCAAGGGCTTTGTTGCTGTTTCAATATAAACCACCGTGCTATCATTCAAATATGGCAAAACACTGGCAGTTAAAAAATCCGGTCCCTTCAGCAATTTTGGAGCAATTTCCAGAAATTTCGAGTCTCCAAGTGCAACTTCTCTATAATTTGGGGTTGTCAGATCCTGACAGAGTAGACTGGTTTTTAAACCCAGATTACCACAATCTTTACGATCCGTTTTTATTTGGCCAAATGCGCGAAGCTGTGGACCGCACTTGGCGTGCGATCGAGACTGGTGAGAAAATTCTTATTTACGGCGACTATGATGCTGACGCTGTGACAGCTAATGCCGTTTTACAACAAACTTTTCGATATTTAGGACTTGATAATGTAGAAAGTTATATTCCTGACCGCTTTGCGGAAGGGTATGGCTTAAACCTTGAGGCTTTTCAAAAAATCAAAGACATGGGGGTGAAGTTGGTAATAACTGTGGATTGTGGTACTAACTCCGTTGAAGAAGCTAAGTTTTGCAAAGCCAACGGTATTGATTTAATTATTACTGATCACCATGAAATCACTGGCGACATTCCGGATGCCTTTGCTTTAGTGAACCCCAAAAACCCCACTGAGTTGTATCCTGATAAGCAAGTAACTGGTGTGGGTGTGGCGTATAAATTTGCAAAGGCGTTGTTAAGTAATCACGAAAAAGTGATTGCCCAAAAAAAGATTCAGCCAGATGAATATAATTCGGAATGGGATAAGTGGCTCTTAGACTTAGTGGCGATTGGAACAGTGGCTGACGTCCATTCTTTGCTCGGTGAAAATCGCATCTTGGTAAAATTTGGTTTAAAAGTGTTGCAAAAAACTCGTTGGCAGGGCCTGCGGTTATTAATAGAGAACGCTGGATTAGATTTTAGAAAGAAGGCTCCTGATTCAATTACCATTGGTTTTAATATTGCACCGCGCATCAATGCTGCTGGTCGTTTAGAGCACGCCGATGTTGCGTTAAAGTTGCTTACCACAACAGATTATGCCGAAGGAATAGACTTGGCAAATCGTATTGAAGAAATTAATCGTCGCCGTCAGGATATTACTGCGCGAATAGTTTCGGAAGCCAAAGAAAAAGCCTCGCAAATTAGTGACCGAAAAATTTTAGTTTTGTCGGACGAAGCCTGGCCAAAAGGCGTGGTTGGTATTGTGGCAGGTAAGTTAGCCGATCACTACAAAAAACCCGTCATAGTGATGCAAAAGGGTGAAACTGAATCTACTGGATCGGCTCGTACTGCGCGCGGGTTTGATATTGTCTCGGCTCTTATTGCATGCCGTGACAAAATCAAAAAGTTTGGCGGTCATAAAGAAGCTGCCGGCTTAACAGTACTAAATGAAAACATGGACGAGTTCTATATGGAACTTCTGAAATACACAGATAATCACTGGCCAGAAGAACTCCCACCAGCAATATTAGAGCTTGATGCCGAACTTACAGAAAGCGACTTATCTTTTGAGCGTTATGCAGAAATAGAAGCCCTAGAGCCGTATGGTGCGGGTAATCCAAAACCAAAATTTGTTTTATCTGATGCCACGGTCATTTCACATCGCTTGGTTGGCGCTAATCAGCAACATTTACAGCTTCAAGTTCTTTGCGGTGAAACGCTGCTAGAAACCATTGGCTTTAGTATGGCTTATGCTGCCTCTAACTTAGAAGCAGGTAAAGAAATTTCTATTGCGGGAGAACTTATGGTAGATAGCTGGAACGGCACAAAAAAGTTAAAGATGCGCCTGATTGATGTTAAAATAAAGGAAGAGGTCGTGGTTGCACAGCCAGTAACTTTTATAGAAGGCGTAGAATCTGAGCAAGAACCACAACAAGAAGAACAACTAATAAATTTAAATCAAAATGAAGAAATTACTGCTTAGTACAGATGGTGGTGCGCGGGGTAACCCAGGACCTGCGGGTGCAGGATGGGTAATTAAAGATGAAAACGGGGCGATTATTTTAGAGCACGGTCAGTATTTGGGCGAAACGACAAATAACGTAGCCGAATATACCGCGCTTATCGAAGCTCTTAAATCTTCCAAAACTTTAGGCGGAACTGATTTAGAGATTTCTATGGACTCCGAATTGATTGTTAAGCAAATGTTAGGGGAGTATAAAATAAAACAACCCCATTTACAGGAGTTGGCGGCTAAGGTAAAAAGATTATTAGCGGAATTTGATAACTATAGCTTTAAGCATATTTTACGTGAGTTTAATAAAGAAGCTGATCGTATGGTTAATCAGGCCATCGATAAAGCCCTTAGTTTATAAACCGCTAGTTTACAATAATAGAATATAATTTTTGATCTGCTAGAATAACTAGCTGATTTTCGTCATCGGATAATTGCATCATACTAGCGGGGGTCATATTATACAGCGTGTATTGATTTTGACCGTTGCGATTATCTATTTCGATGGCAGAGACTTCTTTGTCAGTGGTCACAAAACCATAACCAAGTTCTGGAACTACAAAAGCTTGGGTTAAGGCTTGGGAACTGCGGTGAAATAATTCGGTCTGACCCGAGGAAAAGTTATAAAAATAAATTTCGGTTGGTGTGGTAAAAGTTAGTTCTTGGCGATTGGCGTTAAAATTTACTGATTCAACTTGACTGCTAAATAATTCCGGTACAGTATTTATTCTATATAGCGAGTGGTCAGCTTGTAAGAATAATTCTTTGTGGCTAGTTAGATATAAGTTAACAGTTTTACCAGAAGGAACTGTTCCATCGTATAGTACATTTTGTTTGGCTAGAGTTTTGCCATTCCAAAAGTAAGTCGCCAATATAGTATTTGTGGCCACATAAATAAGGTTTTTATTACTTGTAAAACCTTGAATATCTTTTAAAATAATTTTTGGAACAGACTTACTGACGGTATTGTACGAATATAAATCATTGCCTTGCTGAAAAGCTAAAACATTATCCGCCATTAGCTCAATATTTTTACTACCATTGATTTGGTTTGGTAAAGGGGTCAATTTTAAAGTGTTCGCATCTAATAGATATAGCTTGCCGTCTTCTGTGTAAGCAAATAATATATTTTGATTTTGGGTTGAAGTTAGTTTTGTTATTTTAGTTGTGATTGGTAATACGATTTGGGTAGTGACTTTTTTTTGTCCCAAGTCGTAAACACTAACTGAGTTAGTGTCGCTAACAAATACTACTTGGTTATTAACTATTAAAGCCGTTTTTATTTTTTGATCAGAAATAGCCACCGGATTGGATTCGGGAAGAAGTTTGATCATGTCATCCAAAGTGCCTGCATAAGTAACCTTCCCACCTTCGATAAACAATTTTTTTAACCAACTATGATAGCCATCTTTTTTAATTTCAATATCATATGTGCCTTGTTTTACAAATCTAATCGTAGTTGGGGTGGTATCAGAAAGTTTTCCATTCAAAAAAACTTGAGCACTACTTGGCTCAGTCTGTACGTCTAAAATGCCTGTGCCTTGCTCAGAATCACCAAAGTTTAAACCTTTACCACTTACGTAGATTACAATCAAAGGTGCTAAGGCAAAAAACACCACGCAGATGAATAAGAGAATTAGATAACGAGTAATTTTGTCCATTTGTCTCTATATTATAGCAAATTTTAGAGTTGATGTATTCGGACTTTCTGCTAGAATATAAGGACTATGTCAACATATGATGATAAATTTTTAATCACTGGCGGCCAAAAACTAAGCGGTCAAATTGCGGTCCGTGGTGCAAAAAACGCGGCCTTAAAAGCCTTGGCAGTTAGTTTGATTTTGGATGATTCATCCAAAATTTTGAACGTGCCCGAAATCGAAGACATTAGTCGTCTAGTAGAGATTATAGAAGACCTGGGTGTAGAGATAAAGAAAATTGAAGCAGATGATGCCGGTCAGCGTGGTTACGAAATTATAAACCCTGCCATTCAAAAAAATAGCATCGCTCCTCATCTCCACCAAAAAACCCGTTCTTCTATGATGCTAGCTGCGCCAATTTTATTACAACATGGGCAAGTGACTTTTGCTTACCCAGGTGGTTGTGTTATTGGTAACAGACCAATTGATTTTTTCTTACAAGGTTTTAAAGAATTTGGAATTACTGTCGAAGATCATGATAATGGTTATACGCTTCACGCGCCAGAAGATAACGCAAAAAATTTACATCCAGCAAAAATTGTCTTTACTCGCATTAGTGTAACCGGTACCGAGGCGATGATGATGTTGGCTAGCAAAATTCTTGGACGTAGCGAAATCGTTAATGCTGCTATGGAACCAGAAGTGGTGGCTCTCGCAGAATTTTTAAATTCCTGTGGTGCTAAAATAAGTGGCATCGGTTCACCTCACTTAGTTATAGAGGGTGTAGAAAAATTGTCGGGCGGTACTTATATCACTTTACCAGACCGAATCGAAGCTGGTACATTTGCAATTTTGGCAGCTAGTAGTAACTCCGAACTCACTGTAACAGGAATTATCCCTGAGCATTTAGAAGTCTTATGGCAGTTGTTTGATCAAATTGGTGTTAACTATCAACTACAAGGAGATAGTGTTACTATTAAGCCTGCCTCCCAAGCTCTTAAAGCGGTACCTAAAGATATAATTACGCATGAATATCCGGGTTTTCCTACAGACTTACAGGCACCAATGACAATTTTAATGACTCAGGCAACAGGTTCTTCGCTAATATTCGAAACTATTTACGAAGGCCGTTTGTTCTATATAGATAAACTCAACTCTATGGGTGCCAATATTTTTATGGCCGATCCGCATCGAGTGATGGTTAATGGTCCGACTAAATTATTTGGTAAAAAAATTGCTTCGCCAGACATACGCGCAGGAATGGCTATGGTTATAGCTGGACTTATTGCGGAAGGCGAGACTGAATTAGACAACATTTATCAAATCGATCGCGGTTATGAACGTATTGAAGAACGACTTAAAGCTATTGGTGCCAAAATTGAAAGAGTTCGAGACTAATTCCGTGCTGTATTAATTTTTTTAAACTATGTTTCAAAGTAAAATCGGAATCGACTTAGGTACAGCCAATGTTTTAGTTCACGTTCCTAAGCGAGGAATTATTATAAATGAACCAACTGTAGTTGCCGTCTCTGTAGACGACAACCGCGTGTTAGCTGTTGGTCAAGAAGCCAAAGAAATGCTTGGACGTACCCCAGAAACTATTATTGCTCACCGCCCAATGCGTGACGGCGTAATTGCCGACTACCGAGTCACTGAAGCCATGCTTCGATATTTTATTAACAAAGCTTTGGGTAAAGTCCGTTTTTTTAGACCAGAAGTGATGATTAGTGTTCCAGGAGGAATTACTTCTACCGAGCGCCGCGCTGTTATAGACGCAGCGCGCAGTGCTGGTGCTAAGACTGCTTTTGTAATTAAAGAAACAGTCGCCGCAGCTATTGGCGCGGGGATTCCTATTTCTTCAGCTAGCGGTAACTTAATTATAGATATGGGCGGCGGCACGACCGATGTAGCTGTGCTTTCTCTTGGAGGAATTGTAAATTCAACTTCTGTGCGTGTGGCAGGGAATAAAATTGACGCAGCTATAATTGAATATGTGCGCAAAAAACATGGTTTAGCAGTAGGGGAACGCACAGCCGAAGAAATCAAGATTAACATCGGCAGTGCCTTAGCTCTTCCAGAAGAAGAAGTTATGGAAATCAAAGGCCGCGACAACATTACCGGTTTGCCAAAAACCGTAACCATCTCAACTAACGAAGTCGTTGAGGCCATTCAAGAGCAAATCAAAGATATTGTAAAAGCCGTTAAAACCGTGTTGCAAGACACTCCACCAGAACTAGCTAGCGACATTATCGACAAAGGTATGATCATGACCGGTGGTACTGCAATGCTTCGAAACCTAGATCAATATATTTCTAAAGCCGTTGGGGTGCCGTGTTATGTGGCCGAAGAACCGTTGCTGTGTGTGGCAAAAGGTACGGCTATCGCGCTGGAACATTTGGATAGCTACAAGAAGAGTATTTTGAGTATTAAATAGTTTTTAAAATTTTGGAAATAAAAAAGACGGCCGGAATGGTCGTCTTATGTTTTAGAAACATTGAGATCTCGCTTGCATTCGTGCAAGCTCGTGATCGGCTATTGTACCGAACAAGTCTTTTAATTCTGTTACATCTTGTTTTGACGCTGATGTTAATTCGTCACTTTCGATCAGTTTTTGAAGTAATGATAGTTTAGACATATACTCACTAACAAGCTCAGCGACTTGTGCGCTAGTGTCGCCACTTTTTTCTGATGTATTAATTTTCCCTAGTTTTATTAGTACATTAGAACAAATTGTATGTGGGTGGCTTTTTTGGTGAATTCGTTCGTATGGTCCGCCTGACTTAGCTTGCTCTAAAAACTTTACTCCACGTTCCATATCTCTGATTGTTGATAATGGATGTTCCAATTTATTAACCTCAATTTCTCCAAGCATTCTTCGTAGTGAATGAGTTGATGTATAATAATTGATTACATCATCAAAATTTTTCACGCAACCTCCAGTGATCATAATATTTCCTCCTTATTTTCTATACCATATCACCAAATTATCCACCTCGCAACTGGGGATTTTAGCAGAAGTATGGTATAATTTATTTATAAATTGAATAGGAAAACTGTTTGCTAAGAAGCGAATTGCTAACACCAGACCGCGTAGCGGTCGAGAGTGTTCGCTTCGTGCAAAGAGTTTCTACTAAAAAATTCAGAAATAAACATAAAAAAACTATGACAAACGCACGGCGAAAAGCTCTCTATCTTTTTCTGACTTCATTGTTGGGAATGATTTTACTTTTAATGCTACACAGATCACTTTTTGTGATTTATGATGTGATGGGGAGTTTTTTTCCTGGCACACCATTATTTAGTTTAGATGCACGAATGGTATTTACTGTTGACTTTATCAGTATGCTGGTTGCAATGTTTATTGGTGGTTGGTATGGAATTTGGCTAGGCTTGGATTGGTACAAAATGATCTACGAAGAGCGCGATAGCCGAGAATGGTTTCATGGCTTTTTACCTCACAATTGGCGTGGGTATCATGCCCGCAGGGATCACAAAAAGTCTATTGCTTCTCAAAAAACCGACATGTCTCCTAAGCAGATAAATATGCAAGGACCAGTAGCTTCATCGCGTCGCATCGAAAGTTTTGCTTCGTTTAGAGCCGCTCCTCGTGACAATGCTTGGAGCTTTGATGACGTCGAAGCACCTAAGGCTGTTGTAAAGCCAAAACGCAAAGCTGTTGCTAAAAAACGCGTAGTTAAAAAACGTGTTACTGCTGATAAATAAATTTTTATTTACTTATGAAGTTAGATCAGTTAGTAATTAAAACGGCCATCGTTCAAGTTTTATTAATGATCACCAAGATCATCTTTTTTAAATACCTTAATTTAGAATTTTTACCGATTTTAATTCTATATTACGTTGTTTTGGCTGCTGTTTGTATTGCGATAGTCCGTCGTTTGGGCGCACTTAATTATTTTGAAGCTATTCTACTAACGATTATTTGGTTAGTGCTAAACATTTTACTTGATTTGTTGATTACTCAAGCAATTATCAATAAGGGTGTGTTTGGCAACGGACATTTTTGGATTTCTTACTTAGTAATGCCTATAGTCCTTTTTATTTTTCATAAAAAGGTGCATGTTGAAGCACGCAAGGCTTCTAAATAAATTTAATATTTAAAAGTTCTTGTTTGTTAGTATCAATTGTCGCACGGCCACCAACTGGAAAAGTAAAGATCGGTAAGTTGTGACCAAAATCAATATTGCAAATTACCGGAATTTTAGATAATTCTGGTTTTGTTTTAATTATTTCTTTAATTTTTTTGATGGAGATTTTACTTTCATTTTCGAATCGACCAATTACCAAACCTTTAACTTTTTTAAAATTAGGTAAATTAATTACTGATTGCAAGTCGCGGGTAAATTCCTGCCAGTCGAGAGAAGACATGTAATTAGCTTCGGCAAACAAGATTGTGTTAGCTAAACTTGGCATGTACTGCGTGCCTTGCAATAGATTGAGCGTGCAAAGGTTGCCACCAATAATTGTGCCACTGGCTTTGCCTTTGTTGATAACCACAGCTTTGCTAAAGTTTTTTACAGGAATTGGCTGGGCTTTGGATACGGCATTAATAAAATTCTTTGCTGTGTAGCTAGGATTTTTTGGACTTCCAAAAGTTGCAAAGTTAGGTCCAGAGTAGGTGATTAATCCAGTTTTGGTGAGGATAGCGTTTTGCAAAGCTGTATTATCCGAAAAACCGCAATAAACTTTGGGGTTATTTTTAATTAGCTTCCAGTCGATGTAATCGAGAAGATCATTGATATTGTAACCTCCACGAATGGCTAAAATACCTTTCACATTTTTATCTGCAAAAGCATCTTGTAAATCTTTAAGCCGCGATTTAACCGAAGAAGACTCTAGTCCATTCATGGCAAATAAGTTCTTGCTTAGGGTAACTTTAAAACCAAGTTTTTTAAATCGAGCTTGAGCTTTAGCGAGTTTTAATTTATTAATTGTCGAACCCGAACACGACGGTGCGATAACACGAATTTCATCACCGGGTTTGAGTTTAGGAGGGAGTATAGTTTTTAACATATTGAATTAGTTTAATTATAAATTTTTAATTAATAGGGAGAATGGGCGCTTAAATTCTAAGCGCCCAGTTTTAATTGGCTGGCACATGGGCCAGGTTGCTCATTTTTTGAGCTTTAACCATCATTTCTAATATGCGCATGTTCATGACCTGATCTGGGATGTAAATTGTGTCCTGGTCTTTGTAAAGATCATGTTGAGAGTAGAATTTACCGGTTTCTGAGTTAGCACAGATGAGTGATAATGGTTCGGAAATATTACCAAAGAGTTTTTTGCGCTTGCTTCGCAGAGCAGTCATTTTTTCTAATGATAAAGTTTTCTCGGACATCTTTTTGCCGCACCGGCTTATCCCAGTTTCAAGCTTTTTATAATGTCGCAATTTACGATCTAGCCGATCCTTAAATTTTGTGGGAGCCACAAAATCTCGAATTACCGGAGTCGGAACCATTTTTACGGTTAATAATTTTGGCAAGTTTGTAAATTTACAATCTCGAACCTTGTCGTACATCGCAGAGATTAATTCATCCATAGGCCCAAACATTCTATAACCCTTGTGAATGTATTTATACATGCTTTGACCAGACAACATGTAAATTACATCCTTTTGAGTTTCTTGGGCGCCATTGACTAGATCGAGTAAGATATTTACAGGATTAGGAATAACCCAGCCTGCTTGATCTTTAGGTGAAGTGACTTTATGAATTTTATTAAGTACTTGCTGTGTTTCAACGTGGCGAGTTTTGATAGATCCATCAGATTCAACATATTTGCCCCAAAGTAAATATGAAAAATTTTCTACTACCACTTGGCAAACATTAAATACTAACTTTTGGTTTGATTCAACCCAATCGCTGTGTGATAAAAACGGCAAGCCCATCTTTTTTAAGGGCTCTGTATGAAAGTCTGTTAAAGACGTATTGGTGCCATCGATTTTGTTGTGAGTTGTCATTAAATGACCTGGCGCAATTTCTGTTCGGTTTCCGTCTTTAATAATACAATGTGGATAAAATAAATTGTCTTTTTCGCCAATAGTTATATCAACTAGATTAGGCCTAATCCCCAATGACATCAAGGCTAAACTTCGTACAGGCATATTACCAATATGCGGAGTCGCTTCTACCATGTAACCATTTTGTTTGAGCATGACGAGCTCAGTTAAAGTAATGTTGGTTTCTATTTCAATTTGAACAGGCATATTAAATCCTCCCTAAAATTTGTTCTTTGCATCTATGGTGATGTTTTGAGAAACAAAAAATCCCTTATGCAAAGGGATTGAGAGGATTAAAGAAAGGAAATGGGTATTTACCTACACGTTAAACCACACAAACTCTTTGCACAAAGAGCAGTATGCCAGCGGTAGAAAAACTTATTTACTTGTTTTATGTTATCCACAATCATGAACCAAGTGTAAGCGATAGTAAATTATTTGTCAAATAATTATCCACATTTGACTCTAGGTGAACGATTGTATACCATATAGATATGGAGAACCTAGATCGAAACCAAAACGAAAATTCTGACTTAATCGAGCCAATTATTGCTCACATCGATATGAACAGTTATTTTGCTACAGTGGAGCAACAAGATAATCCAGAGTGGCGCGGAAAACCTGTCGGGGTGTGCGAGCATCTTGGCGGAATTATTATTGCTGCCAGTGTGGAAGCAAAAAAGTTAGGAATCAAGACCGGCACGCCGGTGTGGGAAGCCCGAAAAATTTATCCGAAAATTATTCTGACCAAAACTCATCCCGATCGCTACCGATTTTACACGGCACGATTTTTAAAAGTATTCGAAGACTATACTGACCAAGTACAAAAATATAGTATCGACGAAGCATTTTTAGATTTAACCAAAGCCTGTAATGTTCGTGTGCCTATTTTGCTCGGTGGTAAAAGAACTTTGGTGCGTGTAGATCCATGGGTCGAGGCTGGTCGCATCGCTAAAGAAATCAAAACTCGAATGAAGACCGAGGTCGGTGATTGGATCACATGTTCCGTAGGAATTTCTTATAGCAAACTTGTAGCAAAAATTTGTTCTGATTTGCAAAAGCCCGATGGGTTGGTTGTAATCAGGCCGCAAGACAAAGATTCTTTATATTCAATACTCAAGCTAACTGACATACCCGGCATAGGCAATCGTATGGAGCGTAGTTTAAATAAACTTGGTGTTAGAACTTTGGCCGATCTGCGCGACTATCCATTAAGCCGACTGGTGGCTTATTATGGGATTCCTGGTTATCACTTGCATAGCATGGGTCAGTTGCAAGGTAGTTGGAAGGAAGGTTTTTCGGATGAAGTTAGCGAGCCCATGAAGTCCATTGGTCATATGTACACTATGCCGCAGGAGTATCGTAATAAAAGAATGATGAAGCCGGTATTGTATAAATTATGTGAGATGGTGGCAAGCAGGCTGCGGGTTAACGGAATGATGGGTGATACAGTGCACGTGCATATTCATGATCCTGAACGGCTATGTGCTAGTCGTGGTGCACGCACAGGAAATTATCTTCAAGATGGACGCGATATTTATAAAGAAGCTATTGCACTGCTTGAGCAGACAGAATTTACTATGGACGAGTTGGAGCGGCAAGGTTATTTAATCGGCGTCACTGTAGCCGGATTAATCCCGCAAGTAAATCAGCCAAGTTTATTTGAGAGCACTAAGCATCATGCTAATAAAGGCCGACTTGCTCAAGCCATCGACAAAATCAATGACAAATATGAGGATTTTACCATTGCACGCGTGCCAGCGTTTTTGGCGCGAGACGTAATCCGCGACTCAGTAGGCTTTGGGCGGATGAAAGAATTTAAAACTACTTTTATGGGTGCGGGGCGGGGGAGTCATTAGGTTGGCGACCGCATTTTTATATGCTATTGTTTGAGTAGAAATTTATTTGGAGGAATGAATATGCCGAAAAAGAAGAAGGTTACTCAAGCAGATATTAGGGCTGTGCGCCGCCTTATTGATGAACGCATAGAGCAGTTCGCAGCTACTCGCAGATTATCAGCCGAAGATTTTTCTGTGGTTATTAATGCCAGAGACACTGATCCAATCGGGAAAGCATCTAAATCAAAAAAGAAGTTTGGTCGTACCGAGGCGTTGTTAAAAGAAATTGGTTCTACTAGGAATATCAGAGCCGAAGATATGAATAAAATTGTCAGGTAGTCTGGGAGGGTATAATGAAAAAAGAAAAACAGAATATTCGACCAAAGAAATCAATGACAGTTGAAGAATATTGTGAAAAAGTCAGATCTGGAGAGATTAAACCATTTGTAATCACGTCCAAGATTGCGGCAAAGATTGAGAAAGAGTTTATGGCTTCGGAGGAGGCTTTTAACCCGCTAGTTGAAAGGCTTAGAGAGGCGAGAAGGTTTTCTGCTCAAGATTTAGGTTTTCGAGTTAATGTATAGTTTGGTAAGACGAACAATGTTCGTCTTTTTTATTTGGGTGTTGTCAACATGATGTGGTATAATAAATTGAAAATCAACTGCAAAATCTGTAGCTGTGTTGTGCTTAAGAAACAAATAGAGAAAAAATAGAGAAACAAATAAACGTTTTAAAAACAAAATGGTTCCGATTCAATTTTATAAAAAATTTATTACCGAGTTTGTTCGCGAACAAATGATTGTTCTGGGTCCTAATTTGGCTGTTGATACAGCCAATCTTGTTAAAGGATTGCAGGTTAACGACAAAGGACAAGTCGTCGAGATTTCCGCTGAAGGCAATCAGATTTTACATTTACTAGTACAAGAATTTACTAAGCTGTCGTCACAACTTACTAATTATTCAGTGCATTCATTGTTCATGCGCTATCCCGATATTGCTGCAGAATATCCTGAACATTTTAGCAAGGTTAGTTTAGTTTGCCCGCTAATCATTCCTGAATGAACGTAATAACTACTCTATTATTTCTCGATTTTGGCGTACTCAGTATTGTGTTGTTTTTGTTTATCCGAAGAACTTATCGAGACCGCAATCTGCTCTCCAATGAAGCTAATCATGCTTTAGAGTTACAGCAGCGCATGTACCAGATTCAGGTACTGCAAGAAATCAGCGAACGTATCGGTTATTCGTTAGAAGGCAGTAAAATTATTGAAATTATCACCAATAGCATTGGTAATTTGTTAAAGTACGAAACTGTATCGTTTATGTTGTACAGCAAGAGCGATTCAGTTGTATTTAAATGTCATGTTCATCATGCCGTTAACCATCGTTTTATTGAGCAAGTCAAAGACAATATGATGGCCGCGACTAATGCTTTATGTCGTCCAAAAAACGTCAATATCAAATTAGACGAACGTGTTGGCGGAGCATTACTCGACGATCAGCTTGACGTTGATGTTAAATCTTTTGTGAACATTCCCGTTATCATAGGTACTGAATTACTCGGTTTAATTAACATTTCCTCGTCTAAACCTGGCTTATTTGGTTGGCAAGAATCCGCTGTGCTGTTTACAATTACCAACCAAGCTGCTGTAGCTGTGTCTCAGTTACAGACAGTGTTGGAAAGTGAAAAAGGTAAATTAACTGGAATCATTTCGGCCATGACTGACGGTGTGATGATGGTTGGTTTAGACAACGAACTACAAATTTATAATCCGGCAATTGTTGATTTGTTAAATTTACCTGTTGGCCGCAAGGCAACTATGTTTGATATTATCGACAGCTTAGCTGGAAAAGTTGATTTGCGTACTAAAATTGATGAATCATTGGCAAAGAGTTCTCCAATCGAAATTAGAGAGTTGTTCGTCCATGATAAAGCTTTAGAAATTACAATTACTCCAGTGCGTGATCACTCTGGCGCTCACCGCGGCGTGGCCGTAATTTTACACGATGTTACTTCGGAAAAAGCTCTGGATAAACTACGACAAGAATTTACCGCCATGACGGTGCACGAGTTGCGTGCACCATTGACCGCTGTGCGTTGGTCTA
>CAYVOF010000001.1:0-117287 GCA_964453405.1 uncultured Candidatus Saccharibacteria bacterium | reverse complement strand
ATGCTGAAGCCTTGGACTAAAGTCCAGAGTTTTTCTCTCTAAGAAGAATAAAAAAAGCGAGAAGTTTTCTCGCTTTAAAACTAACTAGCAGCACAATTTTTTATTATTAATAATCATGCAACCAGCAACAAACATCAACCCCGCGATAACAATGTCCCCGTAAAGATGACTCCGCGGAATGAGATTCTCCAACATACCAGCTACCATCGCAACAACACCAGACAAAACGCAGAACACAGACTGCAAAGCTTCTGCCCAGCGTGGATCGTGCTTATCACGGCTTTGTTTCCACTTTAAGAATCCCATCGCACCAGTTGTGATAGTAAAGAACCCTAACACATAAGTTGGCCATACCACTGTAGTCGGAGTATGCTCCGCGCCAAAGAGCAAAGGCCAAATCAAAGTCGAAAGTGCTAAGCCAAAAAATACAAATGCTACGTACTGTGAAGCTTTACTTTCCCGTTCATGAAATTCATGCTCGTGCGGAGTAGTGCCGGCATGCTTGTGACTGTTCTTATGTTTGATCACATTGCCTAAATAAAACAACACAACCAAATTAGAAACCAATTCACCAACACTATCATGCCCAAAAGCTAAATAGGCCAGACCACCGTACAAAGCATACACAACTGCAGCGAAAATAATTTCGCTAACAATTAAACTCAGATCCACGCGCCATATCCATTGAGAGGTGCGTTCGTTATCAATTTTGTTCATATGATTCCTCCTAAGGAAATCGATTACTTTACACTATCCCATATTTTTGTTAAGATGTCAAACATGAAGACCAACCTCATCTATTTAGATAACGCAGCCTCTACAGAGCTCAGCAAGAGCGTTTTTTTAGCTATGAAACCATATCTAGAAGCGGAGTTTGGCAATCCATCTAGCTTGCACGAATTCGGTCGCAAATCGCGTCAGGCCGTAGATCAGGCCCGCGGCTCGGTAGCAAAAGTGCTTGGTGCAAACCCAAAAGAGATCATTTTCACAGCCGGGGGGACCGAGAGCACTAACCTGGCAATTTTTGGTGTCGCTAAGGCTCACCAAACCAAATACCACAAAGCCGGCCATATGATTGTTTCTAAAATTGAACACGAAACGGTCCTGGAATGTGTTAAAGCACTCCAACAATGGGGTTGGAAAATTGATTATCTAACAGTTAATTCTGACGGTGTGGTAAGTGTCGAAGATCTAAAGAAAAAAATTAAACCCGATACCGCACTTGTTTCGGTAATGTACGCAAACAACGAAGTCGGGACAATTCAGCCTGTTACAGAAGTTGGACGCGCATTAACTGGAATTAACAAAGTTCGCAGTCAAAAAAACTTGCCACCGATTTATTTTCATTCCGATGCTTGTCAGGCTGGGGGAGTACTTGAATTAGATGTTCACAAATTAAAAGTTGATTTACTAACTTTAAATGGTAGTAAAATTAACGGACCCAAAGGTTCAGGAATTTTATTTGCCCGAACTGGTATAAAACTTGAACCAATTATTTACGGCGGGGGACAAGAACGCGGCTTACGCAGTGGCACCGAAAACACTCCTGCAATTGTTGGATTTGCTAAAGCACTAGAGTTGAGTCAAAAGTCTCGTACCAAAAATTTAAAAACTTTATTAGCACTACAAAAATACTTAGAAGCAGAATTAAAACAGATTAAACTAATGACGATAAATGGACCAAGTAATTTTTCCGTTAAAAAAAATGGCGCAACTGCCGGTCTATTAAAACTCCCTGGCACAATCAATTTTTCTATAAAAGGTATTGAAGGCGAAGCGCTCATGTTTTATTTAAACGCGGCTGGGTTTGCCGTAGCCACAGGCAGTGCTTGCACCGCAAGTTCAGACGACCCCTCACATGTCTTACTAGCTATGGGTTTAACTCCAGAGCAAGCTAAGTCAGCAATCCGATTGAGTCTAAGCACTGAAATCACAAAAGCGGATCTTAAGCGCTTTGTAACAGCGCTTAAGAATTCCATTAAAATCCTACAACGCACTACTCAGAATTTATAAACCAAAACCAACAAAACCTAGCCCTTGCTCAAGCGAGGGCTTTTTGGTATATTTAGCTGTAATGCAAACATTCTAGGAGGAATAATAAATGACTGATAATAAAGATCTAATTAGTGTTGTGGATTACATTCCACATCAAGACAGAACTGTGGATTGCCAGTATGCGGATTTGCTTAGACAAGTGTATACCTACGGCGTCGAAGCTAAATCTTTCCATACAGAAAAATCCAGAAGCTACATGGCACCTAACCCGTTGCGATTTGATTTGCGTAATGGCATTCCGCTTGGAACAGAACGCAGCATGAAGCAGGCAGGAATGTCATCCGTGGCTGAGATACTGGCTTTCGTCAGGGGGTACATGACGCTAGAGGAGTTAACTGCGTTGGGTGTTAGTGAAAGGTTTTGGGGAGCGTCTGTAACAGCAGAAAAATGCGCCGACTTTGGCCTTCCAGCTCATCATCTTGGATACGGTTCTTATGGAGGAGCATTTGGCCATTATCCAACCCACAACGGAAAGGAAATCAATCAATTTAAAAATGTAATTGATCAAATCAAACGAGCTCCAAATTTGAGAACACACTTTGTTTCGCCGTGGATTCCAGAATACTGTGTAGCCGGCGAAAATGCCGAGCGAAAAGTTGTGGTAGCACCATGCCATGGATGGATTCATATTCGTGTCTTCAACAAAAATGAGTTACATCTTCACATGTATCAGCGTGCCGGTGATGTTCCGATCGGAGTACCATTTAATATATTTCAATATTCGGTGTTAACTTTGGCTTTAGCTCATGTTCTAGATATGAAGGCTTCGCATTATTATCATTCATTTTCTGATGCACATATATATGATAATCAGATAAATGATGTAAAAGAAATTTTGTCTCGAGAGCAAAAACGTTTTTGCAGTGTTTATCTCAAAAAAGATACACCAAAAGATTTGTTTCAAATCTTGCCTGAACACTTTGTAATTGAAGACTATGAAGCCGGCCAACCCATCAAAAACATTCCAGTTGCAGTATAGGAGGAATATGAGTGATCAAGTTGATGTAATTAATACCTTTTCGGACGAATACCGTGAGGTTCTAAAAGAAATTGAAGAAGAGGGAAATTGCCCAGCTCCGTTTTGTTTAGACCAAGGTAACGGACACAAGTATCCGATTGAACTTAAAACAAAACTTTGGAAAGTAACTCGCAATAGCTTTAATTACCAAAATGCAGAATTTGCCTTCTTGTTAATCCCCAAACGACACGTAGAAAGCTTTTACCAAATTTCTAAAAGCGAATGGTTAGACTTCAGAACTCTAATCAAGCAATTAGTGTTTAAGCATCGCTTAAAAGGTTACTCGCTTTTATGGAGAATGGGGGAGAAGTCTCATACTGGAGCCAGTGTGTCGCATTTACATGCTCATTTAATTTGTGGGACCGAACGACCAAACAAGGACCCCAAAGAGATGACAGAAAATGAAGTCATTAAGGCCGTAGTTGCTTTTAACAACAAAGCATAAAAAAATACCCGTACAAATTTGTACGGGTTTTATTTTTGCAATTTTTGCAAAAAATTAATTAACGTGAATGAGCTCTATTCCTGCCAGCCTAAATGTTTCTTGCGCTTGTAAGGAAGAATACCCTTCGGAATAGTACACCTTAGAGATTCCGGCTGTTGCAATATCATACGCGCATGGAGGACAGGGGAACACCGAAACATATATAGAAGCTCCGTCGGTAGACTCCCCATTTTTAGCAGCTCTAGAAATCAGGACTTTTTCTGCATGATGGGCAGCTGAAATTTCTAGATGCTCACCAGGCTTAAAATTATTCCTTGGATCACCCAAAGCATATAAGCTATGCTCACTCGGCATATGTCGATTATAAGCCACGTCTAAGACCTTACCGTCTTTAACTAGCACAACTCCGACTTGTCGCCACCAATCAGGGCTCTGTTGAGCTGCATTCTTAGCCTGAGCCATAAACTCGATATCCAATTGGCGTAAATCAATTTCTCGATCTGGAACGACAGGGTTTTGAGTCATGGTCTTATCCATGTCGTAACGTAAGAACACTGATTCAAAAGTTACATGATGATTTACTAGATACTTGGCAGCAACATGCCTACAAATATCCTCATCAGGCATGATAATTTCATAGGTAAAATCTATTTTATCAATTATTTTGTCGCTTAGAAGGAAGACCCCTCTAAATATTCGCAGCGATCTAACAATCCCCAGCATATCTCCAAACTCCAAAGCTCGAATTTCTCGGGTCAATGGTTCTAACTCACCGTAAAGGTCAGGGGACATGAGATACAAATCACTGTTCTCATGCTTTCGAAAAAAATTCATATACCCGGCATGAAGCACTGGTACAAAAGCAATGACATCTTTTTTCATAATTTTCCCTCGATCTCGTCTAAGGCACTATCAACAACATCGTGAATTTTTAGTCGAGCTTGTTGAACACCCTTAATCATCAATTCACGAATTCTCACAGTCGTCGAGATTTTATCAGGTGGGGCCTGAGGTTCTAAAATCACAACCTTCTTAGCGTACTTTTTATATTCCTTCATTTTAGTTTTATCCATATCTTTAGTTGATTTAGAAAAAACTAATTTATCAGGACGCACAGCCTCTAGAACCGAAAAAAAATCTTCGCCGACCGAAGTAATAATATCAACCCCTCGATGATACGATAATATCCGCGAACGTTCCTCAAACGGAACAATTGGACGCTCAATATCATCAGTTGTTTTACGGCTTCTAGTGAACTCATCAGTGTCTACACCGACTACTAGTAAGTCAACATCTTCTTTAGCTTTTTCAATATAAGCCATATGACCCAGATGGGTCAGATCCCATACGCCACTTACAAACCCTACTTTGGCTTCAGGGTGGAACTTACGATAGTCTTCCAAAAAATCAGACAGCTTTTTGTGTTCAGGCTTGAACCGGTCCTCATAACGAGAATGTGTACTATCCGAGGTTACATTTAACATAAATTATTATTCCTCCTAAGAATTCAAATTTAACTTATATCTATACTAACTGAGTCCCTTAAAGTATTCAATAGGTGATAATACTTTTTATAGGTGACGTTCGAACTTATATACCGTATGCGCAATATATTAAACTTAGAGAATATAATAAATAGAATATAAACTATTCAGAAGACACCAGTGCCGGCACAAGAGCAGGGAATTACAATTCAAATAGCAATTGTAAATTAAACCCCAAAATACATAGGGGATATATACTTTTGAGATTGATACCGCGTCGCACAATGTATCTTATGCGACATTATATTCTTTTAATCTCTAGGTTCTGATCCCATACACTAACTGACCATCATAAACTTTTTATTGTTATGTTGTCCATTAGTTATTAAAAGTATTTAATTAATTATTTTTATTGCTGTGTAAGTTTAAACCACCCTGCTTGGGTGGTCGGTTTAATTCATATTATTGATTTGGAACTGGTTGGGGTGGGGTACTCTCCCCTGTTTTGATAACTTGTATATTTTGCTGTGCTTCTATCTTATTTAATTTATCAATTATCTGCTGCTGGTTACCATAGTACTGGGGTATTGGTCTAGTTTGCCATGCTTGAATAACCATACCTGCGACCATAAATATCATGGTTATTACACCTACTCCCAAGATTGATATAACAGCCCAAAAAAGATAATCCCATCTTTCTATAGCTTTATCTAATTTACTTTTGCTACCTAAGTCTTTTGCCATACTAATCTCCAATAATTGCTTTTAGTGGATATAATTTAATTTCTTTAGTGTGAGTATTAAGAAAGGCTTTCACTACTACTGTTTGGTCAAACTTTACATTAATAGAATCAGGGTTCGACAAATCTGTCTGAGGTAAGCCAAGGGTGCCAGATACTTCTACCCAAGCTGTTTCAGTACCAATATTTAACTGTGTATTTAAAATATTTGCTATTTCCTCAGGGGTTAAATCTCTCATATAAGGATTGTTATTTAAACCCAGTATATCATAGAGCCAACGAATTAATCTAATAGGTCAACACCTCCTTCGTAGATATCGCCCAAAAGACATGAACCGTCTCCCCCTTCGATTTTACAAAGAACTGATCCTTGACAAACAGGGTGAACAAATGTACAATACCAGTAACAAATCAGAAATCATTCGTTAATTTCGCTCTCGAATGGTCCGACCTGATTATCAGGACACCACTAGTAGCGAAATTACTGGTGGTGTTTTGATTTATAGGAAGTACGTACCGTGAGTAATACTTATTCTCGAGTAAACGTAATGAAAGAAAGACAAAACTCTAGATTCTTTTCAAAACGCAAGCAAGACATAAATATACCCAGGAGGTCGTAACAGACAATTAAGCTTTCTGAAATAGTCTTCCCTATGGTAAGGAAGAGAACTTTTGTGTAAAATGGCTCGTGACGAATGGCATTCTACAGACACCACCGAGGTGTACCACAATAACCACGACTGCAATCTTGGAAACAACATTGAAGACGAAAATGTTGCTCGTGGTAAAGGTGGTTATCGTCTGTGCTCAGAGTGCAAACGTAAGAACCGCTAGGTTACAAGGCTCGTCTATTGTGTTTGATAGACGGGCTTTTTTATTCACCCAATTTGTCAAAGATCAAGTCGCACAATTCTGTATTGTGCGTCTGACTCTTGTAGCCAGAATATAAGGTACAAATTTTGCTCCCTATATCCTATATACAAGAGTTCGGAGTTAGCTTTTTAACCCTCCCACATTACACAAGATACATTTGCCGTCTCCTTTGACGGTTTTTTGCATTTTTATGTTCTTTTTTAGTCGAATCCAATAAGAAAACACACCAATGGTGTGTTCCTTATAACTAGGTGGGTTATTTTCTAACTGTCCGACGTTACGCGTTGTATCTTATGCGACATGGTGTGGTGATGCTGACAACCACTAACCACTGAACTTCCGCTTAATAAGACTCAATTAAAAAAACGCGATCTTCTCGCGTTTTTAGTTTAGCTGAATTATTAAGTATTATTCGGATATGCTTGGTGATACCGGAAACACATCATGACTACATTGAGAATTGTAAATAGTTGTCCAAGAATGTTGGGCAGGACCAGATGTGTGATCAATATACCAAAGTAGTTGAGCACATGTGTATTGTACATTTGCCGAAGAGTTCTGGCCTTTTAAGTGAATTGGTGACCCAAACCTATCCACGTACAGACCACCTACTAAAAGCCCAACGATAAATATACCTATGCCATAAAGAACCATTTTTTGCTTCATTTTGTTATTATATTTTAATTGTTATTCAATTATATGATATAGCTTTTATCTGAAATTAGCAACGAGTTTATCCACAATGCTACATGTGACAATGTAGATTAAACTCCACTTTAACGACCTGTGTAATTAACATGTATTGATGGTGCATCACTAGCAAATTGATACACCTTTGTAGACTTGTCCTTTGCAGGACCACAATTGGGTGTTGCATAAGCGGCAAGAGCAGAACCACTTGCTGACTTTGGCGCAATTTCATTAGCTATAGAAACACCGCCTTGTTGTTTAAACGCTGCGCATATTTTATCCCAACGAGCTGTGCTTCTATCACCATCACCTGTTCCAATATCAACACAGTTACCATTTTCTGGGTTTACAGGTTTATGACATCTACTAGAATGACCAGGATCAACAGTAGCTGTAGCTCGCCATTTTTCGATTTTTGATGCCTCATATGCTGCCTTAACCTTTGGGCCCAAAGACTTACAAATTGGCAAGCTTCGGCCATCTTTTGTTGGCACCCCGTACTCAGAAAGTGTAGACATTCCAGTTGTACAGGCAACTGCTGTACCACCGCTACTTCCACCTGCTACAACTACAACTGGTGAATTTCCAGGAACATCCTCACCAGCTTGAATTACACAACTTTTAGAAAACCCGATTTCTTCACAACTTGGTAAATCTGCTGCATCAAAAATCGGTGGCTGAATTGGTTTAAACTGCGTGAGTGTCGGGTTTATAAAGTACAGCAATAGGTAGCTACCTAATAATATCGCCATGCCTGTCAGAGAATTTTGAAGATAACCTTTTGCTTTAGTTTTGGCTTGCTCGCCACCCGTGATATACATGTATCCTGCAAAGACCACCATAAACAATACAATCAATGCGCCTGCAGTAACCGTAAACCTGAACAAGCGATTCACACAGCGTTCTAGGTCATGACCATCAGCGGGCTCGCTTGGTGTACACAAATAATCTTGAATGCTGCGGTCTACGCCAGCGTTATAAACTGGAAGTTCCTCCGTAGTTGAGGTGTTTGGTTCTTTGACAACTGTGGTAGTTGTCTTAGGTGGATTTTGCGCATACACAAAAATCGGATTCACAGCTAACACAACCAGCCCAATAGTAACTATTAATTTAGATAGTTTATTTTGCAAGAGCAGAGTCTATTACTTGTTTTAAATTCTCAAACGGCATCACACCCTCAAACTTTAAACCGTTGACAAATACAGTTGGTGTAGAATTAACACCGTAAGTTTGAGCCATATTGTTTGAATCTTCGACTAATGATTTATAGAGACCTTCGTCAAAACATTTATTAAAAATTTTGGTTTCTAAACCTAATTCTGCGGCTATTTTTTTTAAATTTACGTCACTAAAAGCACCTTGATTTTCCCCATATTGTCCGGCAAATAAACGATCATGAAATTCCCAAAACTTATCTTGGTCCTTGGCACAAATAGCCGCTTCGGCAGCTTTTATTGATTCATCACCTAAAAAGGCTAAATCCCAATATACAAACTTAACTTTACCTGTATCTATATAATCACTTTTCAATTTAGGATAAATAGTTTTTTGCCACTCCCCGCAGAACGGACATTGAAAATCTGCAAATTCAATTACAGTGACCTTGGCGTCATCACTCCCCTGTTGGGACTTATACCTTGGTATCTCTATATTAATTGGTTCATTTGTTTTAGTTATATCACTGGAATCATTGGTGCTCTGCTTAGAAATTTCTTTTGCAATCAACCATCCAGCACCCAACACACTGATCCCAACTAACCACGCGGCTATTATAATGGTAATAATAATAGGCATGGGATTGCGGGGCGATACATTATTTTTATGTTCTTCGTTATTCATCTTATTTATTAAAAGGAATAAAATTACCACAACCACTTAATCCGTAATCAACCCCGGACATTTCTGGCCAGTATGATGGGGGTATAATTAGCGAAACTTTAAGACTACAGATAGCTAAGTTGTCCATACTAACTATGGTCATTAACTCACTTTCGGCTTGGGTTCGGAGATCATTTATTTCTTGATTAATTTGTTCTGAAGGTAATAATACAATTAAAAATTCTTTACTCACTTTGTTGTAGGTAATGAAGTACTTTCCTGTGTCAACAAAGGTTAGTATGTCTTGTTCTGATTTAATAGCCTTGCTTTCTAAAACTTGCTCTAAATCCGGAGTTACAGAAACCGTATCAGAATTTTTAGAACGCATAAATAACAATATAGCTACACCACACAAAACTATTGTAACTATTAAAGCGATTAGTAATTTCTTTTCAATACTCATAAAATATAAAATTTGATTAACAAAATATTACCTCGGAGGAAAAGTTTGACAAAACTTACTGCTACTTGCTCCAGAATACGGACCGGGGATTTTGCAACGATACGCAGAACATATCCAATCTTTAAAATTTCCTCCGCGACCCTTATACAAACCACAAGCTACCTTAGTTTGGGCGGCTACATCTCCCAATGCCGTAACGCAAGCCTGTAGCTCGGCTTTGCTTACGATCAATTTGCAGCTAAAATTCTTGCCGCTAAACAAAGTCTTCTGGCATGCAGCTGGCATATATGGTTGTCCCTGATGAGCAGTTAAGTTAATCTGCCACAAGCCATAAGAAAATGAGGTTCCGTCCGAACATTTATCTGATCCACTAGCAATTGTTAAATTCGCACCACCAGCACTCTCCAAATTACACACACGAGAGGCATCCTCTGGGTTCCAATCAGGGCATAATTTCATATTTTGCACCGCGCAAGCACCAGAGTTCATAATTTTACAACTACCTGCACCTGCACCACCAGAGCCAGTACTAGGATTAACAACCTGCCCTGCACTCCCACCTGTACTTATTATACACTTCTCAGCAAAACCTATTTCCTCACAACTTGGCAAATCTAAAGCACTAAAAATCGGCGGCTGAATTGGTTTAATCTTAGTCAAATTCGGATTAATAAAGTTGAGTAACACAAAACTTCCTAACATAATCGCCAAGCCAGTGAGAGCCGAATAGATTGTTTGCTTGGCCTTAGTCTTAGACGCTTCCCCACCGGTGATATAAATATATCCTGCGTAAACAATAAAGAACACTACCATGATCGCACCAGCCGATATTCCAAAACGATACAAGCGATCTACACAGTCAAATAAATCTGTGCCATTACCTTGCGGTGTACATAAATAATCTTGAATACTTTTATCAACACCAGCATTATAAACTGGAAGCTCCTCAGGAGTCTTAGCTTGAGTGTCAGTTTTTATTGGATCAGGAAGAGCCTGCGCATAAACCTGAGCTGGCGAAATAAACGCAAACAGTTGCAAAAAAACTATAAGGCTTAAAAAACCAATTTTAATTTTTTTCAACCAATAGTTCATTTTTTGTTTTTATTTCTTTGCCCGTACAAATCAAAATTATTGTCCCAAGAAACTCATTGGATTATAGGTAAAACCAGATGGCACAGAATAATGACCATAAACATCAGTATGCGCTCCTGGTGTAACCTTATAACCATCGCAGTCAAACACAGTAAAGTGTAGATGATACCCACGTTCCGGTCCGTACAATAAACGTGTAGTGTTGCCAGTGTTTCCTTCGTAACCTATAAGATCACCTTTTTCTACTTTTGAGCCACCTTTAACTTTTATCGAACGCATGTGCGCGAACAAAGTAACTATACAACGCTTTCCTGACTTTGTATCGATATTGTGCTTAACTGTGCACCAATTTCCGTATGCGGCTTCTCCAGTATCGCAAGTGGCTACGGTACCATCTGCTGGGGCATAGATAGGCTTACCAGCTGGAGCAGCAATGTCGATTCCGTTATGAAAACTATAGCCCAAAGATTTAAACCCAGTATTACCATAACCCTGAGTTAAGACACCGTCCATTGGCCAAGCTAAAACTCCTTTACTTGGTAAAATGGTTTTCTTGCCAGTCTGTGCTGCATTATTTAAATCTTCTAATTCTTGTAATATTTTATCTTCTTCATTTTGAGTTTGGCCTAATAGTTTTTGATAGTTTTTTTCTACACCTTTTGTTTGAGCTAATAATTGCTCTTTTGCCCCTCGTTGACTCTCTAAACTATCTTGGCTAATCGAAAGTTGCTCTTTAAGCATTTTTAATTGTTCTAAGGATTTTTCTAAATCTGCTTGTTGGGTTTCGAGTTTTATTTTTATTTCTTTGATTCGAGTTACTAATGAGTAAACTTGATCTTGTACGCTACGCACATACTGTACTTGATCTAAGAAACTCGAAAAATTATCGGTGCCTAAACCTATCTGCAAAAAAGAACTGTTATCTAATTTTGAAAGTTGGACTATTAACTGAGAAAGAATTTTTTTATTCTCTTCAATTTCTTCTTGACGACGTTGAATCTGAATTTCTAATTCATTGATTTGCAAAGTTGTATCTTCGGTCTGGGTTTGATTGGCTTCAATTTGCAACTCAATAGATTTGATCTGATTATCGTAAATTGAAATTTCATTTTTTAAACTTGCGGCTTGGTTTCGGGTTTGGTTAATTTGACTTTGGTATGTATTGATCTGATTTTTGAGTTGGTCAAGTTTGAGCTGTAACCGATCTCTATCGTTTGCACCAAAAACTTGTTGAGCTTTTTGAAAACCAAAAAATCCTGTCACAGACATAGCAACAGCGAGAATTACAAAACTAGTATAAACTAGTTTTTTATTAGTTTTTTTAGTTTTTTTAGTTTTTATCTCAAAATTAGAGTTACCCATTACTCTAATTATATCACACCGACTATAAGATTTTAGAGCAGATTTATTGCCTTATTTAAGCGTTTTATAACCGCATCCTTGCCGCCATTTAAGAATAAGGTACTAGCCACCTCAAATGGGCTCGGGCTCTTACCTAAACCTGTTAGAGCTACACGCAGCGGCCATAACACACTGCCAGTATCAAAACCTTGGTCTGTGATCCAAGTCTTGAGCTTAGTTTCTAGATTTTCTGTTGTAAAATCGGAGTCAGAGTAAGAATTTAACTGCTCAGCAATTAATGACAGCTTCTGTTTAGCATCTACTTTGTCAGATTTTTTCCAGACCATTAATTCTGGTCCGGCTTCTGGCTGGTCAAACTCTGGATCTTTAAAATAGAACAAAATCTGCTCGCTGATTTGTGCCAAAGTTTTTAAGCGCTCTTGTTCAATTTTAATTATCGCTAGCAAAAAATCTAAAGAAAAATTAGAAATATTTAATTCATTCTCTTCCAAAAATGGTACCAACCATGGTTTAACTAGTTCTAATATTTCTGAAGGACTTTTAGTGCGAATGTAAGTGGCATTCATCCAATCCAGTTTATTCAGATCAAAGACTGCGCCAGCTTTGTTAACTTTGCTTAATTCAAAATTATCTACCAATCCTTGCATGGTAAAAATTTCTTGTTCTGTTTTTGGATTCCAACCCAATAGAGCTACAAAGTTGACCAAGGCTTCTGGTAAATAACCTTTTTGCAAAAAATCTTCGACCGAAACATCACCCTGACGCTTGGAAAGTTTTGTTTTGTCCGGATTTAAAATTAATGGCAAGTGAGCAAACTCTGGAATATCCCAACCTAAAGCTTGATACAACAAAATATGTTTTGGGGTAGAAGGAATCCACTCTTCAGCTCGAATGACATGAGTGACTCCCATAAAATGATCATCAATCACTACAGCTAAATGATAAGTTGGAAAGCCGTCAGACTTTAGTAATACCTGATCATCGAGCAAATTGTGCTCATAAGTAATATCACCATATACTAAATCGTGGATGACGGTTTGACCGCTATCAGGATTGCTTTGCCGAATTACTGGATGTGGATTTTCTTTTAGTTTCTCAGCGACTTCTTCTTTAGAAAGTTTTTTACAAAGCCGATCATACATCGGTGGCTTTTTGAGAGCAGTTTGTTCTTTGCGTAGTTCATCCAAACGTTCTTGAGTACAAAAACAATAGTATGCCTTTCCATCATCTACTAATTGCTTTGCATGCTCCTGATACAAATCCAAACGTTCTGATTGAACATAAGGACCAAAGTCTCCCTTAAACTCAATTTTACCGCTGTTGTAGTATGCGCCTTCATCAAAATCTACTCCCATGGTGTGCATTGTTGTGATCAAATTTTCTACTGCACCATCAGTTTTGCGATTTTGATCAGTATCTTCAATTCTTAAGATCACTGTGCCGTTATTATGACGAGCATACAAAAATGCAAATAATGCTGTTCGAAAATTCCCAACATGAATAAACCCTGTTGGGCTAGGAGCAAATCGAGTACGAACTAGTTTGTTAGGAGTTGAATCAGTCATGAATAAAATTTACCATATTTATGAGGCTTTTTCAAGGAATTGAGACAGCTCTTTTATTATATTTCTAAGATGTTCTCGTCTGTACGAAATCACCATTTTCTCAGCGTCTTCTAAGGTGACCCACTTCCATCCGCTAAAAGTAATTGGGTCGACTTTGACTTCGGAATCCTGGCCAGTAAACCTAAAAAATACGGTGAACTGTTTTTGGCCGCGGAATTTACGCTTAGCTTTAAAAAAATCACGAATTCCATTTGGCCAATCAAACTGATTAATATAATTGGCCTGACCTAAGTATTCTACAGAAGTAATATTTGTTTCTTCTTCTAATTCTCTGCGGGCAGCTTGTGCAGTATTCTCATCAGACTTAACTCCCCCTTGGGGCATCATCCATTCATTTTTTGGGTTATCAACTACAAATCCTATCTTAGAAGTTCTATTTGCATTGTTATGACACAGTAACATTTTATTTTCCGAATTAACAACTACAACGCATACATTCTGTCTGTAATCATAACTAGTAAAAACTTTATATTTCACCAAGCTCATTACTAATCCCCAAGTAGCGCGATATATGCGTGGCAAACGCATTGGTTGAGTGACTAATCTAAATAGCCATTCTAAACCAATTGATCTAATCCATTGTGGTGGCGGAATTTTAAAACCCGCGGCATAATCAAACGTACCACCAATTCCCATAGCGATCGAAACTGGTAAATCCTTTAAAGAGTTTTTTATCCATTTCTCTTGCGACGGTTGACCATAGGACACAAACAACATATCTGGTTTAGCAATTGATATATCCTCGAGCAAGCTATTATCATCCCAATTCTTTCTCGATACTCCAATACTTAAGTTGGGATATTTAGCTTTTAAAATACGCGCTGTTTTTTCTGCCGAATCACTACGGTGATTTACAAAATAGACTGATTTATTTTCATTACCAGCTAATTCAATTAAATCATAAAATACTTCCGCTCCAGTAAGTTTTTCGGGGATATTTTGATACAAATATTTTGGAGTGAACAAAATCCGCGCACCAGTTGTAATTACTTGTAACCAAGCTTCAATGATTTTCCCCCAGTAACTCTTTAATTTAAATGGTTTAGCTAAAAATCGTTCAGCCCAAAAAATGGCAATACCATCAGCCAAAGCAATATCTGCAGAGTTAAACAAATCCCGCAGACTATTATCGCGCAGTGCTGCATACAAAAATTCTGAATTAGGTGTAGTAATAAAAGCCTGCTGATCAGACTTTAGTATACTATCTACTTCTGCCAAAAATTCTTGCTTGGTGGTTGCAGAAATATCTAAGTTCGCAACTTTAATTTTCTCTATAACTTTATCAGACATTACTTATCACTTTCTAAACATCTATTAAAACTGTTTACTTGCATATTGTAGTCATTGACCAATGATTTGGTTTGATCAATCAATTTATTTAACTGATTTGCTTGCGAATTATATCTAGCTACATCAGCTTCGTACTCACTGCGAGAAGAATAATTATTTGCGTCAATCTTCCTCTTTAACTGATCCAAACTAGCTTCTTGAGTTTTGATATCCAAACGGTTGCGTTCAATATTAGCTTTTAAACTTGCACCCGGCCCTGGGCAGCTTGCTAAAGGCGTTCCAAATTCTTGCACTGCTAACCAAGTCTCGCGGCCTTCATACATCCCCTTTCCTACTGCCACGCCGATTTCTTCAAACTTGCCATCCAAAATATTAGCGCGATGACCAGGACTGTTCATCCAGGCTTCAACCAAAGCTTCATCATTTTCATAATTACCCAATGCTAAATTTTCACCCACTACTAGGTATTCATAACTGGTGGCACTAATAACATCAGATGGGTGCTTGCCATCAGGCGAGACATGTTCAAAATATTGCTGACGAAACATGTCTTCAACTTTAGCTTGAGCTGCAAGGTTAAGTTTGGAATTTACGTGAAGAGCATTTTTCCCGTAAAGTTCACGTTGTTTGTTAGTAGCCTCAACAGTACCAGCCACAGTTAAAATGCCGCGACTATCTAACGGACCACGCAAAGTACCCGATAAAGACTCGGTTAATTGACCAGACAGGGTGCTAGATTTATCACTTTTAACCCAATTTTCTATTCGAGTTGGCAGACCTTCAAAAATAGCTACCCCCACAAACACTACTAGAAGCAAAATTATACGGAATTTATTCGACATATTCCAAATTATACCTAGAAATAAGCAAAAATTCTAGGTATAATACAGGTATGGATTCCCTCAAAAGTCTTGCTAGCAGCAAAAAATTTCCTACTAAACGAGACCCCAAGCTACACTCTGCAGCCCATGTTTTAGCTGACGAATTAGCTACACAATTGTCTGACCCTAAGCACTTTGGGTTTTATTTAAAAATGGCTTCGACAATGTCTCCAGCAGTGCTACGCGGCTTGGCCGGACAAGTATTAGAAAACCCAAAAGTCGATAACAAGGGCCGTCTGTTTGCTTATCTAATTAAAAAACATAATCAAGAAAATAAAGATGCTGCCAACGCGGTCAAATAAATATATTTATGATCTTACCGATTTCTAAATTACCAGCAAAAATTTTGCGCACCAAAACAGAGCCTGTCCCCTTTCCAGCTGACAAGCAATTGTTAAAGTTGCTCAAAAACATGGTGTCTACTTGTAAAACTGCTAACGGAGTCGGTTTAGCTGCGCCGCAAATAGGTCAAAACTTGCAGCTGGCAATTATTTACTTAGAAGAAATGGGTTTGCCAGTGTTCCCTATCATCAATCCAAAGATCATAAAAGTTTCCAAAGAAACCGATGAAATGGAAGAAGGCTGTTTGTCTTTACCAAATGTGTTTGGCAAAGTAGTTCGACCAAAAAAAATTACCATGGAAGCCTATAATTTAGAAGGTAAAAAATTTGAAATTACTGATGACACGTTTTTAGCGCGCGTACTTCAACATGAAATAGATCACTTAAATCAAACTTTGATAGCTGACAAGTTTACCGAAATTACTAGCGGCCAACAGTTGTTAAAAAATTACGGTTTAGAAAATTTAAAGTTAAAAAAGTAAGCAATCGTCAACTATGAAGCTCATTAAAGATATTTTAATTTTTCAAATAGAAACCACTGGTCCCGATCTCGAACGGGATCATATTATTCAGTTGTCCGCGATCTTGCTCGATAAAGATAGCTTGCTCGAAAAAAACTTTTTTAACAGTTACGTAAAGGTCAGCTTTTTAGACGGAACAGTGCAAGCTCATGCCGACCATTTAGGAATCACTTTTGATCAACTGCGCAAAAGTCCAAAATTAACCGAAACCATTAAAAATTTTGTTTCCGCTTTTGGATATGAACCATTGCTCGCGTCGCAGTCTGTACCAAACTATTTATTTTTAAAACAGGCTTTTAAAAAAACTATGACCCCGTTTGATTACGACAAGCATTTATTAGACGTTTGGTCATTGAGTTATATTTACATCATGCACTATGGTATTAAAAAAATTCCTACTTTGCAGACCATGGCTACACATTTTAATCTCAAGTTGAGCCGCGCTAATGATGCCTTAGCCAAAGCCCGTCTTACTGCCGAAGTTTTTAAAAAGATTTTAAACGGCTAATTTATATAGCCCCGCCGCAATTAACTATTTAACTATGTTTCATAAAGACATTCTCATAATCGACGTTGAATCCACTGGCTTGGATTACCAAAAAAATGACCTCATTGAATTAGCCGGAGTTTTGCTCGATAAAAAAACTCTCAAAGAAAAAAAGCATTTTCGCTCCTTTATTAAACCTGAACACTGGCGCAATCGCGATCCAGAAGCCATGGCTGTTAATAAAATTACTTGGGAAGACTTAGCTAAAGCCCCATCTTTGAGAACAGTGATCAACACCTTCCAAAAAAAGTTTGGAACGAATGTTATTTTAGCGCCATATGGAACAATCATGGATACAGCCATGCTGCGCGTAGCTTACAAAAAAATTGGTAAACAATATCCTTATGATTACCATGTTTTTGATGTTTGGCCTCTATGCTATACCTACATGGCCAAAAAGAAATTACTAGTAAACAAAAAACGTTTTTCTGGTTTTTCTCTCAACGACATTGCCAATCATTTTAAAATAAAAGTGCCGAGCAATCGTCACACAGCTTTGGCTGACTGCCGTTTGGAAGCCGAGGTGCTACGCAAGCTTGTTAAAGCTTTTAAAGTTTAATTATTTATTGGCGCATCCCGCCAAGTTTGTTATTTATGAAAATAGTTGTTTTTGGAACATCAGAAATCGGCTTGCCAATTCTAGAAGCATTGTTGGCAAACCATGAAGTAATTAACGTTGTTACTTCGCCCGACCGCCCTGTTGGTCGTAAGCAAGTTTTAACTGCGACTCCAATTGCCGACCTCGCTGCTAAACATAACATTCCGGTTTTAAAACCTGAGAAGGTAAAAAATAATCCGGAATTTTTATCTGAATTGCAAAAGTTAGCCACCGATCATTCGGTTGATATTTTTGTTGTGGTTTCTTATGGCAAAATTTTGCCTACTGTGTTACTCGACATTCCCCCACTCAAAACTGTGAATGTTCATTTTTCTTTGCTACCAAAGTACCGCGGCCCAAGTCCGGTTCAGTCTTCCATACTTAACGGGGACACTAGCACAGGCGCAACGATTTTTATTCTCGACGAAGCAGTGGACCACGGACCAATTTTAACTACACAAGAAGTTGCGATTGATCCAGATGACACGAACATTACTTTACAATCCAAGCTTGCCGCAATTTCTTCTGACCTTCTATTGGATACACTTCCTAAATACCAAGCTGGGCAAATCACGCCGCAAGAACAAGACCATAGCCATGCAACTTCGGCTAAAATGATTAGCAAAGAAGATGGCCTCATAGACTGGAGCAAACCCGCACAACAAATTTACAATCAGTTCCGCGCCTATCAGCCCTGGCCAGGAGTCTACACAACATGGCAAGACAAAAAACTAAAAATTTTAAACTGCAAATTATCCGAAGATAAATCCACTCTCGAACTAATTACAGTCCAACTAGAAGGAAAAAATCCAACTAGTATAAAAGATTTTAAAAACGGCTATCCAGCTTTTGATATAAGTAAATTAAAATAAAACCGCAAGATATTTGCGGTTTTATTCTTTCTGCTTAACATGTTCGGCAAAAGTTTTACTAAAGACTACTTCGCCAGATGGTTGTTTATGTAAAAAGTAAAAATAGTCAGATTTTGTAGGATGAAGCGCTGCCTCAATGCTTCCTAAGGATGGATTACAAATTGGACCTGGTGGCAATCCCGCGTATTTATAAGTATTATAAGGCGAATTTACTGCTAAATCTTTTAGTAGCGGAGCCGGATTGTTTTTTCCTGTAATGTAATTAATGGTAGCGTCGCTTTCCAACGCCTGACCAATTGATAAACGGTTATAAAACACGCCTGCCACTAAATTGCGTTCATCTTGCAACGATAACGCACCACCACCTGCAGTGCCCTGCCCTCCGCTTTCTTTTTCGATTATAGAAGCCAGAGTCAGCACATCGTACAAAGACACTCCAGTCTTACCATCGCCACCACTAGGTTTAACATTTTCATATCCGTCTACTGTAAACTGTGATTCATTAATTGTCACACCTATTGATGACATTCGTTTAGTAAAGTTCTCAAGTAATTTTTCTATGACCTGATCCGGAGTAGCATCTTTTTCAAAACGATAAGTGTCTGGGAATAAATAGCCTTCTAAAGTAGTTTTATTGGGCTTATCAATTAATGGATAATTGGTATAGTCAAAATCCCTTACTGCGTCTAAAAATTTTTGCTTTGAAAACATTCCAGTTTGCTCTAACTTTTCGGCGATTTCTACAACAGTCCAACCTTCGATAATTGTGACTTTTGTTTCGGCAGCTTTTTCTTGCAATTTAGCTGTGCGGCGTGCTTGTTCTGCTCGATAATTTTGAAACAGCCCCCACAAACCAAGTAGAGCTAAAATCATTAAAATCAATATTATAAACGGGAAATACTTTCTTAACATATTGGTATTATAGCATTTTTGTTGAATTAAAAATGAACTTGCCCACAGAAATTATTTCAACTTTATCCCACTTTGAGGAAATCTTGATGAGGGCTTCATTACCCTTTTGTTAAGCTGAATTTACGTGGGCCTGTAGCATAAGTAGTAAATGCGAACCCCCGTCAAGGATAGGATCGGGGTGCAAGTCCCCGCAGGTCCACCATGAATCTTGACTAAGTCTTGAGATATGCTATCATAAAAATATTGACGGGGATGCAAAGTATTAACTACTTATGCGCAGATAAAAGCCGCTCCGAAAGGAGCGGCTTTTGATTTGTTTTTATTTTAAACTCTACTAGTTTTTCTGGCTAGTTTTTCTTGATACCGTCTTCAACGTAGTCGAGCACTTTTTTAGCATGGTCTTTACCTCCGAGGCCAAATGCCAAACCGCCAGCAACTGCTATCATAGCGATTACAGCACGGAACAGGTCAAGCAAAAACGCTTGTGCGATTTGCAATTCAGATAGCGCAGCGATCACAGTAAAGATGATGATAGCCCAGCGAGTTAGAGAACCAAGCATGTTACCGGCTTCAAAACCACCAGCTTTAACTGTACCCTTGATAACATCGCCCAAAAAGTTAGCAGCAATAATACCAAGTAAGATAATCACCATTGCAATGATTACATGGCCAGCATAGGCAAATACATCAGAGTAGAAGAAGTTAGTGATATTTGATAGTCCTAAGATATCTGCAGCTGCGATAATGCTAGCTAAGATAAAGAACCATTTTACTATCCACTGCACAATACCAGAAACTCTGATATTGCGGCCGCTTCGTTCTGATAAACGCTTAAGACCTAATTGATCACCAAGTCCATCGATACCGACAGACACTAACGCTCTTCGTAGGACGTTACCTAAGAAGATACCAATAATCCAACCAAGTAATAAAACAATCACTGCAGCTAGAATGTTTGGTAAAAACTGAATTACCCGGTCGTACAAGTTGTATACAGAGTCTTGGACAACTGTAGGATAATCGTTGTAATAATTCATTATTATTTGTTCCTTTCGTGCATAACATCTATTAAAGATGTGATGCGAATTTTTTAGCCTCCGGTAATCGACCTTGCCGGAAAATTAACATAAATAAAAACAATAGAAAAATATCTATTGTTCGCCGTAAATAAAACTATTCAAGATTGCAACTGATGCTTGATTGGTTCTGTGATTTTTTGTTATTGGTTTTTGAGACATCACTGCTGAATAGCAACGAGAAATTGTCATAAATGTATTATAGCAGAAACTAGCCAATTTTTCAAAAATTAGAGAATAATTAGCCAGCCGATTGAGCCAAATCTACAGTGGCAGTTGGTTCGATTTTGCTATGAATTGGCAGACTAAAGGCAAAAGTCGCCCCCTTGCCTATTCCCTCGCTTTCGGCCCAAATTTTGCCGTTATGCTGCTCTATTATTACTTTGGCAACATACATGCCTAAGCCCAATCCAGTGGCGTGAGTGGCCGAATCCTTGCCTCTGGAGTACTTTTCGAACAGTTTGGAGAGTTCACTAGGATCAATGCCTTTTCCGGTATCTTTAACCTTAACTACCACGTTTTGTGGGTTAGTATCGGAATCCAAACCAAGAGTAACCAAGATATCCCCTTTTTTGGAATACTTAATAGCATTATCCACCATGTTATTTACAACTTGGCGAACCTTTTCGTTATCCACAAGGATGTCTGGGATCGGCTTTACGGGCGGTGTATAAACGATGTGTTGCTTCTTCATTTGGGCTAGTGGTTCTAGCTGATCAATCAAGGTTTGGACCATTGGTGCTAAATTGCCCATTTGGAAAAAGAACTCTAGCTTCCCGCGCTCGATACGGGATGCATTTAGAAGGTCGTCAATGGTCGAGATCTGTGATTCGTTGGTTACGTTGGTGCGCAAGAGGGCGGCTTTTAGATCTTCTGTTAATGCGCCAAAGTCGCCGTTAAGAACAGCACCAAGGTACCACTTGATTGTAGCCGGTGGTGTTCGCAATTGATGACTGGCGATGGAAATGAATTCCGCACGCGCTTTGTCGAGAGCCTTAAGTTGCTCGTTGGCTGCCGCGAGTTCTTTGGAAAGCACTTCGAGTTGCTCGCGCTGTTTGACTTCACGAATGACACTACGGATGAGTAAAACACCGACACTGAGTACTAAGAGGAAGATACTGGAGCGGAGAATAATTGCGGTAGATTCTTTGGAAATAATTACTTCAAATAAAGTAGCTATAGCCAATACGAAAACAAGAATTTCGGTAGAAATTACTTTAATATTTAGAAGGTGATGTTTAAAGATTGTGTATGCTGTAAATATTACGAATGGTAGTGTGAACACCGCACTAAATGGGATGAATGTTGTGTTGTTGAATACTGTTGGGAAAATAAAGTTTAAAACAATGATACATGAGAACATTATTAGCACGCCTGCTAATAGATACCACAAAGGGCGTGATTCTCCTTCTTTGGCTTTTCGTATTTTAATTATTAATGTAATGAGCGCGCTTAAAACCATACTAATCGCAAAAACTCCGAACAGCATAATACCAGGCTGTACTACAGGCTGAGCCACAACCCCTGGTTGAAAAATAATTGAAGAAAAAACGAACGGGGTTAATGTAAAGATCGCAACAATAAAAGATACGGCTAAAAGAAGGTAATACCTTTTAGTCGTAATTCTTAAATTTTCACTGGGAAAATTATACAAAAGCAGGAGTAGACTAAGGGATTGGAAAACCGCGAAAAATAAAACTAATCTTATTAACCACAATCTAAGTGAAAAAGTGTTAATTTGATAGCTTAAGTAATTCACAACACCTAAAGCGCTACTAGACAAACTAAATAGCAAAAAAAACACATTAGTGGCACTTAGTGTATTTTGAAAAAATACTATAAAACCTAAAATAGTAACTGCCGCAACAGATACCCCAACCGAAATTAAATCTGCATTAAAAGCAATATCCATTAGTGAATAATAGTTTCTTTGTAATTAATTCGTGGACTAAAATGAGGCATATCTTTTGCATAGCCTATTCGAAAAAACATTTGAGGTCTGTCGGTAGTTGATAATGCCTGTTGAATATTTTTATAGTACTCGCCTATCTCAATCGGTGCACCAATGATACCTATTTTTAAATCTAACTGTTCTGCTGACAATGCAATATTTTCAAAAGAAATTCCTGCATCCAACCAAGACCGAGATGAGTCACCCTTTGTTAAAATAGCTCCGTACACAGAAGAGTTTCTTAACCAATCCAAATGCATCTTTTTTTGCATACCCCTGAGATTAAAATTTCTTATCATGAAAGGTAGAAGGAATGATAAAAGCTTAGGCACACCAATTGTATAACCTGGCATACCATCTCTGTATTTTGAAGAGCTAGGTTTTATCCAATGAGATAATTCGTTAGTAAATTTTTTATCACTAAAAGCTGTATCAACGGAGTCAGTAATTATTTTTTGTAACTCCAATTGTTTTTCTTTATCTTGAATAAAAATAACTTTGGAATCAGAAATACAAACAGTCTGTAATTGATCCAAAATATTTTGATCAATATCCTTATTTAAAAATGGAAGTCTGTTAGTTTTTCTAGTAACAATACTCCTAAGTCCTTTGATATTTATATTTGTCGGTTCTAAACTTAAGAAACTTATAACAGCTATACTTACGTCTGTTACTGGTTCGGAATATTGTATTTCATACTTTAAACCGTAATAATCTGCGGCATGCATAAGATTAGAAATAGCCGCCCCAATACTTAAAAACAACTGACGATGATGTTGATCCGAGTAAGGAAGTTTTCGATCGACATTAGCCGAGATAAAAATTGATTGATCTTTTATTTTAAAAAGCCAAGGCTGTGTGTTATGTGCCGAGGGTGCCAAAGTTGCAAGTAAAATTAGAAACTCAAGTTTGTCTTGGTTAGTTTGTAAATTGCTAAAATTTTCTACTTTTATTTCACTGCGATCATTATACATTTCCTTAATTATACCATGTTTTGAACAGATTGACACCATTTATATAACAAGTTAGAATATTAAGTCAAATAGAGCTATTTTATTTGATTAAAAAGTACATTTATAATGAGTTGATAGCCAAATAAGGAGGTATAATCTAAATGGAAACAGATCAGAACAAAAACTTGCCAGCAAGCAGTTTTTTTACACTCGATTCTTTGGGTAATGAAATATCGTTACAAAAAGATAGCTGGCGCGAAATTGAAAATCAATTTAGCCCAGCAATGATCAAAGTGATCACCGCAAATGTTGATGCAATTAGTACGGTTCAATTTTCTAGTCAGATGGACACGATGCAAAAACTCGAGTTAGTTGACTATGAACCAGCCAGTGATAAAGGACACTTTCGTTTTTATCCCAAAGGGGCATTAATGTATGAGCTACTCACCCGATGGTGCGAACAAATAGCTACTGAAGCATTTGAAGCATTACCATTAAAAACACCATTTATCTACGACTGGGATCACTCAAATATTAATAAACAGATAGGAATGTTTAGCAATAGTGTTTACCCAGTTTTTGGAAGCGAACAAAACAAAGAAAAATTTGTACTCCGCTTTAATGACGACTTGGGTTTGTTCGAGATAATGAAAGGTGCGCAGCTTACATATCGACATCTACCTTTCAGAATCTACGAACACACACATAGCTTTCGATATCATCAAAGTGGGGCTCTTTCTGGAATTAGAAGAGGAAGATCATTTTCGTTTACTGATATTCATAGCTTCTGTTCAAACATGGAGGAAGCATTAATTGAATATCAGGAGATACAAAGACTTCTGACCAAAATGGCAAATGATGTTGGAGTAAATTTAGTAATACACTTCAAAATTACAGAAAATCTGTATAAATCAATGAAGAATGTCATGATCGAAATGCTGGCCAGTGGAGAAAAAATGTTGGTTGAAATTATTTCAAGTCAACGCCAATACTGGTCAATGAAACATATTTCATACTCAGAACATCCTCAAACTTTATTCCATGTTCAATTCGATATTGAAAGTGGTAAAAAGTTTGGGATTAAATACATGACAAATGATGGTGATAAAAATGAATGTGTTGTTATTCATACATCTTTTGGTTCCATTGAAAAGTGGATGATCATAGCAGTTGATGATGCTTTAAAAAAAGAATCGCCGACTTTGCCATTATGGCTATCCCCGACTCAGGTTAGAATTATTCCCGTTTCGCAGGAAAAGCATCTAGACTTCTCACTGAATGTTGCTGAACAACTCAAATCCAATCAGATAAGAGTGGATGTAGATGATCGAAGTGAATCACTCAACTGGAGAATAAGAGCTGCGGAACGCGAATGGGTCCCTTATACGGTTGTATGTGGGGACAAAGAGATAAGCGATAATTATCTAGCAGTTCGAGTCAGAGGAGAAAATCAAAGACATATGATAGTTGCAGAATTAAAAGAATTAATTAGGCAACAAACACAACATATGCCATTCAGACCGTTACCTGGAATGTTGGTTTCAAAAAGACCAGTGTTTAAAGGTAGGGATTAAACATAGTTAGTGGAGGAAATATGAATCAGACAGAGAGAAAGAAAATTGTCGACAATATAGATTCCAGATTTATTATTCTGGATCAAGACGGAAAGGAATTCGAAATTAACCCAGATTTAGAAAATTTGGAAATTTTGGATGACTATCCGAACTTGCGTAAAATGGTGGAAGTGGAAATGATTAAGGGTCAGCCCGGTATCGAACCACTTTCTATAAGAGCGATGCAGGAGTTGGAGCTAGTTGACTATGAACCAGCTAGTGATAAAGGCCACTTTCGCTTTTATCCTAAAGGGGCATTGATTTTTGAACTGCTACGCCTGTGGGCTGAGGAAATTGCCCTAGAAAGACTTGGAGCGTACTCAATTGAAACCCCGATCCTTTACGATTGGGGCGAACCTGATATCCGTAGCCAAGCCGAGTCGTTCCACGAGCATCATTATATTGTCCGCTTGCCGGATAAACCTGAAAAGGAATTTATCTTAAGGTTTGCTGGAGACTTTGGTTTATTTCGTTTAATGCGAGATGCCCAATTAACCTACAGACATTTGCCGGTTCGCTTGTATGAATTCGCGCCAAGCTTCCGCTATGAATCAAGTGGAAGCTTATCAGGGTTAAGAAGGCTGCGAGGGTTTTGGATGCCTGACATCCACAGCTTTTGCCAAAATCTTGATCAGGGTATCGAAGAATACAAGGAGCTATACCGACGCTATACCGAATTAGCAAATGGTATGGATGTCAGTTATGCTGTAGCTTTTCGAGTCGTAAAAGAGTTTTACGATGAGCACAAGGACGAATTGGTGGAGATGATCAAGCATAGCGGGGCCCCTGCCTTCATCGAAATACTCTCAGAGATGAAGCATTACTGGGTGCTGAAACATGAAATTAATACCATAGACACCGGAGATGGGATTTGCCAAACTTCGACTGTCCAACTGGATATTAAAGATGCTTCACTCTATGGGATCACCTTCATGGACCCGGATGGTAAACAAAAAGGCTGTACTATTGTGCACAGCTCAATTGGATCAATTGAGAGATGGATATTTTCTATTCTGGAGAATGCCCTCAAAAAGGATCCGCCGACCTTACCATTATGGTTATCCCCGACTCAAGTTCGAGTCATTCCAGTTTCAGAAGCAAAACATGTCGACTTTGCATTGAATGTGGCTGAACAATTCAAGTCACATAAAATCAGAGTAGATGTAGATGAGCGCAATGAATCACTCAACTGGAGGATAAGAGCAGCTGAGCGCGAATGGGTTCCATACATAGTAGTGTGCGGTGACAAAGAGATGGCTGGTGGCCATTTATCTGTTAGAGTTAGAGGAGAGAGTCAGAAGCAAATGAGCATTGATGAGTTAGCTGAGTTAGTGACCCAGCAAACTAATAATATGCCATTTAGATCCTTGCCTGGAATGCTGGTTTCAAAAAGACCAGTATTCAGAGGAAGGGATTAACAAATAGCAAGTCTTAGAAGATAATTATCTTCTAAGACTTTTTTTTATCCATGGAAAATATATATGTTCAAATAATTGCAGAGCCAAAACACTGACAGTACTTACCAATGTTATTGAAACCAACGAAGAGTACAGCAACCCTGGCTTAAGTTGATACAAGGCAATTGTAATTAACTGACCTATCCCGTAACGTGACCCTAGCCACTCTCCGATAGTGGCGCCGATAATACTAGCGGGGATAGCTAACTTTAAAGACAAGTTTAAATATGGAATTGCTAAAGGGAAATGAATTTTACTAAAAGTTTGCCATTTACTCGCGTTAATAATGTTAGCAAACTCTAAAAGATCTTTGTCCGTTTGCCGGAAAGCTGTATCTAAACTTATTAAAATCGGAAAATAACAAATCAGGGCAGCAATAAAAATAATAGAAGAATATGACCCTTGTCCAAAAATCAAAACAACTACTGGTGCAAAGCCGATAATTGGAAATGAATTAATTGCAAATGATAATGGAAAAAATAAATTTCTCAAAAAAGGAAAAAATAAAAACAAGCTGGCCATCAATAAAGCAAAAATCAGCCCTATAATAAGACCTAAGTAAGCTTTAATTAAAGTGTGTCTAATTTCCCTACTAATATCTCTCCAATCTGTGCTAAAAGTTTTTGCAATAGTTTTAGGTGTGGGGATAAAAGCTTCTAAGGCCGTCTGATTGCTTTGCAATCTACTTATGTTAACCTTGTCTTCTATTATCTGCCACGTTGTCAATAATAGCAAAACTAGAAATACAGATAGGACTATTCTTTTATACATAGCTCTCCTTTAGAAGTAAGCGGACCTGCTTTGTTATATCAAAAAATTCTTGAGTACTTCTTACCTCTGAAGTTCGATTTTTAGGTAATCCAACATTTACTTTTCCGATTATATTACCTGGGGTATTAGAAAGTATCAAAATTCTATCAGATAAAAAAACGGCTTCTTCGATATTGTGAGTGACGAAAATAATAGTCTGTTGAGTCTTTCGTTGAATATTTATTAACTCACTATTTAAACGTTCGCGAATAATTTCATCTAATGACGCAAAAGGCTCATCCATTAATAGTAGTTCCGGATCATAAATCATCGATCGGGCTAAAGAAGTACGCTGCTTCATCCCTCCAGATAATTGATATGGGTAATAGTTCTCACTTCCAACCAACCCCATGAGCTCAATTATCTTATGAATCTTCTCTTCGCTATACCCACCTCTAATCTCAAGAGAAAGTGCTATATTTTCTTTTACGGTACGATTTGGTAACAAGGAAGGGCTCTGAGAGACTAACCCAATAAGACTATTTTTTTTAGCCCACTCAATAGGTTTGCTCCCGTAATCGATTCTGCCTTTACTAGGGATGATTGAATTAGCGATTAAACGTAGAATCGTAGTTTTACCACATCCAGAAGGCCCTAAAATCGATAGTATTTCATTTTTATAAACCTGAAAACTGATGTCTTTTATTGCAAGAGAATTATTATTGGATGTTGAATAATCTTTAGAAACTCCATCAAAGGTAATCAGTGATTCCATGAGTTCTATTTATAAATTGAATTCAATACAGAATAATCTAATAGTTCATCAACTGACGGATTGCGAGGTATCTGTCCTAACTTATAATATGCATCCGCAAAGCCAGTAATTTGGTTATCGTACACCCACCCAATTTTATTTTTATCAAATAGAGGAGTAGATTTTTCAATTAACCATTTTTCTTGAGTAACATCAAAATTTGAACCCCCACAACGGTTATCCGTAATCATTTCTGCAGCCTTAGCAGGATTGCTTACGACAAACTGAGAACCTTTAATAGTAGCTTTTAGCCACTTTACTAATTGATCATGTTTATCTTGTAAGGTTTTATCACTAGCTAAAGCAACCATAGAAGGCTGATTAAAACCGGGTAGTTCACTCGCGTTTAAAAATTTATATTCGATTCCTGCCTTTTCTACTTCATAGGCTTGAGTTGTCCAATAAGAAGCTAAAGCATCAACTTGACCGCTTAAAAAGGCAGATGCGTCAAATCCTACGGTTTCTAAATTTAAATCTTTAACTGAAACATTGGCATAGCTGGCGATGGCATTCTGAATAACTGAATCTGCAGTTACTCCAATTTTATACTTTGTCCCATCAGGTTTTATTTTTAACGCTAAGTCTTTAAGACTTGTGATTCCTGAGTCTTTTTTAACGATAAAACCATAAGGGTTTTCATTCCAAAAAGCCGCAAATGCTTTCATCTTTAATTGCTCTGTAGGCGACTCTTTAGTAACCCCACGCAATAATGGGACTATATCCCCATCAATTGCTATATCTAGATCAGGATTCTGCGCTACAGCATTTGTAGCAATTATAAACGAACCGCCTGTTGGCCCACCAGGAACAAGCTCGACCTCTAGCCCTTCATCCTTATAATAATCATTTACGATTGCAGAACAAACATTCGCAAATTCTCCGTTCAATAACCAACCTGCTTGAACAGTTAATTTGTCTAATTTCTTTTGTTCTGTATTAATAGCGGTTTTTGGTCGAGAAATAAAAAATCCTACTGCACCTATAATCACAATCAAAATTACTATTGGGAATATCTTTTTCATAACTTCATAATTAATTACTTAACTGCTTGATCCCATAATTTTATGAACTTGGGACCAAAATCATTCAAAAAAATAGACAATTCTTTTTTATTACTAATAGGTTTTATAGACCACTTTAGCAATTGGTGCATTTGATTTTTGTATTGAGGATAAGATTTAGAAAAAACTTTATAGCAGGTTTGTAGATCTTGAGAGTAGATAGGCTTTTGAATCATTTTCAACCCTAAACCTGCTCTCAATAGTACGCGAGTCATCCATACGCACCAGAACTCTATAGGTCTTTTTTGGAACAAATACTGTTTGTTTTTAATTTTTCCTGTAAAAATTTTCTTTAGGGTTTCCAGCTCTTTATCCAAATTGCCATAAAGCTCTTGCGCCAAAGCCTTACCTGGTTTCACCGATGGAATCGCAGATACTACATCTACCCCTTTTAAGCAAAAGGACTGTGTCTTTAAATAAACTCTTAAATTTTTATATTTCTTTGATTTTAGTAAATTGGATTGTGATACAACCGCTAGCTCTACTAGAGTTACTTTCGGATACTTTTTTTCTAGTATTTTGGCTGTTTTTGCAAACCATAACAAATCTTTGTTTGATATAGGAGTTTTTACTACGCAAACACTATCCAAATCAGAAATGTAGGGTCTTGCTCTACCCACACTAACACTCCCCCTTATGTATATACTGAGCAAATTACCCTCCAATCTACGAGTATACACCTTTTCTACTTCTTTGAGAAGTTTTTTAAAATAAGGCTGAACTTTGGATTTACTGGCCTCATTTTTAACAAATCCGTGGAAATCTAATTTATATAACATTCCTATTATTCTATAATAATTACTTCTCCATCTTTAATAGCCTTAAAAGAAATTTTCTCAGTTGTGAGGTATTCCACTACCTTATTTGCATCATCAGACTCACGATGATCTGATTGAAAATGCGGGACGATAGAAAAATCTATCAACCCTAATCCATCCCAAATTGTCTCGATATCGTTACCATAGGGTTTTTGACTTGGATCATCCATAAGCCCAAATCCTTTTAGTGTTGGGCTAAGAACACAAACCCCAGCACTGTAGCCGCCGTATATAATATTTTTATGAGTTAAATTTTTGAGAATATAATCAAAACCGCTCAAACTCATTGCCTGCCTCAAGACAAAAACATTTCCACCCCTGACCCAAAAGACATCATAAAGGTTTAGTTTTTCTTTTAACTCTTCTTTGTTACTGAAAAAATTGCGTAAATCAATTCTATCGACATCTAACCCCAAAGATTGCAAATCTTCAATGTCAGTTTGCTCACTTTGTGCTCTTCTTTCGACATCTAAGCTAAAGTCTAACGCATTCGGTATATAGGCAACTTTTTTATTACCTTGTCTAATAAGCTCTTTTAATTTGTCGGTTTCATTCCCTAATTTATATGATGACAAATAAAATTTCATAAATTTTACTTAATCCCCATCATCTTAAAAATCTTGTCACGCTGTTTTTTCTCCGCTGATGTCATAGGCATAAACGCTGTATCAACATTAAAATCTGTTCGCCCTGATGGGACTTTTTCTTTAAGAATTATTTTACGAGCTAAGTAAGTTAACACAGAACCACAAAGCGTGGCAGCGTTTCCTAATTGAGGCCAAGAGTAAATTGTCTTACCCACTTGCATTACTGATTCCAACATTCTGATAGTAGATAAATTTGCTCCAGCCATTTTAGCAATCACTTTTGGTAAATCCTGCGGTGCTACATGTCTAAATTCTTCTGCTGTCATCTTGCCTAAAATTCCATGCAAAATCGGATACTTTTTATTAAGATCATAACGTTCAACGTCAACGATAATACTATCAGCATTATCTGCCGCCATGATTACAGGAATTCCCAACTTGCGGGCTTCTTCACGAACTTTAATCTTAAAATATGGTTGATCCATTTCTTCTACGAGTACTGATAGCTTGCCTGAACCGACTAGAAACTTATGTAAAGCTTGTTCGGTAATGCCTTGCTGATATAATTCTACTTTTGCATAAGGATTAATTTCATAAATTTGGCGAGCAACGGCCACAACCTTAGGAACTTCGATATTTTGGAAACCAGTGCGCACACGGTTTAAGTTTGAAGCAGAAAGCACGTCAAGATCGGCTAATTTAATATGACGAGCTCCACCAGTCATAGCAATAGTCAAAGCCACATGGCTTCCTACACTCATACCTAAAATACCAACGATAGAATTATAAAATTTATTTTGCTCAGCTTGAGTAATCAAATTTCGATTACGGCCAGTTCTAACCTCTTGATGATCTTTATCAGACAGGTAATGAATAACGGCGTTCATCCATGGAAAATAAAACCACGAACCAGAATGGTAAAGTCCATTTTTACCACCATGTGTTTTAGCAAATTTATCAAACTCACCCCGATAATCTTTATCAAACCGATACTTAGGGTTACGCAACAAAAAAACTTCTTCTAATTGAATTAAGTACTGATCTATAACAGTTATATTCTTTGCATTAGAATACTTTTTTAGCTGTTGCTTAAAATCTTTTTTTGAATCTAATCGAATTGGTTTGTAACTAACGCGATCGAAATTGTCTTTTTGTTGTTTCATAAATTTATTTAATTACCCATTTTTGTTTGCCTGCTGCGGCGAAGTGAGGACCAACTTGATACTCCCAAAACTTTATACGGGGCACGTTTTTTTGTGGAGCATGAGTATGATTATTTTTATATTCTGAGTTAAATGTCTTTAAGGTTTTAACTAAATGTTCCGTAAAATTTTTAGCAAAATTCCTAGTTGCCTTTATGCCTTTTTTTAATTCTACATGAACTTCCAATACAGGGTCCAATTTCTTATTACTGATCATATGCATTGCGAATTTACCAGAAACTTTATTATTAACTCTTTTATCTAAATGAGCCGTACGTAGATGCTCTGGGTAAATATTTGCTCCATACCAACTCACCACCATATCACTGCGCTCGTACAAGTAAACAAAGGGCAGGTTCCAAATGGTGTCTTTTAATTTATTGGCGCGGACTTCTTTTGCTAAATCAACACCAGTCCCCTTCCCTTTTTCGAAAACATCATTAAACGGAATTATGCCACCGCGATCTTTTAAATCATACCTAAACAAAGGCAAACCGCTAAATGCGGAGCACAACAAATTACCATTATCGCTTTCAAAATAAAACATTTCTGGAAGATATTGAGTTAAGGTTGGCTGTCGATCAGTCTCTGGAAACAGTGCCTTTTTATAGCTCTTATTCTTATTTGTTAAACGGCGAACTAAAATCGATAACGGCGTTTCGTGCGAGTGAGTGCCTTCATCAACAGTCCCATAGTGATTCAACGTAGAGGTGTAAATATTTTTTAAACCAGCAGTCTTTACAATGTAATCACGGAATTGTTCGGTAAAACCTTCGGCAGAAAAAATAATACCCATATTGTATTTTTTCCAATGCACGCCTTCACTTACACCCAAATCAATTGTATCTTTTACAAACGGCGGGTAGCCGCCCAAAATAATCTGATCATACTTTGGACCCAGCTCGCGTACGGCTTTTAAAATTTCTTTAGCGTTTACCCCGGGCGTAATTACGCTAATGTCGTAACCTTTTTTTTGTAAAATTTGAATTGCTTCGTAAGTAAATAATCCGCCGATCCACGCACCCATTGCGAACCCATTAATATACAAAGTAGATTTTTTATGAATTTGAAAATTATTGCGCAAATATAATTCCGCAGTCATTGCATACTGATGACTTTGCGCATCTGTACGAGGAAAGTAAAAGGGTTCCCCTGTGGTTCCAGATGTCGAAGCATAAACCGATTGCTGCTTGTTCAATACTCCGTCCCAACACAATTGTTCCAATGGATATGCTCGTAGATAATTCTTCTTATCAACTGGCGGCACTAAAGCAAAATCTGCCGCGCTCTTAATCTTCGTTGGATTAACTTTATGCTTTTTTAAAAAATCTTTATAAGCAGGAACTCGTTTAGCCATTTCCTGAAATAGCTTTAAAGCACGAGCTTCCCCGCGCTTATTCCAAAAACTATCTGGTTTTGTTTTAAGATTCTTTTCCAAAGCAGTAATATCTGCTTTTTGCAGCACTGTTGGAAAAGAAAGATTATCATGTTTTTTAACGGCCATTAAAAATTTCTTCTGCCATTTCGTCGGCAATAATGTTAGTAGCGCGATTGTTCATTTGACTTCGGGTGAAAATCTCTTTAAGAATCACAACAATGTTATTCAAACGAGTTTGAATACGATTTGCATCAAACCCTTTATGCTCATATTCATCTACCACCGAAATCAATCCGCCGCAATTCACTACGTAATCAGGCGCATACAAAATACCTAACGAGTGCAATAACTCACCCACTGATTTATCCTGCAATTGGTTATTAGCTCCACCACAAACTATCGAGGCTTTTAACTGAGTGATAGTCTTAGAAGTAAGTGAATTACTCAACGCACAAGGACTAAATACATCTACCGCTTGTTTATAAATTTCTGTAGGCGCTACTACTTCGACGTCTGGATATTGCTTTTTGATTTCTTTTAACCTGTCATTGTCTAGATCTGTGACAACAATTTTCGCGGCTTTGCCATACAGCTGCTCTAATAATGCAGTTCCTATTTTACCCACACCTTGAATAGCAAACGAACGTTTTCCCAAATCCCTATCTTCAAACTTTTTTTCAACACAAAATTCAATGGCTTTAAATAAACCTTGGGCTGTATGTAAAACAGGATTACTTTCGACACCAACAATATACTGACTATGCTTATGCATAATCTTCATATCATCATCTGTAATTCCCACATCCGCACCTGTTACAAAGTGGCCACCGTAGTAATTTAAAGCTTCGCAGTAACACTCAATAATTTTTGAACGCTCAGCGTCAGTAATGTTATCAGGAAGCAAGATTACACCCTTACCACCACCATAATCCAAACCAGCCATTGCCGCCTTGTATGACATTAACCTCGATAGTCGCAGTGCATCTCGCAAAGCATCTTCCTTTTGACTATACTTAACTATCCTCGTCGCTCCAAAACTTGGACTAGTTAAACTACCCCTATGAAGAGCGATATATGCTTCTACTTTATGCTTTTTATCAAAAACGAACGATACTAACTTGTGATTATCAAATTCTTCTAATAACTCAATATGCTCATTCATGCTATTTAAAAATTATCTGTAATTTATGGTATAATAAACCCACTTATGGATACTCCAACAAACGCACAATCTACCCCTGCAGAGGCTCAAGCGCCCCAGCCGGCGACTAGCGCAGCTCCAGCCGCAACCCCGACACCACTAGCTTCCTCCTCGACCAACCTTACTATCGTAGTAGTCGAAGACGACATAGCGATGCGCGAAATCGTGGCCCACAAGCTATCTACTAACGGCTTTAATGTAAAAGAGGCAGAAGATGGCCAAGAAGGCATAGATCTAATAATCTCAGAAAAACCAAGTTTGGTTTTGCTAGATTTGATGTTGCCCGAAGTCGATGGTTTTAAGGTTCTGGAAACGATTCGCAAGAATCCTGACGCCAAGATCGCTAAAACTCCAATTATCATTCTTAGCAACCTCTGGAGCAACAAAGACATCCTCAAGACTAAGGCACTTGATGTGCAAGCTTATCTTGTGAAGGCCTATTTTACTACCGAGGAAATTCTTAAAAAAGTGCAGGAAGTACTAGCTAATCCAGAAAAGTCTGCGGAACTTTCTGTAAATAACCAAGCTGGTGCTCCCCCTATCAATAACTAGCATTTAATTTATTCTTTAAAACAGTAATCCCAGAGAAAAAATATCGACTGAGCCTCAGTCGCCCAGTTTCGCAGAGCGAAACGTAGCGACTGGGTGAAAAGATATTTATTTCTCTGGGATTTTTACATGTTCTTAAAGAATAGAATCTTTAGCAGCTTTAGCAACTGTAAACTTAACTACAGTCTTTGCTGGAATAGAAATAGTCGCGCCAGTTGCAGGGTTTCGGCCCATACGAGCATCACGGTGCTTCTTCTTAAGCTTACCTAAACCAGGGATAGAAAATTCACCGCTAGACTTAGTTTCTTTGTAAGCTAATTCGACCATGGCGTCCATGAATTCGATAACTTCTTTTTTGGTCTTGCCAGTTTTTTCGGCAAGGTGCTGCAAGATTTCTGACTTAGTCATTCTTGTTTTCCTTTTATCTTTTGATGAAGCGGCTGGCGAACCAGCGCAATGTAAAAGATAATTATTTAATTAAATTGCTCGGATTCGAGCTCTTATGTATAAATTAATAGTAACTAAAAACCCTCTGATTTACAAGGGTTTTTTGAAATTCGTCAAGGGTTTATGGGGAAAACTCTATAAAATTTTAGGGTTTTTTGAATATGGACATCTTCCTCACAAAAAATTTCTCTTATTTAAGCCAACTTTACAATTAGTTGTCTTCCAGTTCAGCCTTCACAATAAATCTTTTTAGAGCAGTGCCAATTGGATACGATGTTTGTACGGTTAAAATTTTGTGTTGACCAGTTTCTTGAGATAACAACTCCACCTGATTCTTTTCCGCAACAAATTTGTCATAAACAATATATTTATACTGTCGTCCATCATGATCAGATATTAAAATCTCGGCGCCAATTTCTATTTTTGGTAATAATGCAAAAATAGTCTTGTACTTTCCGTCAGAAAGAGCATAATCCGATGAATGCCCAAAAATATATACATTCCCTTCCTGTCCCACATCAGCAGTACCAGGAAAATGAACCACTCCTTCTTTTAAAGCCGTTTGATAAGCTGCTTCATTAGTTTCACTAACATACTTAATAGGTGCGACTGTATCTAATAAAGAAGGAATAATTAATTGATCTGGCTCAACAGTAATTGGATGTTCATCGCGAAGATTTTGACGCTGTATGTCTGTCACAAAAGTCTCGCTCATAAAATAACGGACTTGCTTAACAAAATAATCAAAATTAAGCAGTACAAATCCGACCACAATGATAATAGCGAGGATAATCACATATTTAAACATTTTATACACCTGAGGCGTCATATAATTTAGAGCTAATAATAACCAAAAACTACCCGCCAGCTTGAGCCAATGGGTAGTTTTATTATATCACTTTTAAGGATTGAGTTGCTTAGCTTTTTTGAATTGAACAGCTGCAGGAACCAAGAGGATTCCTAAAGTAGCCGCAAACATCAAGACCAAGCTTAGCATAGGCATACCAGTGCGAGGAAGTTCTGTAACTGCACCTAATACCTGAGGTACTGGATCACTAGGGATTGTTGTATCATCACCTAATACTCGACCTGGAGGAGTTTGTGGAACTGTTCCATCTCCACCACCGCCGCCATTAGAACCGCCGCCTCCACCGCCGCCACAATTACTGGTACAACCACCGATATCAGCTTCGATGTTACCAAAGTTCATATTGTCAGGGTTGATAATAGCAGCGCCTGCTGTAGGGATAAAGAAGTCTTTTACTTTTTGAAGTAATGTATCTGGTGAACAGGAAACTCCACCAACAGATACCATGTACTCAAAGTCATCGACTGCGGTTGGTTCAGTTTGAGTCCAACCTTCTTTAACAATTTCGCGGATTGTATAACAACCAGCTAGTAAGTTATTAAAAGAATAATTACCATTACTATCAGATTCTATACTCATTTCTTCGCCATCAAGCGCATTGTTGTTGTTACCGTCAATATAAACTGTCCATGTAGCTAGACCGTCTTCTGCTTCTGGGTCTAAAGTACCATTTTGAGAATTATTGTCGTGATAAACTTTACCGCTTATAGAGTAGAGATCTCCGCCCTGGCCAGTTGGTTCACCGCAATAAGTAAAGTCTAGATTATAGATCAAGCCAGTTGGATTATTTTCTGGTTCAAAAGCCCAGTTCTTAACTGCAAAGGCAAGAGTATGAGTACCAGTTGTAAGTGCTAATGGACTAGTTGCTGTAACTGCAAAGCTATTGTTAAAGCCAACTTGAGTGCCATCCAAGAACGCTGTAACTTCATTATCAGCCGAGAAGTACAATACTGCTGGTGAAAGTGAAGTGGCTCCTGCTGGAATAGTAAAGGTATGAGTATATAAGCGCCATGTATCTACCGAGCCGTTCTGTCCTGGATTTGGACCAGGTGGGTTGGTTGGCTGCACAGAGTCATTACTGACCCAAAACGCGCTACCTTCGGTAATGTTAGAGTCATTTTGCGGACCATCCCACGCACCAGGGAAGCCGGTTGGACCTGCTGCTACAGCATTACCCGCTGTACCGTTTGGATAAGAAGCAGGATTGTCTAAGCCCAAAGTAGTAAGAGGATCGGTTTCAGTTAAACCTTCAAATTTAGTAACGGTACCGCTAGCAATTGCTGGGTCCTGAGTTCGGCAAGGTTCAACTTTAGTGATGTTGTAAGCGATACAGTAAATATCAGTTGGGTTACTATCACCGATATTAATGTATTCTAGATTATCACCGTAAAGTACATCGTTGTTACAACGAATTGTAGCAAAATCATAACCTTCCTGCTCTACTTCGCTTACCCAGAATGAGTTATCGTTTTGACCACGAATACCTTGCTGTAATTCGCTAGATAAATCTGAGCCTGAGCCAGAAATTGGAGTTACATATTCACCGTCAGTTGTAGTTACAGTCTGAACATTATTTTCCTGACCTTGGTCAGTACTTAACTTAAACTGCCAGTCATTGGCCTGATAACAGTTACTTTCTTTGCCTGGAATTTCATTAGGAGTTACGTAACCATCCATTAGATAGCTTAGATCAAATTCACCATCATCGTAATTATAGAACTGAGTGTAGTTGCTGTCTGGAGTGTTATCAAATTCATCAGCATTTTCGTTTCCAGCAACATCACTGAATTGGTCACAAACTACTTTGATTAAGTGAAGTTTTGGAACTAGCTGAGAACATTCTTCAGAAATACACTTGTTAACTAAAGTAAGATTTTCTTCAGATTCATTTATTACTACTTCACTGCCATCACCCAAGACATTTTCCCAACCGTCTTGCATTATTTCACCAAGAGTATAATCGCCCAAAGGAACAGTCATTGTTTCACAACCATTGCGACCAGTAGTACCTTTATAAATTGGGTAAATATCTACAGTTAAGTGACCAGAGTTATCAGAATAGTTGTCATCTAAAATTCGGAAGGACATTTGTCCAGAAGAAGCCATGTTCTTAGCTCCAGAATATTCATGTAGAGGGTTAAAGGTGCTTCCCCAATCAAAGCTAGTAGTATGGTCAACATCAATACCCAAGAACCCTGTATAAGGAGTTGGGAAATCTAATTCACGAACCCAAGGAGCAAATGGTCCACCGTATACAGAATCACTTGGCAACCGCTTGGAATATGCTGCGTCAGATTCTGATGCATCAGGATCACCTGGTCGGTAAACATACTTACCGCTTGCTACTAATTGATAGTCACCAGCTGGTAGATTAACGCTCATGTAATCACTACCATCAGGATTAACTGTTACAGTATCAACTTTTTCACCTTTTAAGAATACATCCCAACCCGGAAGCGGAGTTTGACCATCATCATATTTACAAATTGTAACGTCAGAAGCACATTGTTCTTTAACGCTAACGTCATCTAAGAAACCACCAAGACTGTCCCCGGCACCCATGTCAGTGAATGAAAGACGGCTCAAACTAGAGTTGGCTGTAAAAGTATAAGTGTGTTGAGTCCAATCAGTGTTGGAGTTAGCGGTGCCGTCTTCGGTAATAGTCTCTAATTCAGTGCCGCCCATTTCTACTTTAGTAACATTGTTACCAGTTCCCTGTCCTGGACGAGGAGAAGTCCAAAAACTCACAATATATTTATGACCAGTAACTGTAGGTAGATCTTGGAATAATTGGATTGAAGCGTCTTCACCACTTTGACCACTACTAGGGCCACCCCAATCAGAATCTAACTCAGTGTGCTGTTGACCACCATGAGCATTCCATCCAGATACACCACGATGCAATTCAACATTAGCAATCGCTGGTTCACTTCCACCAGTACGAACCCACTTTGCACTCCACGCTAAGTTTGGAGTACCAGATGGATAAACATCCCACTGTTGGTTAGTGATAACTGTAGGCACTTCAAAACCACCGTTAGCAACTAATTGTGTATTACACGGTGCCGGAGTCTTTAATTTATTAATTACAGTTGCAGTACAATTTAAGTAATTCTGTCCATCTGTGACATTGGCATCAACTTCAACAATTGGACATACTGGAGTAACCACACCCACTGTGTCCCCATCTACTACCCAACCTGTTGGTAAACCAGTCTCTACAACGTTGATTGTCCCGCCAGTTTGGCTGTAAATTGTATTGTTACAAACTAGAGTATCGTCATCATAAGTACAAACAGAATGATCAGCTTCACCATAAGTTACAGTGATTTTAATGTCAGTCTTGTTATCAGGTGCCGGAATTACATTACCGTTAGAGTCTTGCCAAACTTTATTGATATGGACGATTGTTGGGACAGGATTAACAGGCACTTGTCTGTTTATAACGGTGTGAGTACAAGTAACAACTTCAGTTTGAGTACAAATCGGAGTTTGATCCACACCCACACCACTAAAAACTACCCACCCAGATGGTAGTGTTGGTTCGGTTACATCTATTTCATAACCATCATGTTGAATAGTTAAAGACTGATCACAGCCAAGTGTATCTCCAGAATAAGTACAAGTCACCAAAGGACCAACAGGATTAGTGTCATGATTTTTAGCAGTGATAGTTAAATCACCCTTGTTCGATACTTGTGAAGCTGGGATGGGATTACCTTGAGCATCTTGCCAAACTTTGATTATTTCTACTGGCAAATTTTCGGAAGGCGCAACTGCATCAACAGCCACTACAGGAGTCTCCTCCTCATCCGCTGCTACAACCACACTTGGGGCAACACTACTAAATAGTAAAGAAAAAACCGCAACAAAAGCCAAACCTTTGCCTAACCATTGACGGTTAAAACGAAAGGCTGACTGTGGTGCGGAATCGCGAACAGTATAAGTTTTGAACCTTATACGATACCGAGCTTGAGCCGGCGAAACAGACCCTTTGTTCATATAATTATTGATTAATGTTTAAAACCTAAGATTATAGACCTAATCTCAGGAATAGTCAATGTTTGATAAATTTAGTATAAACTTTTTACAAAGATAAGGCAAATTTAAATTTGGCTTATCTTAAACAAAAATTTCCTAATAACTCTAATTTACCGCCTATTTTTGGATAATAATTATACTGTGAATAAAAAAACTCTCCATTCAAGAGAGTTTTTTGTATGCAATATATTAACGCTTAGCCCATTGTGGAGCACGACGAGCACCGCGAAGTCCTGGCTTTTTACGTTCTTTCTTACGGTCATCTCGGGTGAGGAATCCATTCTTTTTTAGAACGTTTTGTAAATCAGCATTTAAAGTTGCTAAGGCTTGCGCGACGCCATGACGAATTGCTTCAACTTGAGAAGTGCGGCCACCACCAGCTACGTGAGAAGTAAAGTAATATTCACCAAGTAAACCGCTAACAGCTAAAGGACGAAGAGCAGTATCTTGCTGAGGCTTTTCTGAAAAATAAACTTCCAAAGCTTTTTTGTTAACAATATTTTCACCACTGCCAGCAAACATGCGAACATTAGCGATTGCAGTCTTACGACGACCAGTAGCAAAAATATAACGGCCAGAAGCCAACTTTTTATGATCAGCAGTCTTAGCAGCTTTTGCAGTTGCCGTTACCGGAGTTTCTACGGCATCAGATACATTATCAGCAATAGATTCCTTTTTAGCAGGTACCTTTTTTGTAGCTACTTTCTTTGCGACTACTTTTTTAGTTGTAGGTTTCTTAGTTTCCATATTATTTAATCTCTTTATCAATCTTATAGGTGTGCTTGTCGCCTTTTACTAACTTTAGGCGGGATACTAACTTTTTACGAAACTTAATATCATCAATCATCGAGAACACTGCGCGCTGTAAAACTTTTTCTGGATTACGGACATTTTCATCTTTTAAAGTCTTAGTCTTTAAACCACCCAAGTAACCAGAGTGAGAGTAATACTTTTTCTGATCAATCTTACGGCCAGTAAACTTTAACTTATCAACATTCACTGCCACGACAAAGTCACCCATATCCATGTGAGGAGTAAAGTTGCGTTTATGCTTACCGCGAATCAAGTTAGCAATTTTAGTTGCAACTCGACCCATTGGTTGGCCGCTAGCGTCGATTTCGTACCAAGTACGAGTTACTTCGCTTACTTTTGGAAGTGAAATTTTTTGATTCTTTAACATATATTTCTAGTATTTTATCTGGAATTAGGCGACGAATTCTATCACTGCTTTAGACAAGCCAGCTTTAGGATTATTCAATTTAGTTAAACGTAAGTATCCACCATTGCGAGCGCTGTAACGAGGTCCGTAAACTTCCAAAGCTTTTGCGGTCGCATTCTTAGAAAGTTTAGATAATAGTAGACGACGATTATGTAATGTAGGTTCTTTAGCTTTAGTGATCAACTTTTCTAAGTAAGGCTTAACCGCTCGAGCATATGAGTAGCTAGTTTCAATTCTTTCATACAGAATTGCTGAAGAAGCCAACGCGCGCAAGAGTTTGCGGCGGTGGTCCATACCTCTTCCAAATTTTTTCTTTTTCTGGTGTCTCATATAATTATTAAATAGTTAAACTGTTATTAGGCTTGCTGATTACGTCCAAGCATTTCTAGAATTTCGGTAATTGTCTTTTCACCTAATCCGGAAATATTATTTATATCATCGGTACTCATAGCTGTCAACGATTCGATGGTGGTAATACCAGACTTTTGCAAAGCATTCTTAGCGCGGTTAGAAAGTGTGGTATCGTCGATCGGAGTACCAGTTTCCACTGGTTCTACTGTCGCATCCATCTCTGCTGGAGCTTCTTCCATAGCAGCTTCTTCTAATGCTGCTTGGTTCATCATTTCTAGACGCTCAGCGCCTTGATTGTTGTACAACATTGAGAAGTGATCAACTAAGATGTGAGAAGCAATGTCAATCGCTTCGCCACCAGTGATAGTACCATCAGTTTCCATGCGAACTACTAATTTATCAAAGTTAGTCATACCACCAACACGAACGTTTGATACATCAAAGTAAACGGAGCGAACTGGAGTATAAATAGCGTCGATCGCGAGCATGCCAGCTTCTAAGTTAGAAGCGCTTTGGCGAACTTCGACTGGTTCATAACCACGACCTTGTTCGACAATCAATTCCATTTCAAAGTCAGCATTCTTGTTATCCAATGTGCAGATGTACAAATCTTTGTTCATCACTTCGACTTGATCAGTTTCCTGAATCATTTCTGCAGTGATAACGCCTTCGCCTTTGCTAGTTAGCTTAAGGCGAACTGGTTCGGTAGAAAAACTACGCAAACGAAGCTGTTTAAGATTCAAAATAATTTGAATCACGTCTTCTTTAACGTTTGGAATAGATGCAAATTCGTGATCTACGAACTTGATCTTAACCGCAGTTACGGCTGCCCCAGGCATTGACGACAATAACACACGACGAAGCGTGTTGCCGATGGTAACACCGTAGCCAGGATATAATGGCTCTAGTGTGACTTCGTAAGAGTTACCCTCTAAGTGGGTAATCTTAGCCTGATTAGGTAATGGGATTGGTTGCATAAATGCCCCTTTTTCTACAGCTCGCTTTGGCCAATGTTCGTGTGTCTGCGAAAGGTAGAAGATTAATTAATTTAAATTCCGAATTAAATTCTAGAGTAGTGTTCAACGATCAACTGTGTGTCGATGAGGTTGCCGATTTGATCTGGAGTTGGAACTGATAATACTTTTCCAGAAAAATCAGCGGCTTTGAGTTCAACCCAGTCTTGAGTTTTAAAATTCTTCAACACTTCTTTATGGGTCTGCATGTACTTAGATTCTTTTTTGTTATCGCGAACTGCGATTACATCACCAGGTTTGGTAGCATAAGAAGGAATATCAACTTTTTTACCGTTAACTTGAAAGAAACCATGATTTACTAATTGACGAGCTTGCGCGCGAGTAACTGCAAAGCCTAAACGGAATACGATGTTGTCTAAACGTAATTCCAAATTAGCTAGCAAGCGATCACCTGTTACACCAACACCGCTGTGCGCTTTGTCAAAATAACGCAAGAACTGTCGTTCGGTAATACCATAATTGATCTTTGCTTTTTGCTTTTCGCGAAGCTGGGTGCCATATTCCGAAATGCGAACGCGATTCTGACCATGCTGTCCAGGTGGGAATCCACGCTTTTGCAAAATCTTGGCATCTTTGTCGGTAAAGGCAAAACCTAGACGACGTGCTCTTTTAACTTTTGGTCCTGTATATCTCATAAAATATTATTTAACCGGCTTAGACGCGGCGTACCTTTTTAGGACGAACTCCGCCGTGAGGTGTTGGGGTGCGATCTTTAATAGTTAAAACAGTTAGGCCAGCACCTAATAGTGCACGAATAGCTTGTTCACGACCTGAACCAATGCCTTTGATAAAAATGTCTACTTCTTGTAAGCCACGATCTTTAACACGAGACAAAACATCTTCCATAGTCTTTCCACCAGCGTATGGAGTAGATTTCTTAGAACCTTTAAAGCCAGCTTTACCAGCGCTACCCCAAGCAATTACGTTACCAGTTAAATCTGTTACAGAAACGATAGTGTTGTTATAAGTGGAATTAATAAAAATCTTGCCTTTGGTAACTTTTTGCTTGTTCTTCTTTTTCTTACCACCTTTAATCTTAGCGGCAATATCGGAAGTAGCTGCTGCTTTTTCGGCAAACTCAGCACTGACCAATTCGGCAGCACTCATACTAGTATTTTGGCTAGAAGTTTCTTCAGTTGTAGTTGTGTCTGTAATATCGGACATAATAATTTATAAATAAGTGAACAATTGCTGGGCCACGACCTAGGTCTTATCAGATGACTTCTTACGGCCGCTACCTGCTGTACGGCGAACGTTACCGTGACGGGTACGAGAGTTAGTCTTGGTGCGCTGACCGCGAACTGGCAAACTCTTTTTGTGACGACTTCCTCGGTAAGAACCAATTTCTTTAAGTTGTTTGATGTTAAGCAATACTTGTTGCTTTAAGTTACCTTCGGTCTTAAAATTCTTATCGATATAATCACGAAGTTTAGTTAAATCAGCTTCTGATAAATCTTTTGTACGAATATCAGCGCTAACACCAGTTTCGGTTAAAGCGCGCTTAGCTAAAGTTGCGCCAACTCCATAAATATATTGAAGAGATGCTTCTATTCTTTTTTCGGTAGGAATGTTTACTCCGGCAATACGAGCCATACTTGATAAGTTAATTCTTTAAATGGGGAACAATAAAACGCCTCGAGTTAAAATTAACCCTGACGTTGTTTATGTTTTGGTACTTCGCAAATAACAAAGACTCGACCGAATCTTTTTACGACCTTACACTTCTTACAAATTGGTTTTGCAGATGCTCTAACTTTCATAAAAATTTATCCTTGTGCTGTTTTTAAAACAGACAATTTAGGGAATAGCGAGCCGAGGCTCAGGGATTCCCACAGCCACAGCTCTTTTGTAAGGCGCTGGACTGGTTCCTATAATATTTAATTGAATCAAACTTTCTACTTGAGGTCTTATTTAAGACGACGGGTAATGCGACCTTTGGACAAATCATATGGCGTGACTTCGAGTAGCACTCTATCGCCCATTAATACGCGAATACGGTGCAGTCTCATCTTGCCAGATAAGTGACCAAGGATTACTTGGCCGGAGTCCAATTGAACGCGAAAAACAGTGTTAGGTAAACTTTCGATTACTTTACCCTCAAGTTCAATGGTTTGATTTTGTTCGGAACTTCCCAAATTCTTGTTTTTCCTAGTGGAATTTAACTAATTACGAATTTCCCTAATTTTAACACAGTTTCAGGCTTTGTCAACAATTTTCTATGAATTTTAGGGATTTTGGTCAGATATTGACAAAAAGGCTGACAAGTGCTATAATGCAGTAAGATTTTATCATTTCTTTGGAGGAAATATGGACAATTTTATGGACGAAAAAGCATTCCTAAGTGGGAACAAGCTCAACCAATTAATGCGTAATTTGTTAAAGGATAGTAATGAACTTCACGTTCATTTTGCTACCTACAAAGAATGCAATTCAATTTATCAAAATGATATCCCCGGTCTTACTGTGACGGTAACCAGTGGGGATATGGAACCGTACAGTATGTTCCACCTTGCCGGCGTACTGTCGAACGATTCCCGTATTAACAATATTGCCGTAAATGAAATGGAGACCATGGGTCGAGAAGCTCAATCGGTAGTCTCTGGTAATATTTTCAGAGATTTGGATACCAACGACAAACCGTTAATGGTAGTTATCTACGGCGGACTTACAGCTTTCGACGAGGCTCTAGACATGGCCAAAGATCTAAAGAGTAAGCAACCGCAAGCGGTTGTGATAATGGTTACTTGTGACTGTGAACCGCAGATGAAAAGAAGGCAAATGACTCCCCTTCTCGAGGATAATACTTTGTCGGCAGTTGTCGAGACATATATGTGCGGCGGCAGGCGAACCTTTCGAAGTATAATGGAAGCGGTCATAACCCAGTTTCCGGAGATAAAAAAGTAGGGTAATCTAAAACCGCCAACGAAATTCGTTGGCGGCTATTTTTTTATCTATTTTCTTCTACTCCACAACTTCAATATGCACTTTTCCTGTGATCCTTGGAAAAGATTTTTGCCAAGTTGGAGCTAACTTAATATTAACCCGTTCAATATTTGGATTGGTTAGCAAAATATCATTAGCCTGCTCTTTAGACTTCCCTGCCAGTTGACTAGTTAAACCAACTTTATCAATAGTGGGTTTAGCCTGACTTTCATAATGAATCGAAAGTTGCATCACACCACTAGCTAAGTCTAAATTTTTAATTTTATAAACCACAGTGTCCTGCTCTTGTTCCTGTAAACTCTTATCAGTACCCAATGTCTGAGTAAGACGGCCCCGAACCATGCCCTTTAAATCATTCTCATTAAACGCTAAGCCGGTGATCTTAATTGTGGCCGAAGCGTTAAATACTGTACCTTCGATACCTTCGGCTTTGTCTGGGGTAAAATTTGTAAGTTCTATATTATAAGCGCCATCAACCAATTTACGCCCATCGGATAAATTACTATTCACATCATCCACAGCTTTTTTAATTAAAGTTTTCTGTGCGGCATCAATATCTTCTTTGCTAACCACCGAAACAAATCGTGACGAACCTCCAATCACCTGCGTTACGGTTTTAGCATACAATCGTTGCGGCTGACTACCAAATGATTGGTTAGTAATCTCGACGCGGGTACCAGCTGGCAAATTAAAATCTTCTCCCCCATCGGCAGCTACGATATCAGCTGTAGTAGCATTACTGTCTTTACTCGGACTTTCTAATGCATTAATTCCATTTATGTCTGATACAAAATAATAGGTTTTGGTCCCTACTGTAAGCACCGTCGTAGATGCGCGCAAGTTCATTGGACTGCCAGTTAAATTGTAAATTACGATGCGACCCTGTGCTTTACTGCCAACTTCTTTTTTTCCGTTGACGGTAAATGAATCCGATAGCTGTTTAGTTTCGTCAACTTTAGTTGCTGGTAAAGTTAAATTACTGGCATTAACCGAATCTTGATTAGCATCAATCACTAAATCTAAATCACGCGCCACAGTTTGCGATCGAGCATAAATGGTAACATTCGCACTTGGTAAAACAATAATCACCAAAGCCGCTACCACAATTAGAGCTAAAGCAACAAAAACCAATGCCACTTTTTTATACGACTTTTGCTGAGGTGGCTTAGTGCTCTTATTATTAGGAGGCATGAACATGTTGTCCTTAGTTTTTTTTGAACGAGCTGGTAGTTCAACAGCGGTTGGTGTTAGCCAATCGTTATTTTCGATGCGAGATTTTCTATTTGAGGTATTTGACGCAATGTGAACACGCGGCTGAGGTTTGCTAGAAACAGGCTTTGCAAAAGTTTTAACAGAAGCTGCAGCGACAACGGGAGTTGCTTCTACTGCATCTTCAATTTCAGTAGATCGGTTACTAGGACGAATATCCGAAATAGAATTACTTCGTGAAATTTTTGGCAACCGCTTTAACGCAAAACCAGCTTCTTTGGCAAAAACTTGACCAGTTTCATCCATAGTTAAAATCGACACCTTAGCGCGTTTAGAGCCAAGCATATCAACCTGCTTTTTAAGTAGACGCAAATTAATGCTATCGGCTAAAAGTTGAGCCCCTTTTGGAATCACTAAAACCAGCTCGGTTTCACCGCGCTGGGCTTTGATTTTGGTAATAATTCTGGTTACGTCGTCTTCTAAATTTAAGTAAAGTGTCTTCATATAAAAAACCTCTACTGCTATTGTAGGGGTTTTTAGAGGTCTAGGCAAACGACGAATTGGTCTACTATAAGGTGCCTTTAAACTGCTCGCGTTTGGTAAAACTGATTTTTTTACTCGATTCTACCTGAGGCTGATCAAAAGGATTTACTCCTCGCAACACAGAACCATAGACTGCATACAGTTGCCAAAAAGCCATGAACTCTCCAACTTCTAATGAAGTAATATTTTCTAGCAACATATCGATTACAGGAATATTTTGCAGCTTGGCATCTTCGAGAGTGGCCTCGCGCTCAAATTGAAGCGCGCTTTGCAATGGAATATTATTTAACACGTCCAAGGTTTGAGTTTTAAATGGAATATCCTGAAGATTTTCTGGCACCTGCGTTACTAAATCGTGTTCAGATTTTTTACTACCTACAAACCAGCCGGCAATATTTTTTTGACCACCAAAGAATCGCTGGTTAGTGTGGTGTTGTGATTCCGGCGCTTGATGGGCAAAGTAAGTTTGACCCATACCATTCTTACCAAAACTTTCATGACACAGCTGCACAACTAAATTTGAAAACGGAAATAACTTTTCTGAATACACAGGCATAAACACATCAACAATGCCTTTTTTTTCTAGTTCAAATAACCGCGACGCAGCATCAAAGGCAATATTGTTTTCATTATATTTTTGCAGTAGGTCGTGACCGGATTCAAAAATCGCTTTGACATTAATACCACACATCGCCGCTGGTAGTAACCCGATTTCGGTAAAACCTGTATAGCGTCCGCCGATCGGTGGATGAATAACATGAGTAGCAATTAACTTCTCAGCAATTTGTGCCAATGGTCCCGCCGCTCCAGTAACCAAAACCAAATCATAATCTATAAACTGCATTAACGCTTCGATCTGGGTGACAGTATCCCCTGACTTGCTGATTGCGACAACCACAGAATCTTGGGCGCTGGTTAACTTTTTAATTTCAGTTATAAAATCAGGGTCGATTGTAGTAATAAAGTAAACTTCTTTTAAAAAGGAAGAAGCGTCAGCTTCAGACTTAAGCGCATTGTAAATTCCTTTGAATGAGGTCACGCTACCGCCATGGCCGATAACAATCAGATTTTTTTTATGAGCAAACTTAACCGCCAACTTTTCCATCAAAACAAAATCAGGCCGATAATCTATAAAATTCGGCTTTTCGGGCAGAGTAACAGAATCAAACTTCTGCGGCTCAGACGTATTGTAAAATTTTATTTCCATTTTTGTTTCTTTTTTGAATATAGCTGAAGCTAGCTTACCGGCGTCTCTATCTTTATTCTATCACGGCTTTAATGCGTCTCACTCCGCTAGAAACTGCTTCTTCTTTTGCAATGCGAAATTTTCCAATAACTCCAGTGTGCTCAACGTGCGGACCACCACAGAATTCGCGAGAAATAACATTACCATCTTTATCAGTTGCGGTGTATATAGATACAGTGTCGGCGTACTTTTCGCCAAATAGACCGATAGCACCAAGCTCGCGGGCCTTTTCTAACGGCATCATTTCCTGTTCCATTTTAGCATCGAGTTGAATCCATTTGTTTACCAAATCCTCAACTTGCTTTTTTTGTTCGTCAGTCATTTTTTGCGGATATGTAAAGTCAAAGCGCGTGCGTTCTGCGGTGATATTACTGCCTTTTTGCCAGACATCTTCGCCTAACACATCACGCAAAGCTTTATGCATCAAATGAGTTGCAGTGTGATAACGTACCACGACATCACTATGATCTGCCAAACCACCTTTAAATGTGCCGGCACTAGCTGTGCGAGATAAGTCTTGATGCGCTGTAATCTTTTTATCAACTTCTTCCTTATTAATTATTAGTCCCATCTTATTAGCCAATTCATATGTCAATTCTAATGGGAAGCCATATGATTGATAGAGATCAAAAACAATATCTGATCTAAGTATTTTATTATCATTCCAAGGTTGGCTATTTTCGCCCCATGGTATGTTCTCATCATTCCATGTTGCGGGAACTGCTTTTTCAAATTCGCGCATACCCTTTTCTAAAGTTTTTTCGAACTTACCTTGTTCGGCTTCCAACACGCCAAAAATCTTTTCGGAATTAGTAATTAATTCTGGATAGGCATCGCCATATTCTTCCATAACCTTACCAACCAAAGCCTTAAGCCAATGTTCAGACAAATTTAAACGGCGTGCGTATACCATTGACCGGCGCAACAATCGACGTAAAATATAGCCACGTTCTTTATTAGATGGCTCCACACCATCGCCCGCAATAAACACGGATGCCCGAACGTGATCAACAATAATTCTTGCTTCGCGCTGTTCATCACCGGTCATAATACTTTGATCGCGACCAATAATCTCAAACATACCGGTAAATAATTCGGTATCATAAACTGACTTGTGCCCGTTAAGCACAGCAATCACCCGATCTAAACCCATACCAGTATCAACATTTTGTTTAGCTAAAGGAACCAATGAACCATCAGCTTGTTTGTCGTACTGCATAAAGACGTCATTCCAGAATTCAACCCAGCGCGGATCGTCGTGCGTTTCTTGAAAATTGTCCGGTGCTGGAGTACCATCATCAATCCAATAAAACATTTCTGTATCCGGACCACACGGCCCAGTTGTGCCGGCAATCCACCAGTTATCTTCCTTGGGTAATTTTGCAATGCGCGCTTCAGCAATCCCTAAACGCTTCCAGTGCTCATAACTTTCTTCATCATAAGGCGCGTCTGCATCTCCAGCAAATACAGAAACAGCTAATCGCTCTAAAGGAATTCCCAACCATTTTTGATCAGTTAAAAATTCATAGCTCCATTCGATGGCTTCTTTTTTAAAATAATCACCAAAGCTCCAGTTCCCCATCATTTCAAAAAATGTCAGGTGAGTGTTGTCGCCGACTTCATCAATATCAATTGTGCGAATACATTTTTGAACATTGGCGATCCGATTACCGCCCGGGTGTTCCTGACCCATCAAATATGGCACCAACGGAAACATTCCTGCCATAGTGAACAAAACCGACGGATCGTTTTCCGGTACAAGTGAGCTCGACGGAATAATTGTGTGATTCTTCTCTTTAAAAAATTCTAGCCATTTGGTACGTAATTGTTGTGCAGTGATTTTTGCCATAGTTGCGTTATCTTTAAATTTACCTTATAATTTTAGCGAAAATTGTCGTTTATGGCAAAAGGAGGAATATGAGCAAAAATGCAGAGATAATCTTCTTTACTCTCTTAATAAGTCCTTGGTTTATTTCTTTTCTATGCTATGAAATAAAATGTGAAATCAAAGGAACTCCATTTAGACCAGAAAAAATTCCTACACTTTTAGGAATTTCTGCAGCTATTTCTCTAGTAGTTCTCAGTATTGGATTAATGGCTTTAGGAATTGAGTTAAAATTTGTTTGATAAAGGAGAGTCATGGAAAAAAATGTTATAGAATTAATGAACACTGTTCCTTCTTTGGTATCATTAATTGTCATTGTCGGAACAGTCACAATAATTTATCTAATAATCAGGGCAATTATGTTCCTACTAGACTTGCCCAATTATATTAGAACATTAAAACGACCCTCGTTATGAAGGCCGTTTTTTATTTTGTAGGTTATGCTGACCTACTTTAATACTTCTTGTAGTGCTCTATCTAATTGTGGATCGCGATTATTAGTAGCGTCATCTTCGGTTAACTTAACTTCGATGTCTGGAGATAAACCATCTTTGTGTAAGTTTTTACCGCCAGGAGTAATCCATTTAGCAACTGTGACTTTTACTGCGGTGCTTTGCGACAAAGGCACGAGTTCTTGCACACTACCTTTACCAAAACTTTTTTCTCCAATCAAAATTGCTTTACCATTATCTTTTAGCGCTCCGGTAAGAATTTCTGCAGCACTGGCAGATCCGCCATTAATCAACACAACTGTTTTAATTCCACCCAAACGGTTACTACCGGTAGACTTATATTCGATTACATCTTTTTCGCTATGAGCTTCTTTTACAATCAACTTGTCTTTTTCTAACCAGTCAGAAGCCACCGAAACTGAAGTATCCAAATAACCACCCGGATCATTACGCAAATCCAACACGATTCCAGCAACTTTTTTATTACTTATATCCTTTACGGCGGCATCAAACAATCTTTGGGTATCATCACCAAAACGAGAAATTTTTAAAACCGCAATTTGCTTGCCATTCGATTCTTTATAAGTAACTTTTACACTCTTAATCTCAATTTGTTGACGTGTGATAGTAACATCAAAAGTTGCAGTCTTCCCTTCGCGATACAAAGTTAATTTAACCTGAGTGTTTTCTGGACCGCGGATTTGATTTACTACTTCATCCACACTTACGTCCTGAGTTGATTTATCATCAACTTTTACAATTATGTCATTAGGAAGTAGCCCAGCGCGTTGTGCAGGACTATCATCCAGAGGTGAGATAACTACAATGTTTCCATCGCGCTTGCCAACTTCTGCACCGATACCGCTAAATTTACCTTGTAATTCAGTCTTAAACTGAGCTAAAGCTTCTGGGTCAAAAAATTGCGTGTATTCGTCGCCAGCTGCTGCAACTGCGCCACTAATTGCTCCATACAGAACTTTCTTTTGATCGATCTGATCTTTTTCAATATACTTCTTACCCACTACATCCAAAGCCTCCCATAATAAACCATAATCAACCTCGGCTTGAGGATCAGACTTATTGATAATTTTGAATTCATTTACCGAAAAAGTGTAACCAGATTGGCCGGCATTGTAGCCGATTCGAAAAACACCGACTAAAACCAGCAACATAATTACGACTACTATAATCCGCTTCCTCTGATTAGGTTGCGTTTGAATTTCTTCATTCATATTAATTTGAGTTTAATTCTTTGTTTCTAAGAACCAAGTTCACTATGGCAATAATTGCCATCAAGTACAGTAAGACACGTTCATTTAAAATAGTAACATCAAACAGGCCATAAGCCAATAACCATACCGATGCCAATCCAATATTAAATAGCAGTAAAGATTTTTGATTGACCTGCCAATGTTCGGATTTTAGGTAGTGCCAAATTTTTGCAAAAAAACTCAGCCACATTAAGCCAAATAATAGCAGTCCGATTAAACCCAACTCTACTAAAACATGCAAATACAGACTATGAGCAGTAATAAACTTTTGAGGCAAATTAAAACGAAGGTTCTTTTGCTGTGAAAGTTGTTCATATGTAACAGCGTCGCCAGACCCAGAAGAGTTAGCAGAAGAACTAATCGAAGAAATAAAATTACCATAACCAGTGCCAAGCGGATGATGTATAGCATAGACTACACTAGACTTCCAAATTTCCAATCGTCCAACATTAGAACTTTCATTCAAGTCGTAAATGCTTGTGGCTCTGTCCAAAAAATTGTCGTCCGAATTAATGGTGCGCACCCAATTTAAACCAATAGAAATAAACGGCGACAACATAAACAAGACTATAACGAGAGCATGAGCGACTAGTGGCCACATTGCCAAAGCCTTGGCCTTGTATCGTAACCAGATGAATACTGTGATTACAGCAGGCGCCAACATGGCAAGCCAAGCTCCCCTGGTTCCGCTGGCAATTAATGCAAAACACAAACCAGTCAGTCCTAACCAAAATTGCCACGAACGCTTGCGAACCAACCAAAAAGCTAACGCAAATATGACAACTACAGAAAAGGCATGAGTGTCCTGTAAAATTCCAAACATTCGCAAGCTTTGCCCACCACCGTTGGCACTAAACCACGAGTTAGAGTACGCCAAAACATCACCTAGAGCTTGTCCATAGTAGCTACTAGAAATCAATGACGCCCAGTATTGCCAAAAATAAAACGGTGAAAAAAATAAACTTAAAATATATTGAACAAAACCTAACAACACAGTAATTAGCAGTGATAGTTTTATGTAATAAAGTAAAGCTTTATAAATGGCCTGAGAGTCAACCACCAATATACACGCTAAGTACAGCAAATATACATTAATCAAAAAAATTAACTGTTTAATCCCATGAACAGGAAATCGCGCCGCAAATAAAGACAGCCCACCGAGTAAAAGCAAACCTAACAGCCACTTATCCCAACTCTGTAGTTTTTCTTGCCAGAAATATTTAATTTCTTTACTAATAAAATTAGAAAGTTTAAAGCCTGAGCGTGACTGCTGATATCTGGCAAACAAGTATTTTGTTGCAATCACTACAAACAACCACGCTACTAATATTCGCCACATCGGTAAGCCTGTTAAAGCAGCAAAATTTGGGAGCACCACCATAAATGGCAAGGATAACAAGAATAATCCTAAGGCATCAATTGCTGGCAAAATTACAAAAAGTACGACTAGTAAACCTAAATTGAATAAACTAATTTGTTGGGGCCATACCCCAGTAGCAACTAGCCCGATGGAGATTATTTGCCAAAGTACTGCCGCACCAATAATTATTTTATTTTTATCTGTAAATATTTTGAACATAAAATTATTTTCCAGCTTCTTCTAATATAGCCAAAGTTTGACGAGCACATTTTTCCCAACTAAAGTTCTGTAATTGCTTGTGACCGCGCGCAGTCATTTCTTTTGTGAGTTCTGGATTTTGCAACACCTTTAATATTGTTTGTTTAATTTGTTCTTTGTTTGCTGGATCAAAATAAAGAGCTGCATCACCGCCAACTTCTGGCAAACTAGAGTTATTAGAAACTGCCACAGGCACACCACATTCAAACGCTTCTAAAATCCACATTCCAAAACCTTCGTAGAAACTTGGGTGAATAAATAGGTCGGCGCCATTATAAATTGGCCAGCGATCCTCGTCATCAACACGACCTAAGTAAGTCACAATGTCCTGATTTGCTTCAATACAAGCTAAGGTTTCTTCATACTTCCAACCAGCCTTACCAACTACAACTAATTTATGAGGAAGTTCAGGGTGTTCATTTTTTAACTCTCTAAAAGCTTCAATTAAACCAATTAAATTTTTACGTGGTTGTATTGTAGATAAAAACAGGATGTATTTCTCTGGTAGTTTATTGGAAACTTTTAAAGACAACTTTGAAAAATCCTGACCTGTTTCCTGATATCCATGAGGCACTACCGCAATTTTTTCCGGTGCAACATTATAATGCTTAATCAAATCATCTTTTGTGTTTTCGGAAATGGAAATTATCTTAGTACTGGAAGTTCGAGCCAGCCAGGAAAAAATCCGATGAAACCAGCGCATATAAAAAGTAAAAATTTCTGGGTAGTGAATCCACGCGACATCATGTTCAGTGTAAACACTATTTGGATGAACAAGCGGCAAAGTTGATGCAGGCACAAACAACACGTCCGGCGGATGCCAAATCATTTCCCAACTAATACGCAGCTGCGTCCAAAAAATTGGAAACGGCATTACCTTCACTGTAAAATTTTTAGGCAAACTAAGAAACCAGTTTTCTGGCTTGGTTCGGAGGTATAAAATATAATGATTTTTTGAGTCAATTTGAGCTAAATGTAAAATTAGCTGTTTTGCATAGTGTTCTACACCTGTTTTGATCCTATTATTGGCTCTTTCGGCTTCGATTCCGATAATCATAGTCCATTCATTATAGCATACTTAGACTTTACAAAATATTGAATATATGCTATAATATAATGGTTAGAAAATTCAATAGGGGGTGGCTAAATTATGCCTAAAACGACTGGTAAAGATGGTCGTAAGTACTGCTTTAAAGAAGATACTGTGCTACAAAAATTTGCTGCCATTGTTGGCGGTGGATACATGGAAACCAGCGCAGTCAATCGCGGCCAAGCGAACGTAGCGTTTAAAAGTCGTTATAACAACGACAACAATCGTCAGGAAAGCGCTTACGTAAAGATTGAACCCACGCCGGTTAGATCTGAACGTAAAAGTAATCCCAATACTCAGGTCAATGCTATCCGACGCGACGACCCAAGAATTTTGCCTCCAGCGCGAGGCTTTGAGCTCTTAGAGAGCCTCCTAAATCGAAAATGATTTAGGAGTTTTTTTATTCAAAATCAGTGTCAAAAGTGCTATAATCTAGTTGAAAGTTTATTAACTTAAAGAGATGAAACAAATATATTCCAACAAACACATTATCCCAGCTTTAATAGCTGTGGTAGTCTTAGGAGCCATAATCTGGTTCTTGGTAAGTGGTCACAAAGCAACAGCCCCTAGCCCAACAGATAATTTTTCGGCAGGTATTGAGAATCAGGCCAACCCAAACGGAACCACACCCAATGATACAAAAGGCCCAGCAACTAATGCCCCATCAGGGGATAATGTAGTAGTCGTAAGCACTCAGATTGCTGGAAGTAAAACCGTAACAGTTGATAATGTTAACTTAAGCAAACCTGGATTTATCGTTATTAAAATTTTACAACCAGGCCCTGATACCAGTAATGATATTATTCTCGGTTCAAGTAAAATTCTTTCTGCTGGTGCAAAGCAGGATTTAGAAATTCCGATTACCACAAAGCTTAATTCCACTACTGAATATACTGCCCATATCTATTTAGATGATGGCGACAAAAAGTTTGATATTAATAAGGATCTTTTTGTTGAAGGCCCTGTTGTAGCGGGACCCAAAACTTATTCCAACTTCACCGCCAAATAATCACAACTCCGACAAACCACAGAGTTTGAGCTGATGCTCAAGCTCTTTTTTGTTGGGAAATTTTTTATGTAACCGTTTTCTAAAATTTATGCCGTGGTTATGATGGAGTAAATGTAAGCATTCATGAAACACCACAAACTCAATTACCTCTTGAGGTAAATTTTTTAATTTAATATTGATGGTGATCACGCCTTTGGTAGAACAAGTCCCCCATCGACTGGTCATAGACCGAAACTTGAGCTTACTGCACACAACAGGATGCGCCGCGCTGGAACTAATCTCTGTACAAAAGTCATGCACCATTTGCATCACTTGCAACCGAAAAATATTTAGCGGAATAAATTTAGACTTTTTTGAATCGGACGGTAAAGATTGGTTCATATTTTTGATCGTTCTCATCAACAATTTCTACAGTTTCGCCAGACATCAATTGATTAATAGCTAAATCTGCCATTAATTCTGTATCGTTAACGATGTGCATTTTGTATGCATCAAGTTTTTGAAAATCGCTTTCTAGTTCGGACTTAATGTCATCTTCAATAGATTTTTTAGCTGCTTTTAATGCATCAAGCTTTTCAAGTACTTCTTGGTATCCCCGATTTTGCTCCAAAGCATCTTTATATATTCTGCGGATCTCTTTTTGCTTGCGCTTGGTTTCTTTGATTCGAGCAAACACAGTTTGTAGGTCATTCATATGAGAAAAATAATTTAATAATAACCTATTGATTATATCATAGGACTGGAGTACGATACGTTAATAAGGAGGGTATATGAACGATCAAAAAAGACAAAAACTACCCATAGATAAAGATATATTGGAATTAGACTCAAAAAGTCTGCGTCAAAAATTAATGGAACACAGAGCAGATGCACGCACAGCAATGCAAACATTTCACGCCAAAGATAATCATTGTTGCTGGGATGACTTGGTCATTGCTTCAGAAAATCTGCTGCCAGAGAATGAACGAACTATATATAGCAAGGGGAAGTTTTTAATCTGTAAACGAGAATTTTTATGTCAATGTAGAAAATTTGCTGAACATCTCGAAGAAATTAGTGTCTTAGCACCAGACAAACCTTGCAGCCTCGAATAAATCCGAGGCTCTTTTATTTTCCCAATTTTAGATAGTATTGACGTGTTTTTTCTGGAAATTTTTCGATAGCGTATCGTAACATGGTTCGAGGCATTTTTACAGCAAATCGGTCTAAAAATTTTATTTCAACTGTTCTATCCTTATTACCAACTTCTCGCAACATCCAACCCACAGCCTTATGGATTAAGTCATGCGAGTCGGTCAATAAAATTTTCGCAACAACAATAGTAAGGTCATACTGTTTTTGATTAATAAAGTACATAGTAGCAATTATACTAATTCGTTTTTCCCATAGATTCTTAGACTTTGCTAATTGGACAAGTGTAGACCGTGCCTTGGTAGTAGAAGTATGATTAAAAAGAAAGCTGCCTAAAATATACGAAGCAGAAGTATCTACCAAATCCCAATTATTCACGTACTTTGTTTGTCGTAAATATAAGTTAACAATTTGTTTTTGCTGTGCCAAAGTACCAACTTCGTACTTCATCACTAAAATCTCTAAAGCTATAAATCTGTCTTCGTGAATTTTTGAACTTAAAAGTTTACTGACCTCAGTCAAAGTTATACTTTTAAAAAACTGTTTGGCAATTTTTCTTTGTTCGGGAACAGTAATACCAATAAATTTATCGCCATATCCATATTGACCTTTGCCAGTTTTAAAATACCACATCGAAGCCTCTGCTCGTTGCTTGGTTCCACTAGCTTTAATAATTTTTTTGATTTCCACTAAACTACTCATCTTTAGCGCCCTTGTTGTTAAATTGTTCAAAATTTAAGGCGCAAGAATTAATACAATAACGCTTACCGCCTTTATCACGCGGCCCATCATCATAAACATGACCTAAATGCGAACCACAACGCTTACACACCACTTCGGTCTGATGGATATTCATGTAACTGTAATCATCTCGTAGCTCCACATGCTCCAAATTCATAGGGTCTGTAAAACTTGGCCAACCGGTTCCAGAATCAAACTTTGCATCCGAGCCAAACAATTGTTGCCCACAAGCCGCACACTTGTATACTCCATCTTCATGGTTATCCAAATACTGACCAGTAAATGGAGCTTCGGTTCCGCTTTCCCGTAAAATTTTATACTGCTCAGGGGTAAGATCTTTTTTCCAATCTTCTTCGGTTTTTATAATTTTGTCCATATATTATTCTTCAATTAAAGACGCAAATTTTTCTTTGAACTTTTTTATCTTTGGATTAATTATTATCTGACAATACGGTGAATTAGGATTGTTCTGATAAAAATTAATATGCTCCGGCTCGGCTGGATAGAACTTATTCAATTGCTTTATCTCTGTGACGATTGGCTTATCGTTAGCATGCGCTTCATTAAGCTCGGCAATAATCTTCTCCGCCTCTAACTTTTGCTCATCACTATTATATAAAATAGTAGAACGATATTCTGGGCCTTTATCGTAACCTTGCTGATTTAAAGTCGTTGGATCATGTGTGGCAAAAAAGACTTCCAATAAATCTCGATAGGAAATTAAACTTGGATCATATTCAAATTGAATAACCTCGGCATGGCCTGTGCTGCGCCCAGCGACTTGTTCATAAGTTGGGTTCTCAGTCTCCCCACCAGCATACCCCGGCAGAACCGATTTGACGCCGCGCAATTTTTGGAAAATTGCTTCGGTGCACCAAAAACATCCTCCGCCAAATACTGCAGTTTGAAAATTATCTGTCATATAAATTTATTTTAACATATAAAAAGACCTTCTCTAGAAAGGTCTTTTTAATTTAAGTGTTAATTACTGTCAGTACTAGGTACGTCAGTAGTTTCTGGAAGCACAGCCGGGGCACCTCCGGCACTACCACTATTACCAGCATCTGACATAGGCATTGGGGTTGGATATCCTTGATTTTCATTATCTAAAATATCTCGAACCAACGGCACGATTACGTTCTTGCGCCAGTAGTTAGTTTGTTCGGCATTATTAATCGGGAAGACATAAGCAGGTAAATATAATTCTTCACCCTGCTTGTTCATGTCTTGCGTGTACCACATACGTACCATTTGAATAGTTGGAGTACCAAGCTCTAAAGTTACAACTTTTCCTGGATATTCATAGTTGTAGCTACGGTAACCACCGCGTTCAGCGACTTCAAGGATACGCTTAACATTGGTTTCGCCTTTGTAGGCAGACTTTTGATATTGCTTAGTATTTAGGTCATACAATCCTGCTACTTTGCGGCTACGAACGTCAATTGTGATATTTAATCCGGATTTATTTCCACTTTCATCGTAAACTGTTTGACCTTCTAGGACTAACGGATATACAACATTAATTTGTTCTGGTAAATAAACATTGCTCTTATCATTGGTTTGGTCATAAAGAACACGCCAGTTAGAAGAGTCGTTCACAAACGGATCACCATAGCCTTCGGCAGAAATCTGATAATCATTCATAAACTGCTTAGCAATATCAATTAGTTCGGTATCAGATGGGATATCTTTTGGAGTTAGTACTGGTGTATTACCACAAGTGTAGCCAAAACATCCATATGGATACTGAGGCCACTTTTCCCAATTCTGATACATATTGATAGTACCTATGTTGAGATCAATATTTGCCACCAAACCATATTCACGATCTTCCAAAAACGAAACTGATTGCATGCGAGCATTCTGGAACTTAGATAAGTCGATTAGTCCAAAGCTGAACATGCGAAGCAAGCGAGAAACTAAAGTTGCTGGTTGTTCTGGCTTAGAACGCTTGAGCACAGATTCTTCGTCTGACAAACCGCTTAAATCTTTGCCTGCATATTTAAATTTGTACGAAATAGGACAATCTGGACCGCAAGGATAAGGTTCAGATGGGGCGATCATTTTGTCAGTACCAACGGCAGGGCTAGCAGTGGAAGTGCTTGGGACATTTGGTGCAGCACCACGTTCAGCCTGAGCCATCGAAGAGTTTGCACCTACACCATTACCACCCACTTGATCTGCGGCAATGATATTAATTTTGTTAAGATCACCAAACGAATTTTCATCTACTTCGGTAACTGCATATTTTCCAGAAAGCAGTTGGTTATCACCAACTCCTAATAATGCTGGATCATTTTTACTGGCGTACCAGTAACCGGTTCCAGATGCAACAATTGCAACAGCAACCAGAGGAATAATAATTTTATTCATAAAGCCAAAGAATGTTAATGATTTGTTATAAGTTTGATTTGATGAAATAACAACGCGCTCCTGCACATGCTGAGATAACTCTTCACGAAATAGATTAGCAAACTGCTTATCAGGCTGAACCTGATTGGCTGTAGACTTTAGCTTAGATAACTTTGCTAAAGTTTCTTGATCGATTTCATCTAACTCGCTATCAAGTTTTTTGGCATTAAATTGTTGATTATTTAAATTCATAAGTTTGTCCCCCATGTTGCTACGATTATGATTGAAAGCATAAGCATTGGATGATTACGCAATCCTGCGATAATGCGCGAAAACTGCATCTTTAGGCTAGCTTCACTTTTGTCCATAATCTTGGCAATTTCTGAATATGGAAGTTCTTCCCATATTCGCAAAACAATTAATTCTTGAGACGCCTCTGGTAATGTTGTTAATAATTTTTGAATTTGTGCAATGGTTAGTTCTCGCTCTGTGTCTTGCTCTGGAGAACTATTTGATGCAATATTCTCGGCAGCAGATATATCCACATCACGCTTTGGCACTCGATAGTGATCAATTAATAAGTTATGAGCGATTCGATACAGCCAACTCTGAAACGTGCCCTTGCTCGCATCAAAGCTCTGGATCTTATCAAAAGCTTTGAGGAATGCTTGACTAGCTAGGTCTTCGGCAGTTTCTTGATGCGAAGTGCGGAAATACAAAAAGCGGTAAATCTTATCCAAATAAGCGTCATAAAGCAACACGAAATTTTCGGTTTCGCCCGCTTGAATTTTGACTACTAATGCTTTATCTATTTCTGCTCTGCTAGTAGCCTCTGTGGATACGACCTCGTCTGTGGCTGTATCCGGAGTTTGATATGCAAAGTCCATTGTTAGAGTTGCTTCTTTCTGCATTTATTCTATATTATTTGAGGTATTTTTGCTATTTTCAAGTACTATTACGCTTAATTTGAGAATAGGTAACAAAATAAAAAAGCGGCAACTCTGTAGTTGCGCGCTTGTTTGATTTTGATCAGCCTATTATTTCTTCCGCTTGGATAAGATCTTATTGATTTCATCAAGTGACCATTCCCAAGCTTCATAAATTCTGAATTTTTCGGTGATGGGTAAAAGTCGGTACTCTTGGCCATTCCAGACCTTTACTTCGTGGTAATTGATATATTCACCCGTGATTTGAAAAGCGTGGATATGAGGAACAAAAAGTTGTACCTTCGTAATCGGCATGATGACCTTGATATAGGTCTTTTTGCCAATTGTGACCCTTTTCCACTTATGGGAATGTTCATGAAAATACTTTTTAGCTTGTTCGTTGTTCGTAAACTTTCCGCCGTAAATTCTGTCCTCAAGCAAGAGCTCTAAGGTTTCGGGGTTGTAGGAATGAACATAAGCAGTGAAGTCGACTTTTGTAGTCTGTTTAGGTTTGTGGGGTTTAAACCGACCGCGAATCTTTGAACCCTTGGTAACTCGATTCCATAGGACTTTTTCGCAATTCTTACATTTCTGCCCGCTCTTAACCGGCTTGAAAGTCATTTTTTCGTTACATGAGTTGCAACGGAAAAAAGATTTGGTCTTGAGCGTCGCTCGCCACAACGCCTGGCGTTGTTTTTGAAATGAACCACGATTGGTTAATGCAGTATTTGTCTGGCCGACATGACCAAAATTTCTATCGTTAACGCAATTTTTATTTGCTTCTTGAACGAGATCTGTTAACCTATAACCCAATACATCGAGCTTTTGCTTTAGTAGCTCTAGAAGAGCTGGCTGATCCACTACGTATAAAGAATTACCTACCCGCCAAATTCCACGGATAGATTCAAAATCAAATTCATCAATTATTTTTTTCATTTTACCTCCATAAAATTAACCTCCAATTGTATCATTTATTGGAGGTTTTGTCAAGTTCTATCGATAATAGAAGTCTTATATATGTGCTCTTTATAGGGTTTTAAACGCACAATTTTGGGTTTGAGTCCTTTTACTATTAAAGCGGTGCGCAATCCCTTCACGTACTCTATCTGGTCATAGCCTAAAGCAATGATATCTGGCCTTTCGCGCACAATATGTGGGATATATTGGCGCGCACCCCCGAGGACAACCTTATCGACTTCTGGTAAAGCCGCAATTGCAGCGAGCCGTTGTTGGTCGGTGTGGCGCGGAGCACGGCCTTTGATTCGTTTTACGTTTGTGGCGCGGGCTATGGATACAATCAAAAAAGGATTTTTGGCCAATTCCCTAGCCTGCTTAAAAAAATTTCTGTGACCTTTATGGATAATATCAAACGTACCAAAAATCATAATGCGTTCTGGTACAACCGCAACCGGCGTCAATTTTTTTTTAACGCCAATATAACCAAGCTTACTAAGACTCGTCATAACTCTTACGCATTAGATTCATAAAGAATTTTAAATCATCCTTACTAAAAAAGCCTAGTACCAATAAAGCCACTGCATACGTTACCGCACCCGCGATAACTGGAATCAATAAAAATTGATCACGCAACATATACACCACTACACCCATTACACTACTTGCAATAAAGGGTTGCCATAAGTTAACCAAAAATTTGAATTTAGTAATTTTTTTCCGAACGAAATAAAAATAAAACAATCCTTGGATGCTTTCGGATACCAATGTCATAATTGCAGCACCCATAATACCAATACGCGGCAGTAAAATTAAGTTCCCAATAATATTAATGACTACGTTCGCTCCCGTAATCGCAACAGCAAACTTAGTTAGTTGCGAAATTACTAAAGAGTTTACTACGATATATAAAAATAAAATTGCTGGAGCCCAAACTACTACTGCCAAAATATTAGCAGCTGCAGCATATTCATCACCTGCTAAAAGTTTAATTATTGGTCCTGCTAGTAACATTACCCCTGTTGCCATAGGTAGCGCGACAGCGGCCATAAAGCGAAGGTAGCGCTCCAATATTGTACGGACTTCTTCTAATTTACCTTCAGCCATTAAACTAGCAAACAAAGGATACAGTGAGTGCGACACCACTGCCGGAAAAAAGGCTAGCAGATCAAAAAACTTATAAGCTGCAGCGTACAATCCAGTTTGGGTATACCCTAAAAACTTGTTAATCAAAACAATATCAATGCGATTGTACACAGTACTAAATCCAACCAACATAGCAAACGGCAGTGCAGCAACGAAGATTTTTTTAATTAATTTAAAGTCCAGTTTTCTTAAACCTTTTAGTATCTCAGGTGGGCCAATATATTTTTGTACAAAATGATAGTACAAAGTTATGGCAATTACAGCATAAATAATTTGCTGACTAGTCAACATCACAATGTTTCCCCCAAACCAAATTGTCACAAAAATCACAATCACATTAACCGCCGAAGCAATAAAGTTTATAAAAGCTGCTTTTTTAAGGTCATAAAATGCACTGATAACTGCCAGAAAAGGATATGTCAAACCAGTCACAACCACCCCTACCCCGGCCAACATAATCGCGTGGACTACTAATGGTTCGTATCCATTAAAAAGAGCTGTGCCAACCATTGCTGCATAAACAATACATGCCATAACAACTTCAACAGCTAAAAAGTTATGGAAGTACATTTTGGCCTTTGTGCGATCTTCGCTAATTTTTTTGATAACGTACTGTTGGATTCCAAAATCTATTACCACACCAAATAGCGTGACAAATGACAATACGAACTGAAAACGTCCCATATGCTCTGGGCCCAAATAACGAAGTAACTGTGTATAAGCTAAAAATAAAAGGCCCACAGAGACAACCCTGGAAACCGATAGCCACAGAATATTTTTAGATGGTGATGACATTACATATATTGTAGCAGACCGAGACTATCGCGAACGATTGACAAAAGTGCTATAATATGATAAAATTTGATGTTAGAAATTTAAAAGGAGAATATACAATAAACACAATGAGTGAAATTGGATGCCCGACAACTACAATCGTGAATGCAGTAGGAAGTCTTCGTAATCCCGCTGTTGAAGAAAAGGTAATTGACCATGTCAATCGGTGCGAAAAATGTCGCACAATTAATCACAAAAAGACGTGTGTTCCGTACTCAGTAATTCATAACCTGAACACGATAATGCCGTCTAAAATGACTAGCGATCAAGCGAGAGCCATCAAAGACTGCAAAGCATGTATGCTCTTGATCAATGCGGATACGGCCAAAATTATGAATAATATTTTAGGTCATTAACATCGACTACAGGCAAATTGCCAAAAGGCAAAACCCGAGAAGGCAAACTTCTCGGGATTTTTATTTGCTAAAATATGGAGGATTTAATTAAGATCGCTCATTTGCTCCCTTAATTGGGTACTTGGCTACTTCTGCACCTGACAAAACATTTACATTTTTAAAGCTTAACTTACGGGTCGTAAAATCGGCACCACTTAGAGCTAGTAGCTGACCATTTTCTACAATATAAACAGTGGCGCTATTATCTGCTTTAACAAGCGTTCCTTCTTTTGGCAAAATGGCATCCCCTTCGGGCCAATTTGCAACTTCGTCAGTGTTAAAGGTCACGTCTGCAGTAATAGCTTTTTGCTTGGCCACAAATTTAGACACAAAGTGGCGACTAGCATTTTTATAAATATATAGTTCGCCGCTTCCAGCGATTTGATAATAAGTTGGATCTTTTGGTTCGGCAATTGTACCAGTTGGCATTCCAAGCAGTTCATCATCACTTATTGTTTTTACATCCGCGAACTTAAATCCGTAAGTTTTAAATACTAAGCCAGTCATTGGACGTTTAATTTGATCGCGAACCAAGAACACAGTTTGCACACTCGGAGATTTAACTAAGGTACCATCAAATGGTGGAAGAAAACCACCTTTAGGATAGAGCGCTAATTCGGCATCAGGAAGAAGTTGAATTTTGTTAGCTAAATTACGCTGTGCAAAAACTAAAGCCGAGATTAATCGCAATTGATTGTTTTGAACTATATACACCGCAGGGCCATTGATACCTCGTAACACAGACCCTTCGGAAGGAGTTAATTGTGGACCGTCTACGTATGTCGCTAAATCTGCCACACTTGCATTAACAGCGGTATTCATAGACAAACCACGTTGAGTAATTACAAACGGACTAGCGGCGTGTTTTTTGTTATTCAAGAACACGTAGACTTTACCTTCTGCAATCGCCACGGTATTATCAGCCAAACCGAGCAAGCCGCCGTCTGGATAGCTCTCTAATTCATTAAACGACAACATGATTGGGCTAGCCAAATTTAAATTACGAGTACGAGCGATAAAGTCATTAACTTGCAAACGACTACCATTTTGGATCATGTACTTTTGTCCGTTAGGACTGCTAATGATAGTTCCTGTTGGATAACGGAACCACTGGTTCATATATCGCCAAAAATTGTAGTTACCATTAAAGACGTGTGGAGTAAATCTATAAAGTGCTGCAGTGGCTGAATTTTCGATGATAACGCTCTGCTGAGCTTCGATAGGACTGTAACCACCCAAAGTATTGCCTAATATAATTGTGTCGCCTACTTTAGAAACTGCACCGTTATAAAACGGGCCGCGACCGCCTGGGGTAGTAAATGATTTCATTAAAGACTTAGTCGCACCAAGATAACGGTTATTTTCGGCATCAACATTTCCAAACAACTGATAATAAAATCCTTTATACAGTGCGCCGCAACCACCGGAGTCTGGACAACCAAAACCCATAGCGTAATCTAGCGCGGTTTGAACTTGTTCTGGTGTAGCATTTTGTCGAGCTGTAATAAGTCCTTGTTCTTTTTGCAAAGTTACAATTACAACCTGAGGATTTATGCCGCTGGTCTGACTGGCATCCCAAATTAATTCTGCTGCAGTACGTAGATGGTCCAAACTAGGACGAGAGTCTTCTAGGGTAGTTTTGAGTGCAGCATTATTTGGTTCACGCAATTTAGCCACGAAGTCAGAGGACTTATTAGCTAAAATACTATTTTTGCTTTCTAAAAACTTCTGAATGCCTTCGCTACCACCAAAAGTGGTCTTGTCGGAAAATACAGAATCTTCTATCAAACGATTCGGTGTAAAACCTGGTAAAACAGCTTCTTGGGCTTGAGCTAAATTCGGCGTAATTCCTAATGAAGAAACTACAACAGTTGCAAGTATAAAAAGTAAAGATTTTTTAGTCATATGATTTATTTTAATGTATTCGCTCTATTAACTCAATCCTTGTAAGCCAAAAATTATTTTTTTAGGCATAAGAAAACAGTTAAATTATAAGGTGTAGCTCTCCCCTGTTGGTAATTTAGTTAAATCATTGTCGGGTACGTAAATTACTGAAAAAATATTTAAGCCTCTGTCTATATAAAACTTGTAATTGATTGGGTGAAGAACTTGCCCCACAACCCAATATACAGTTTGATTTTTTGGAGTGCGCACCAAAGTGCCTTCTGGAGGAGTTAAAAATCCACCCATCACCCAAGAGTTAACTTCGGCTGGTGATAAAGTGAAGACGTTTTTAAAGTCAAAATGATATAACTGAAAAATCTGATAAGTCACTGGCAACCGCAAACCCTTACTCATAAAGTAAACCGTGCTATTGTCCGGCGACTTAACTAAGGTACCATCCTTAGGCTCAGCAAAAGATCCTTCGGAGAATCTTTCTATTTCGGAGTAAAAAACTTGTTTAGGGGTAACTCCTACAAACCGTTGACTGCGTACAAAAGGCGAGATGATTTGCCGCTTACCACCGTTTATTAAATACCAATCACCACTGTTATTAACTTGAACCACATCTCCATCGACAAGAGTTGGTATAATATCTCTTAAACTGTTTGCCACGTTTATTCGACCACTACCGAGCAAGCCTTTACAAGTACTGCCACCACACTTGGTGGTGTTAAAATTATCAATATTATCTGCGGTAGAAATAATTCGATCACGAATCTGGCGATTAGAAGCAAATGGATATAAAGACTTTAATAAAGCTGCTTGGCCACTTACATATGGAACTGACAAGGACGTCCCAGAGGCATAGGCGTATGAATCTGGCGCACTATTTCCTGTTGCTGGGTCATGGTTTATAGTAGATAAAATTCGCTTTCCAGGTGCAACTATATCGACGCAAGCCTTCCCATAATTAGCAAAGTCGGGCTTGAGATCATTGCTGTCAGAAGCAGAAACTCCAATTACCATATTCTTTCCATTATCATTACAAATTGGAAAGACTGGTTCAGTATCCAAATTACCGCCAGTAATCGCAACATCATTACCTGCCGCAGCAACAATAATTACATTCTTTTCAAAAGCATAAGTAATAGCGTTAGATAAAGTTGTATCATGAGCAAACCCAACGCCACCCAAAGATAAGTTTATTATATTAGCGCCGTGATCTGTGGCCCACACTATTCCTTCCGAAATCTGGCTAGCCGAACCAGTGCCCGATGAGTTTAATGCTTTGATTGGCATTAAAGTTATGCTCCAGTTAGTTCCTGCAATACCAACTCCATTATTTGAAACTGCTCCTACAACACCAGAAATCAGAGTCCCATGACCATTATCATCCGAGTTAGAAAACTGCGAGATCACTTTAGAAGTTAGAACATTATAGCCATCAACAAATCTAGTTGCAGTAATATCTTCATGAGTACGATCTATACCTGTATCAACTACGGCTACAACAACCTTAGTGTCACCTTTGGTTTTTTCCCAACCTTCTACAAACCCAGCCTTAACCAAACCCCACTGCTTGTCTATATTTGAAGCGTTGGTGGTAAAACTTGGATCATTTGGTAATTGCGTTACAGTGAGCGCTCCGGCTTGAACACCTAAGTCATAATCCAAATACTTAACTTGATTTGACTGCGGGCCCACGAGTTGCTTGCGCAACTGTTCAATCGGAAGAGAGGATTGAAATGTATATATATTTAAAAACTCTGCGCTTTTTGAAAATTCAAATTGATGACTAATATTAGTACCCACCTGCCCTAGCTGAGTCAGGGCACTAGGAGAATTTAGCTTTGTAGTATAGGAAAAGTTTACTGTAGCCACAGAGCTAGCTTGAGCTAAAACTGCAGATGGAGCTGGGACCAAGACTAAAACTGCCGCGAATAACGGCAGAATTAAAAATTGATAAATTCTCTGGTTAAGATTTAATAACATTGGAGTTAGTTGTCATTAACTTAGACGCTTAAACTGAGGAAAAGTTTCAAATAATTGACTACTTCTTATACTGCCCAGCAATGGAGCGGAATTTGATCTTAAACAAATCGATCAATGATTCTAAGTAAGCCTTGAGAGGAACGTGACCGCCACCATGTTCGGTCCAAGACACACCCACTTCTTTAATTTTAAAACCATGCGCCAAGGCAAGAGTCAAAACTTCCATGTCAAAGCCCCAGCGTAAAATTTTTACTTTTGGGAAAATATCTTTTGCAGCTGAAGCAGTAAAAGCTTTAAAACCAAGTTGAGTGTCTTTAATTCCTGGAACGGCTAAAAATTGAATCAACAAGTTGCTCATACGCGATAAAATGATTCTGTAAAAAGGCTGGTGCACTTTAACCAAATCAGGGTTAGTGTAGCGAGAACCAACTACCACATCGTACCCTTGTTCAAAGAATGGCAAGAACTTTTCTATTTCCGAAATCGGTGTAGCATTGTCGGCATCCATAAACATCACAATGTCGCCGGTCGCTTTTTCTAAAATCCCACGACGCACCGCGTTACCCTTGCCGCCCTCTACTAAATTCATAGCCACAGCTTTTTGCACAGTAGTTTTTTCGAGATTCTGAACGACTTCAAAAGTCTTATCTTTGGTGTTGTTCACTACAACAATAATTTCGTAATCATAAGGCTGCTTTTCGAGATAGCCATCAATATTTTGCAAGGTTTCGGTAATACGCTTTTCTTCATTATAAGCGGGAATCACCACGGACAATTTATTCATATATATAGATTAATTTCAAAAAGTTAGGCTTATTTAGCCTATTTATTTATTACCTACATTATAGCATTTTGAACGGGCAAATTGTACCAAATTTTGGATATAAAAAAACGGCTTCAAACAAATGTTCGAAGCCGTGTATTACGCTAATTAAAGTGCTAATTATGCTATTACCTTGTCGGGCTTATGGGCCGCGATCCGACCACACCTTTAGTGACACCAGACCCTGTAATAGTTTTTCGAATCGGTTCACTCTTTCCCTTAGTGACGGCCTTTGCCGCTTGGAAAACCGGATTGTCAGGGGACCCTCTTATAATGTAACCAAGGCCGACCCCGACACCCATTCCAACCAAGAAGTAAACCCATTTTGAGAGACCTCCATCTTTGCGGAACCAACGAACTCTAATCAAGCTCGCTTGGCTCTCGCACGCACCTCTCTGAACGAAGATATAATTGATCTTATTCTTACCTCCCAGAGATTTATGGATGTTGTCTTGAATTTCTTGCGGCAGTTGTCCGATAACCTCGTCGGCCTTAAAAGATTTTCCAAGTTTACCGTTCACATCACCATGCTCAAATACATCGAGCCAAGAATTTTCAGTACAAACCTCTTTGATTTCAGTTGTCACAACCCTAGTATCAACCTTGGTCGTACAACCATCACTAGACACAGTAACAACTGTTTTGGTTTTGCCGTCAGGCGAAACTTCTTCGGTTGTTTTGATCTCCATCGCTCCAGGAACGCAAGGCCCTACCGTAGTATCACACTCAAAAGTGTAATCACTGTTGAGTGCTCTGGTCCAGTTACCACAATTAAGGATTTCGATAATTTTACCTGTAGCCTTAATCCGCCGCACAACGACTTTAACGCCGTTGATTACCGGATTAACTGTACCGAGTATAAACCTCCTGCTACGAGCCCGAGTAATAACGATGATCGGCTCAGTCAAATAAGTATCGACTTCATCACTCGCAGGCGCCGATTGATCGCCGCCTGGTATTTCTGGATCTGCACCGATGTGAAGATCAACCGAACTCAATCGTACAACACTACCCTGAAAGATAACTTGATCATTTCTATAGTAGGATGAATTGCCTGCCGCAAGAGCGACAAATGGACCCATCGGCTCAGGTGTAAAAACCTGATCCGATAAAATAGAACTCGTCTGTGGTGTGAACGGAGTCACAGCAGAGACTGACGGAGGCAGCAGCGTACTAAACACCACCGCCATAATCACCAACATACTTGCAAATATTTTCATTCCAGTACTCCTATTGTATGATATGGTTTTCCGGCCGTTGTGCGTTCATAAACGCTGACAACTGCAAGAGCTGTCGGTAGGTTCCGAACAGGTTTGCACCCGCCTCGATACCAACCGACGAAAGATCACCTTCAACTAAATACGTTTGCGGTTCATAGCCGGACATACGCAAAGTTTTGACGGTAATTGTTGTGATGCCGATTGCCTTAGAAGCAACTTCACGAGTGATCGGATCGATTACTTCGACCGTTACACTCGACTGCTCCTTTCGGTATTGATACCGCTCCGGTTTAGCGAAGCGTTGCAATTGACTTTGACCAGCTTGACGGATAGTCTGTTTGATCGTTCGTCCCCACCAGCTATCAAATGGACTATTTCTCGTAACGCTGCGAATCGTTTGGTTTCCCGAACGAACCATGTTGTTCCTGGTTTGAGCTTTTTGGTCAACCTGTGTCCAAGTTTGACCATATCCAGATTGTTGAGTAACTCTCATGATCCATTTTGGATTGGCATCAACTACGATTGCCCAGTCGGCGTTGTCGGCCATGAACTTGGAAACCATTAGCTGTGTTTGAACGTTGTTATCAAATCCCCGGACTTCGATCTTCAAACGATCTTTACCCTGGGAATACGATGAACTCGGCGAAACAAAACAAAAAGCAACAACAAATAACACAATAATAGCAATTTTTTTCATATTCCCTCCCTAGGAATTTTTTAAAGATCTATGTCTATTGTAACGCGCGTACAGCGTTAGTATTACAACTGTTTGACGCGGTGCCAGACATGTTTTCGCTCATTTCCTGCCTGACTGTAGTAAAATACCAGGGGAAACGAGCAGAAACCTATCTAACACTCAATAATAACTACTATTTATCATTAAATCAATACTATTGACCCGAAGTTATATATTAGCACAAAATAGCCATTTTGTCAAGGCTAAAGCCAAAACGCCGTTATTGAAAAATTGGCATAAATAAAAGAAGTTTAATATCAAAAAGACAGCATATTGTTTTTCTAGAGACTATCAGGTCACAGTCGCCCACTGCGGAAGCAGTGAAGGCGACGTAGACATGTAAGTCGAAAGAAAATAATATACTGTCTTTTTTTTAAATTTTAGCTTCTTTCAGTTTGAGTTAGTTTACCAAAAAGAACTAATCGACGCGCCGTAGTCCCAACAGGCCAGCAAGTCGATAAAGCTACTACAGAGTCAGAGGTGCTTAAGAATTGAGCCTGGTCATTAGCGGCAAATTCACCTCGATGATCAACAATATAATTATACTTCACAGTCTTACCGTTCTTTTGAGTTGCAGTGATAGAAAATGAAGTTCCATCTTTAACGCCGCCTAAGCCAGCGAAAATTTGTTTATAAGGGCTCTTGTCCCATGCGTAACCACTTGAATGTCCAGAAATATAACTCGTACCAACTTCACCTAGCATTGCCGTGCCTGGATAATGCACTACACCCTTCTTTAAATCTACTTCAAAATCTTTGACGTCCTGAGTCCATGTTAACGGTACAGAAATTTTATTCGCGGGAATGTCTAACATTGCCGGTTTACTTTGATCAATAGATTCGTCTGGTCGCAAATTACTAACAGTATTACTTGGTTGTTGGTTGGTTGGAATATTCGCCGGAGTTGTGGTAGAAATCTGAGTAGGAGTAACTACGGCTTGAGTGCTACTACCAGCCTGTTGAAGAGTTGCTGGATCAATGTAGTAAGGGGAGTCTGGATTTACATATTGTGCATATTTAGTTACGCCTCGAGTAATTGCCGCTGCAGTAATTCGGTTGCTAATTAGTTCTGGGTTTAGATATTTTTCTACTAGTTGTTTTTGTTTATCTGTAAAAGTTTTGCCTGTCCAAGGATTAACACCATCTAGTACGGACTGACCATCCCCTGTTCCGCCACGAGTAGAATAAACTTTCGGATTTAAGTTGAGTAAATATTTTTCAAAGTTAGTTAAACCATTACCAGATACATCGGCGTCCATGCTCGAAATACTATCGTCATTAACATCAGTAAAAAATTGATTAAGCCAAACAGCGTAATCCGCCGCAGCATCTTTTTTAAGCTGTTCATATTCTTTATTAGTATTAGAACTGGTTATACTTTCTAGTTTAAGAGTCTGGGAATTAAATAAGCTCGTAAAGCTAAAGTCATTAAAATAGAAAAAATACAAACCTATAGCAATGGCAAAAATTACTACGTAAGGTAGGATTTTTTTTATGACATTAAAACCGCGGTTAACTATTTTTGTAGATTCTAAGTTAGTACCAACTGGAGGATCCTGGGCAACCGTTTCAATTTTTCCTTCTGGTGTCTTTACTGGTTGACTACTTAACATGCTGGCTATATCCTTAGGCTCATTTGTTGGTTGAGCAACTGGTTCACCTACAAGTTCGTCCATATGTTCATCCTCGGATTGATCTGCAAATGGCAAATTGCTTGGTGGTGCAACTGATTTTTCTGCGAACATAGAGGTTGACTCAGCTGATTCTTCAGATGTCTCTTCAGATGTCTCTTGGTCAACTGGCCGTGGACCTGTGTTACCGTGCGCAGTAATGTTTAACAAGCCAGCGATACCTTCGGTGGCATTAGGGAATTTTTTATCGTCGTCGTTAACTGTAGGTGGCATAAAAATTGGTTAGTTCTATATCAATTAAACCACATTATATCTAAAAATGCTAATTTAGTCAACACGCATTTATTTTAAATATGGATTTGGTGCTCCAGAAAATGAAGCAGATGGGTAAATTTTGAAGCGCGCAACCAATAAATATCTTGCCCAAATAGTTAGTAGAATTAACCATGATAGAGGCTTAGGGTACTTTTTGTAAAAATGCTTGTAGTAAAAAATGATCATGGCACGATGAAATTCCCAAGTTGGACGTGGATTATGTTTTTTCTTACCACTCGCCTTGCCAGACAGATAACCTTTGTAATGCAAAATCGTAGTTTTTGGATAATACCAGACCTGCCAACCAGCTTGCTTAGCGCGATAGCACCAATCAATATCTTCGCCGTACATATAAAAGGTCTCGTCTAGTAAACCAATTTGATCCATTGTCTCGCGACGAATCATTTCGAAGGCACCTACACAACTATCAATTTCGTAAGCTTCGTCTTCACTTAAGTATTCAAAATTGTATCGGTTGAATAATTTACTTTTAGGAAAGATTTTTGAAAGGCCACTGATACGAGCCGCCGATACCCACGGTGTTGGAAAACTTCGTCGACAAGCTTTGTCGAGTTTACCACTAACTGCTAAAACAACTTTCCCTGTAGCGATTCCTACTTTGGGATTTTCATCCATGAAAGTAATCATGGTTTCGATTGTGTCGGTAGAGAGTTCAGTGTCGGCGTTAAGCAAAACTGCATAACGACCAGTGGATTTTTTTAGTCCGACATTATTAGCTGCGGCAAACCCAACATCACCACCGCGGATTAAATCAACTTGTGGGAACTCAGCTTCTACCATTTCTAAACTGCCATCAGTAGAACCATGATCGTATACAATGACTTCGTAACTGAATTTAGTCTGGCTCGCAAAAATCGACTTCAAGGTAGCTTGCAGTAAATCTTTACAATTCCAAGGAGTGATTACAAATGAAATGTCCATAAAAATAGTTGGCGGATTATTTGATAATGAAGCGGTCGATATTGTTGTCGCCTAGTACACTGCGCTGCTTAATAATTTTGCGCTTGCGCCAGATGTTTGGCAACTGTTTAAAAATAGTTGGGACAACAGCTAAAGTCTTGGTTTCAAAAATTAAAATAAAACCAAAAGTGACTATTTCGCGCGCGACGATGCGCAGCCAATCGCGGCGCAGAGTTTTACCAAAATCATTCTTAATAACAATGTACATTTTGTTCTTCCAGCTGAGCTGTTTGCTACGCCAGCTAAAACGACGACGATATTTAACCAGAGCAAACAAATGGCGATAACCTCCTGGACTCTGTCCTACCCCGCGTTCGTGATAAGAAATCGCAGTTGGCTGATACCAAACTTTCCAACCTTGATGTTGCAATCGCCAGCCTAAGTCGGAGTCATCAAAGAACGCGGTAATGTCTTCGTCTAAAATTTCGCCATCAATGGCAACGTCTAAAAGCGCGGCGCGGCGGTAAACAGGATTGGAACCACATAACGCAAACACTTCTCCAGGTGTATCATACTGACCCTTATCCACTTCCCACTGACCACGATCGCGCACAATACGCATACGATCAATAGTTAAACCTGTGCTATCGATTAATTGCGGCTCGTTTGGATCATTGGGATTCTTTTTTGGTCGTAAAGTTTTACCACTCACTCCGGCAATTTTTGGATCGCGCATCATTGCTGCCACAGCTTCGGATAAATAATTATCCGCCAATTCTAAATCGGCATTTAAAATCAAAATCAACTCACTATCTGTTGCCTTAAAACCTTTATTATGCGCTGGGCCATAATGGCGATTCTCACCAGTCTGTAAAATTTTTACTTGCGGAAATCGCTGGCGTACAAATTCTTCTGAGCCATCCGAAGAAGCGTTGTCTATATATAGTACTTCGTAATTTGGATAATCTTGTTTAAAAATGCTAGAGATAGCTCGCTCTAGCAAATGTTTTTCGTTTGTTCCTAAAATATTAATTGATACTTTGGGCGCGTTATCCATTAACTGTTTTTGTTAAATAAGTTATTGATTACTTGAACCTGCTTAAGGTCTTTTTTCTTTTGATCTTCTTGAGCAGTAAAGGTCATAATCTCTTTAGCAGATTCGCTTCGTAGATTATCACGCAATACAGTAATTATTCCGCGTAAGCGTTGATTAATTTCTGGCATCTGGATTCCTTCGCGGTTCAATTTTGCAATCGATAAAATACTATCTGGTCGCAACACGGCATACATTTTTTCGACATCAGCCTTACTGAGTTGTTCGATTTGCATGTCAGGATTAATAATTTCTTTTAGCATGTTGGCAATTCGTAGCGGTGAAGTTAATCCAGGGTTTACAACGTTGTACAAACCAGTTTTTTGCTGTTCAACTAATTTAGCTGTAGCAACCACGAGATCCTCAATGATTGTCATTGAACTATAAGTATCGTGAAACTTTTGATAGATTGTCATCTTGGCCAACACATTTTTTGGATGTGGCACGGCGGATAACAAAGCATTAGTTCGAACAATCAAAACCTTCAACCCAACCTTGGCCATCTGCGCTAAGCTCTCATCAGCTTTAGCTTTTGTATGTGCATAAAAATTAATTGGATTCGGGCGATCAAGTTCTGTGCGTTCGTCAGTAATATCTTTAGAGTCATGAACATAGCCGGTAGAAAAATGAACCATGTAAACATTTTTTTGCATGCAAGCACGAGCAATATTTTCGGCACCACGAACATTAACCGCTAAGGCTTCTTCTTGATTAGCTTCACACCAATCAACATTGGTCATGCCAGTACAGTTAAAGACCACTGTTGGTTTAACTTGATCAATAGTATTTGCAACTTGAACCTCGTTCAAAACATTAACTTCTGGCAACGCGGCGATAACCACCTCCACGCCTTGTGCTTCGTAATGCTTGCGGAAATGCATGCTCATCTGGCCATTACCAAAAATTAATACCTTCTGTTTTTGATCTGAATGATGTTTAGCTGGAATTCCGGAATTTTCTAAAAAAGTAATTGGTTGTGAATCAGACGAGTTAGAAATAGCTTCACTGGCTTTTCCGTAAGCAGATTGCTGAACACTAACAGCCTTACCTTCTGTTTCTTCTTCTTTGTGACCAACACTGCCCCAGCTAAAGCCCTGTTTAACTAGTGGGCGCCACCAAGCTTCGTTATTTTGATACCAATTGATAGTTTGTTCTAGCCATTCATCAAAACTGAACAACGGTTCCCAACCAAGTTCGCGATTAATTTTGCTCCAGTCGAGTTTGTAAGCTTTGTCATTACTTGGACGATCAGGAACGAATTCAATTCGATCTTCACCTACACCCATGACTTTACAAATGCGTTGTGCCACTTCTAAAGTAGAAAGTTGCGCACGACCAGCAACCAAATAAACTTCGCCGAGTTTGCCACGGCGCAATACTTGTTCAATCGCACGGCAATGATCTTCGACGAACAACCAATCACGAATGTGATCGCCTTTGCCATGTAACCGAATATTCTTGCCATCTAGTAAACGAGTGATACACAACGGGATAAATTTTTCTGGAAACTGATACGCACCAAAGTTGTTGGAGGTGTTGGTAATTGTTGCAGGAAAATCGTAAGTCTTGTAATAAGAACGAACGACCATGTCCGAACCAGCCTTGCTAGCAGAGTATGGATTGTTGGGAGCGTACTTAGTGTCTTCGGTAAAGAGTTCATCACCATCAACAGTCAGTGTTCCGTAAACTTCGTCAGTGGACACATGATGAAAACGCCACACGCCTGCGTTCTTAGCTTCTTCTAATAAAACCTGTGTACCCATCACGTTAGTGTTAACAAAATTTCCCGGCTCAACAATACTGCGATCGACGTGAGAATTTGCCGCAAAGTGCGCCACTAAATCAACACCGCGCATTGCTTCGCGCACTGCGATTGGATCGGTAATATCGCCATGAATAAATTTATAGCGATCTTTGGTTTCGGGATTAACTGTTAAATCATGAAGGCTATCTAAGTTTCCGGCATAAGTAAGCGCATCAAAATTCACGACTGTGTCGTGAGGGTGATTTTTTAACCAGTAGCGAACAAAGTTGCTACCGATAAATCCTGCTCCACCGGTTACTAATACTTTCATTTCTAACGATTTTTAAGTTTATTTCTAAGTAAATCTACAATTCATTCTACCAAAGTAGGGTCTTTTGTCAAAGTTGAAATGTTTGGAGATGTAAGACAAAATCAGCATAATAAAAACGAGTAAATAAATTTACTCGCTACATTTTAATTACGAAACCCAATTAGTTTCGGTTACACTAGCTTCACTTAATAAGTTTACAGGAAGAACATTATTTTTAATTAGATTTCTTCCCCAACACAGATAATTCATTGCTTCTTGAAGTGAACATAAGTCACCCTTGATCTGGTATTCGATAATGCGTTTGTACTCAATCCAAAATTGGTCAAATAAATCACCTTCTTCTGAATCTTGAGGACCTCTCATTTTTTGAGTCCATTCATAACCGCTTGGCATCACAAAATGGCACTTCAACCAAAAATTTTCTTTTTTCATCCATTGAATTGTACCAAGAACAATGCGCAGCATTTGGTATGAATTGCCAATGATAATAACACTATCCCAATTGTTATAACGAGCTAATTTTAAAAGCTCTAAAGTCTCATCAGGGGTATTATAAGATGGACCTGTCGGAATAATATCATCAGAGGGAACATGTAATCTTCTCAACTGTCTGTACCAGAAATTAAAACCTCCGTTAATAACTCCAGGTTTTCCATTAGGAAATGGGTCATCACGATGTTGCCCTTCACTGCCTTCCAGATAAATAGGAAGATTTTGTCCCAAATGATAAATATTAGCGGCTGCCTTTACTACTTTCTCATAGTCATGACGGACGTGTAAAAAAATTGGTGAACTTTTAGTAGGGAGTATATCTGCAGCTATCATTGTCATTAGCGCATACATACGGATAGCGGATTGGTTTAAAAGTCTTTCTTGTTCAATGCCCCATTTTCCGGCCAAAGCACCAATTTTGATCTGCCTGTTCAAAAACCGTTTCAAGTCACGAAACATTTTACCCAAACTTATTGGTTCAAGCTTAATTATTGTAACCATTTTATTCCTCCTAAAAATTGATCGACTTGTAACAATACATTATTTTTGGTAGCATGTCAACATGCAACTAGAATTTAAAAAATACGAGATTAAACATGTTAAGGGTCGCGACAATTTGTACGAACTTTTCGAAATCGATGCTGCTACTTATGTAGATTTTGATATCAAACGTGTGTATTATTTAACTGACCTTAACGGTAATACTGGCCAACACTGTCATTATATAGAGAAGGAATTATTCGTCATGGCCACAGGCGGCTGTACCGCAATTATTGATCGAGGTTACGGCAAAGAAGAAATTCCCATGAAGCAGGGCGATGGCATATATTGTGGCAACTACGTCTGGCACGGCTTTAAAGACTACGAACCAAATTCAGTAATGCTCGCGGTCTCTTCTACTAAACACAATCCCGATCGCAGCGACTACTTAGAAGATTACGAGGTGTATCAAGCTAAGCTTAAAGAGTTAGGGATTGAGCCGGCGGGAAAATAAAATATACAAAATAAAAAAGAGATGCGTATTTGCATCTCTTTAAACTAATGTGGTGATATATTAATCACCACCTCCGCCCCCGCCGTCACCACCTCCGCCACTGTCACCTCCACTGCTGCCACCACTGTCAGAGTGGCTACTGGTATCGGAATGGGAAGCGCTGCTAGAATGACTGATACCAAAACTTCCACCTGCTCCGCCGCCACCAAAGTCTCCGCCGCCACCAAAAGAATGACCGCCAGACTCATGACTAGTAGGACTGTCAGCCGTGTGTGACGATGAGTGAGTAGAATCACCATATCCATAATCGAATGGTGACGATGAGTCTGTAACAACACCCGAGTTATCACGCCGTTTCTGCGACCCAGTGCGCTGAGATGGAGGGCTGTCAGGCCCTGAGCCTCGTGCACTCCCGACACCGTCGCCATAGTTACTCCTTCGATTGGATGAGCGAGAAAATAACTCATCGTCATCATAGTCTGGGGTGGACGCAAACCCAACGATTACTCCCAGCACAGCTCCCACTCCGGTAGAAATAACTATTGCGGTTTCGGAAAAACCGAAAAGTAAAGTAACGACAAATACCACCACAGCTGGTACCAAAGCAAATAACACTAATCTCATATATTCAAATGCCTCCATTACATTTTTATCAAAATCTTCAGAGTCTTCAATTTAGCACTCTGACTGCAGATTGTAGCATATTTACTAATCATTGTCAAGATTAAAAAATACCCCGTTATTGTTATAACAGGGTATGTTCCTAACTAAAAATCCTAACTAAACACCTCAGAAATCTGCTGAGGGCTCAATCGCTCAACTGCCATATATGAGACTTTCATTCCAGGACTGATAACAAATTCAGTACCTGGATTAATGACTGCCTCAGTGTCAGCTTTTGGATTTGGGACAACTGCATACAACAAAGATTGGCAATCCAATAATAAGTTGGCGGCCAATTCTCCAAAGGTTTGCTCGCGTGCTCCAGACGGAACAGTTAAGGAATAAAATTCCTGTCCTGTATTACCTAGCAGGCCTTCAATCTGTCGAGTAATTCCTGGGTTGGTAATCTCCCGAACAATCATCGGAACATTCATAGGCTTAACGCAAGCAACTTTGTTGCCAACGCCAATTCGATGTAAGTGAACCTCGTTGTCGGGATTATCCAAATTGATGACCACTGTCGCTGTTGGATTATGATACCTCACAGCATTAGCAATAATGATTGACTTTTGATCAGTATCAGAATGAACAATAATTCGATCAGCGTCCGCCACACAAGCGCGAACCATTACATCATCAGAAGTAAGTTCACCATGTACGAAGTCAACCTCATCCGGAAACGGATTCTCAGTTGTCAACATCGAGCAAAGAACCACGGGTTCTTGAGATGCTTCTTTATCATTCTTTAAAGACTCAACGAGCTTTAAAGTCTCATCGCCTCTGTTACCAAAAATAACAGTATGATTCTTCAAATTTAACGGTACCAAACCTTTCATTCTTTTCTCCTGTTCGCTATGAGCTATTGTAAATAACTTGCTGATAATGTACATCGTAATCCCTAAATAACCGGTCCACATAACAATACCAGCCATCAAACGTCCTAGTCTGGTTACGGGAACAATATCGCCGTAACCTGTACCAGTAATCGATACAGTAAACCACCATGAATAATTACCAAAGTGCTGAAGAGCACTATCTGATGGTTCGGCCAAAGGCATAATCAAAGCACCAAAAAAGAATATACCCACAACAACTAAAATTAATTTCTTTAAGGATGCATTTAATATCATCCGAAATAAAAAGGCTTCTAAGATTTTCATCTATAATTACATCCCCCTCTAAAATTTTCTAACGTCATAGTATAGTATAAAAAGTTAATGTTGTCAAGGCAACAAAAAACCGCCCACACATAGTGAGCGGTTTGTTTTGAATTTAAATCTTGGTGATTTCGACTTCGGTAAAAGCTTGGCGATGACCGATCTTTTTTCGGTACTTGCTCTTAGCTTTATACTTTAAGACGTGAATCTTAGGGCTTCGGCCTTGTTTAAGGATTTTACCTTCAACAGTTTTGCCTTCTAAGATAGGCTTACCAAGCTCATAATCACTTTCGGAAATGTTGGCTAAAACTTGATCAAAGATCACTTTATCGCCTTCTTCTCCGGCAAGCTTTTCAATTTGAATTCTTTCACCTTTGGCAACCAAATACTGCTTTCCGCCGGTGGCAATAACGACTAATGACATATAATATAGTTAAAAATAAATACCAGATAATCATAGCGACTATCTGGTAATTTGTCAATTGTAAGGGGTTATCCAGAAAAGTGGTGCATTTTCAGATTAACCACACCATCTCCAGTGCGTCCTCTTAATTGAGCATGTACTGTACTTGCAACATTTGTGAATTTAGCGAATTCTGCTTCGAATTCACCTGATGTGATGTAAGATTTAACTCGATTACTAAAATCGTAAGAAATGTCGTGCAAAAGCAATGAGGTTTTAACCCTCAATTCGCTTAAAGTAAACTGTCGATAACTAACCACCCGCTTTAAAATGACCTTACTCACTTGGCAATTACCTCTGGTCATTGCGTAATACAAAAGGGGCTCCCAAACCTTAATTAGATGGTTATCGTCAAAAAACTTTTCAGCGTTGCCGTTTTGATTAGACTTAACAAGATTTCGCAGCCGAGTATAATAATCTATTATCTCATCTTCAACTACTCGCTTGGCTTTCACATGTAATCCTCCTAGGGGTGCAGAGTTTAGAGTAGCGAAAATTTTGGGTTAAAATTTTCACACATTCTATTCTAACAATTATAAACGCTTGAGTCAACACACTTATCCACCCACTTGCGCAGCATCGTGGGCTTGGCGCCGACGGTATGCAAAAATTACGCCAAGAATTAATCCAGCCATTAAGGCAAATAAAATAATTAGTGCGACAAGTTTGCCACGTGCTTGTAAAAATACTGCAGTAAATCCAAACACGGCTGAGATTCCATACAACACTAGTGCAGTTTGTTTTTGTGTGAACCCTAAGTCTAATAATTTAAAATGAAGATGCAAGCGATCACCGATGAACGGACTCTTGCGATACCAAACGCGCTGAGCAATCACCCAAGCCACATCTAAAATTGGAATCCCCATTACTAATAATGCAGTGGCAATTTTTGCACCTAAGATAACAGAAAATACGCCCAAGAAAAATCCGACTATAGTGCTTCCGCCTTCGCCTAAAAATATCGACGCCGGATTAAAAGCATAAATTAAATAACCAGCTAAAGCGCCGACTAAAATAATACACAAGGTGGCAGTAATAGGTTGATTTACTTGTGAACTTAATGACAGTGCAAACAAAGTTAAACCAGCTATCAGACCAATCCCAGCCACAAGACCATCAAGACCATCCAAAAACTTGGTGGTAAACATCATTCCGAGTAACCACAAAAAAATAAAAATCCCTGACGCAGGAACTCCTATCACACCAAAACCTAAACTGATTGGATCACCAAATGGATTAGATAAAAATTTAATTCCTATACCAATTCCAGAAAATACAACTACGAGAGCGGCGACAATGGGAAAAATAGCCAAGTACTTAGCGGACAAATCATACTTATCATCGATTAACCCACTCGCAACTAAAACAGCACCTCCCAAAATGATTGCTAAAATAAACCGCTCCGGCACAATATTAAAATCAATTCCACCGGTTAACCAAAAAACTCCAATCGCTATAACCACCGCTAGATAAATCGCGACACCTCCCAATTTTGCCACAGGTTTGTTATGGAGATTGCGCGGTGGGCGCGGAATGTCCATATAACCAAAGCGTGTAGCAAAGCGGCGAACCAGAGGTGTAATCACAGCTGCTAACACTAGAGCTAAAATAAAAAATGAAGAGTAAGGCATAGCAATTTAATTATAACTAATGGTGAATCTGCTTCATCTCTGGCATATCTTTGCCAGTTACTTCACCTTTGCGAGCTTTAGGCGTAACCCAAAATTCCAAATACCAACCAAACATTAAGCGAGTCTGCGCTTCAATAGCAGGCAAACTACCAAATATTACCGAAGTAATTGGTACCAAAAACCACTGCAGATACATCATAACGCTCTTCCCCCAACCGTATTTTTTGGGTCGTGGCGGCAATAAAATTAAGTTAATATAGACGCTAAAGATTAAAAACGCAGTGGCAATGGTCATTAATGTTCGGGTCGCGGTTGGTAAATTATACGCCACAACAGTTTGCTGAAACTCTGCACCACCGATAATTAATGGCAGCCATCCCAAAATCGAAATTAACAAACTCGCTGTTGCCCAGTTAAAGTTTCCTTCTATATATTGAAATAACTTATACATGCGATCAAAAAATGGCGCTTTGCTTTTTAATAATGCTGGAACTAAATGCGGATAATATTCCACGTTATACGCCCAACGCTTTTTTTGCTTGTACTGATTTTTTAAAGTTTGCCAAAAAGTGTCGGCGAGACAAGTATCCAAAGAAACAGGAACGAACAAAGGCACAACTTCGTAGTCACCTTTATAATGTAAATAGCACTGCCAAAATACATAACCATCTTCGTTGATTAAATCTTTTTTCCAGTAACCGATTTCTACCAAGGCTTTGAGCGTCATTGTGTGAGAAGAAAAAGTACGCAAGCGATCCGGTCGAGAGCTTTCTGTAAATTGCCAGAAAGAGTTTGATACAGATACCACGCGAATAAACGCCGGACTATCCCAAATATTATTATTATAAACTGACACTGGCTGATAACTACGACGGTACGGTTTGTGGTTAGTTAAAAATTCATACATCACACGAGTAAAATATTGCGGATGCACAATTGTATCGCTATCAAAGTTGGAAATCAAAACTTCATCTTGCTTGATACCCATTGCTTCTAACTCTGGAACGATTGTCGATACTGCGTAACTAGCATTAGCACTCTTTCCTTTTATTTCTCCTGGCAATCCATCAGGGTGAATCGTAACAAACATCTTGGCAAAGATAGGACCAAATTTTGTTTGTATTTGTTGAGCAACTTCTTGCGCAGCTGCCCCAGCACGCTCTTCGGAAGCTAAGATTAACATCATACGATCTTTTGGATATTGTACTTCGGTCAACGCTTCTAAAGTAGAACTTAAAATTTGAAAACTTTCATCTACAAAAGGAATCACAATTACATGATAAAAATCGCGGTAGCTTCTGTTAATAACCTCATTCTCAATTGGGCGATTTAAACGCTTAATTTGTTGGCGATAAAACTTGCGTTCCAATGCACGGGTTGCTTGAGGAATACGTGATTTATATAGAGCGATTAATTTATCTCTTTGTGGGAGTAATTCGACATATTCAAGCCAATCTAATGTCACATACACACGGAACCGACGATAGCTGGCGATTAAATGCACAGCTACATTACAGGCCTTGAGTACCCAGTACAAGTCAAAACAAACAATAAAAATTGCTGCCCAGACCGGTCGGTAGTAAGACAACAAAATGGCGCCAAAAAAGACTGTCCAAAATGACAGGCCTGGAATAATCTCCCAAAGACGATCAACGCGAGTGCGAGTTCTAAAAATTGGCTGACTCATAACCTAAAAGGAAGTTAGTTAACTTGGAATAACAATAGTGCGGCTAGCAACAAAATAATATTGAGTGAGACCGTAACCATCGCAGCAAGAAGTGGCAAAATTTGTTGACTGGTCCGATTGTATCTAACTAGCGCATAATTTACCACGCCAATTAAAAATCCAGCTAAGGGCAATTGCAATAACTTATAACGGCTGCCGATTTCACTTACACCTAAAATCACATTGTAACGCAAAGCCGATACCGGTGAGCTGACCGACACTTTGATAATTATCACTACCAGTGATAAAATAAAGACAACCACTGCTAAGATCCACAGGACTTTAGCAAGCTTAGCAAACTGGTGCGAATTGTGCGTTAATTCAGTCATAACTGCCTAAAAAATGTATAGATAGTGCCGTTATTATAACAAACTTGATAACTATCGCCAAAGCGCCAGAAAATACCAATGACATCAAAACAAAAATTTTTGTTTCTTAGTATCCTAATCCTGTCGATATTTTTCCGATTTTACTTGATTGGACAAATGCCGGGAGGCTTATTTCCTGACGAAGCAGCCAATGGTTTAGATATTAACTTGATGCAGCACGGACAACTGCAGCCTTTTTACGAACGCGGTAACGGCCGCGAAGCGTTGTTCTTTTATATGCTTTGGGGTAGTGTAGAGTTGTTTGGCAAAGGACCATGGCAACATCATATTGTTTCGGCCACTGTTGGAACGCTCGCTGTAGTAATGACTTTCTTTTTAACACGCCGCTTGTTGTTAATCGGCGAAGACGCTGATGATGAAACTGACCCAACAAAACGCGCCGACAAAATATCTCGAGCCAATTGGATTGCACTGTTAGCGATGTTTACCATGGCCGTATCAAGTTGGCACGTAGTATTGTCCCGCACAGCGTTTCGAGCCAATTTGATTCCGCTATTTACCACGCTGACTTTGTACTTCTTAGTCGCTACCTACCAAGCAAAGACTCGCGCCAAAAGATATTGGCACGCCATCGGTACTGGAGTCGCTTTTGCTCTCGGATTTTACACTTACATCGCCTACCGAATTTTTGCACCAGTGGTTGCGATTTTAGTGTTCTGGCCAATGCTAGTGGATATCTTTAAAACCCCGCGGTTTGTTCAAATTAAAAAATACTTTTTACCGACTATCTTGGCGGGAATTGCATTTGTAGTCGTGATCTTTCCTATTGCCCATTATTTTTATACTCACCCAGGCTCATTTGTAGGACGAAGCGGACAGGTGTCTGTGTTCAACCCAGAACTAAATCAAGGCAACCTAATCGGCACTATAGGCGAAGTTACGGGCTTAAGCCTGCGCGCCTACTTTGCTGATGGTGACCTAAACTGGAGACACAATATTTCGGGACAACCATTTTTGTCTATTATTATCTCGCCGTTCTTTTTAATCGGATTAATCATGGCGACCTTGCGAGCTGCGCGCTACACCTTTTTACCGCATAAATATAAAGCTGATTGGATTTATTTTGCCCTGGCTGGCTGGTTCTGGTCTATGCTTGTTCCTGTAATAACTACTGCTGAAGGAATCCCTCATGGCCTGCGTTCAATTGGAACAATTCCGGTAGTATTTATTTTGGCAGCACTTGGTATTGCCGCTGTGTACGATCGAGCAAGCGCAATCGGTCATCCTTATATGTTACAAATTTCTGAATGGAAGCAAAAACTGATCAACAATGCCGTGATGATTATGTTTGTAGTATTTGTGGCTGCGCTAACTTCACAAACTTATATTCTCTATTTTGTTGAGGCCTATAACAGTCCAGAAAACTTTTACGCCTTCCGTAGTGATCTGACTATGGTTGCGGATTATTTTAAACAACAATATTCCCTCAAGGTTAAAACGACATTTAAAACTTATCTGATTTTAGATAAATTCTCAGTTCAGACTCTTGATTACACAACGTCTGATATCGGCACTCCATACATTCAAGTTGACCCAGAAGATTCGTGGAAATTAGCAGATTTACAAATTGGTGATACATTAGTGTTTACTCAATCTAGTATTTTTGATATTAAAAAATTTAAACAGTACCACCCCGAAGCCGAACTTGAGCAGGAAACTCGCAACAAGTTTGGCCAAACCGTGATGGCGGTATACGTGATAAAATAAGCAAATGCTACAAAAACTCAACGCGTTTTTAAATCGAAATTGGATCCTACTCAGCATTACTGGTGCGGGCATACTTTTACGCCTATACAAACTCACTGCTATTTCTCTTTGGCATGACGAAGCTTTTTCTGCCTTATTGATTAAATACTCATGGGGCGAAATGACCTACCGCATTGGTTTGGATGTACATCCACCAATGTACTATTACTTCTTACGATTTTGGCACTATGTGTTAGGTGATTCGTTATATAGCTTGCGTGGATTGTCGGTGCTGTTTGGTGTCGCCACTATTATTATCACCTATCTATTAGTAAAAAAAGTTTTTGCAAATAACAATACTGCGTTAATGGCTGCGACCTTGGTTGCACTTAATCCATTTCAGATTCAATATGTAACCGAAGCGCGCATGTACACCATGGGTGCATTCTTTGTGGTCCTAACTGCTTATTTGTTAGTGAAGGCTTTGGAGATTACCAAAAACTACTACTTACCAACTGGAATAATTTTAAAGCCCAAGCTAAGCCAAGTAGTTGCGGCTTACACAGCTTTTACTGTTAGCGCCAGCATCTTAACTTATACCCACTACTATTTACTTTTCTCAGTGGTAGGCTTAGGGTTATACGGAATCTTTCATCTTTGGAAAACTTTTCGATGGCAGTTCTCGCGCTACGCATTATTATTGTTATCCGGAATCGGCATTGGCGTTCTATTTTTACCTTGGCTTAAAATCTTTTTATTTCAATTCAAACAAGTTGGGGCGGGTTACTGGATTCCGCCGATGGACGTCTGGAGCATTCCAAGTACACTATATGACTTAATAATTCATATTGGCGCACCGTATAAATTTGTTATGGTATTAATTTTACTGGCAACCATTTGGTTTACAATTCGCATAATCAAATCTTACCAACAAACTGGGAAATGGTTAGTAATCGGTTTGTTTGTCGCCCCATTTGCTGGTAGTATCATGTTCGCCATCTTAGCAAAATTGAAGGGTGAAACATCTTCTGTTTATTTAGTGCGATACTTTTTATTCGCCTCGCCTTTCTTGTTAATAATGATTGCTTTGTGGCTCGAGCAAATTAAGATTCGTGGTTTGAAGTATTTATTCCTAATTACGCTCGTTGTTTTAAATTTATTTGGCACTTGGTATTATTGGCACGAATTACAAGTTGATAAAAAACCTGGCATGGCTGCATTATCTAGCATTATTAATGCTAATGCTCAAAACGATCACAAAATTATTGTGGCCAGCAGTTTTGAATTCTTTAATTACAAATATTACAACAAGTCTGGTATCGCGCCTCTGTTGTACACCAATGGTAATCATGTTGAAAACTTGCCACACTACGCCGGTACTGCGATTTTGACTGAATCAGACTTGTTACTAAACTTTAGTGACGCTACTAAAGGAAGTACCGTGTGGATGGTTTGGACAACAGGTTTTGGAGGCAGTAAACCAATCGTACCGACAAACTGGACCCAAATCGACGAGCACGGTTTTGCCGAAGTACGGCCATATGTTGGAACTTGGGTTGTGGTTACTGAGTATCGAGTTAATTAAGCTGTGGACAACTAGTTTGTTGATGCTGTTTCAAAACTTTATAATATAGATAAGTAAATTAATACAAATGAAAAAAATGAATAATCAAGACATTGTAAAAAGTGTTGTTATATTCCTAGTCGGTGCACTAATTGGCTGGATGTTTACAGCTCGCATGTATGGAGCAGGGCCTTTAGCTAGCTTAGACGGAACTCATTCGGATGCTAGCATGAAAAATAGTTGTGATGCTAACTCTAGCCAATCTTGCTGTGAGAGATGGGGTGGAACTTGGACATCCACTGGATGTGATCAAAAAGGTACTAGTACTTCAACAAAAGCTAACACCGGCACTCCGCCCTGGGTACCAAAAGGTACAGACACCTCAACATCTAGTGATTTACTAGGTTCAACATTTTGGATTACATCACCAGACACATGCGAGCGTCACAATGCAACACCAACAGGCAAGATAAGAGACAATCTAGATACAGGTGTAAGACAAATTGAATGTCGCACCGGAGGTGGTAACACTACCGGAAATTAGAATGATACTTAAAACTCCTCATTTTATAAGGAGTTTTATTTTAATTATTTAGCGCAAGGCGCATTTAGTAAACAGATAAATGCCTTAGAATCAATACGCATATCAATATAATCTAATTGATTGAACCTATCCGGAGCAGTTTGTGCTAATAATAATTTTAGGTCTTCCATGGTTTTTTGAGAATCTCGAGTTGCATCAAAAATAACCTTAAAGAATCGTTTTTTGTCTGCGCCTTTATAGAACACCACGTTAACTTCCGAGCTGTTGAACGGTAATTTTAATTCCGGATTTTCTTGAGCTGTAGGAGTGGTTTGCGCTTCACTTGTCGAAGCTGGTTCAATATCTTCACTGGTAGAAATTGCTGCCGAAGCAGTTGCCGGTTTTTCTGCAGATTGAACCTGCTCTGCGATATCATCATGCGTTACTACACGATCAACTTTTGGATCATGAAAACTATAATAAGCGATCTTAAAGTTTTCCATAATTTTAAGCCGGTCATTTAAAGTACTGATAAACTGCTGAAGCGTTGGGTCAAAAAACTGCTGACCATTTTGTGAGTTAGCATTTTCATACAACTCAACTTTTATCATATTCGGGTTATCAATATTAATCCAATTATCTCTTGCTACACCTGCTTCGGCTTTGAAAGTGCCGTCATTGTAAACATCAAAAACTTTTTCCTGAGTAGCGACTAAATATTTCTCGTATTTACTTTCGGCCACTATTATTAATGTCTGATTTTTATAATCTTTTTTGACTTGCAAAATTGAATTAACGCTAGCTAATTTTGCTGCTGCAGTTTTAGCTAAATCGTCATTGAATAAAAATAAATTGTTTTGCGCTCTATAAAAACCGACTTCTGTAATTTGATCACGAATTCTACTATCCAAATCATGGGTTTGTGATTCAGACAAACCAGAAATTTTTATTTCTTTTATAGTTAAAAAGTTTGGTAAATAGATTAAATAAATAATCACGAGTACAAATAAGCCAACTAAAATTTGTGACCATTTTGAACCGAGTCCAATATTAGCCAACCAGCGTTGCAATTTGCTTTCTGGTACTGCAACAGCAGTACGACGATACGAACGCGCTGAACCAAGCTTAGTCGTAAATTGCTTGTGCTGAAATCGTACCTTAGCATCAAGTTTTGGTTTTTTCTTTTTGAAAAACATTACAAACTAGTTTTTAATTTCTTTTGTCGATTATGACGCGCAATTGCTAATTTAATCAGCGCATCCAGTAACTTTGAATAACTCACTCCCGAAGCTTCCCATAATTTTGGGTACATGCTGATTTTAGTAAACCCCGGAATAGTGTTTAATTCATTAATCACAATACGATTGTTTTTTGTAAGAAACATGTCCACGCGTGCCATACCTTCGATGCAAAGTGTTTGATAAGCTGCGATAGCCACGTTTTGCATCTTCTTTAAGACCGGTTTTGGCAATTTGGCAGGAATCTGCAGCGCTGCGCCTTGCTCATCTATATATTTAGCGTCATACGAATAAAAATCATGGCTTGGGATAACCTCACCAGCTACCGAAGCTATCGGCGCTTCGTTTCCTAAAACTGAAATTTCTATCTCGCGGCCTTTAACAAATTCTTCTATTAAAATTTTATTATCAAACAAAAAAGCTTCTTTAATCGCTAGCTCAAATTGTTTTTTCGTTGAAGCCTTGCTCACACCAACCGACGAACCATTATTAGCTGGTTTAACAAACACAGGCATCCCGAGCTGATTTTTAATTTTTGAAAAACTAACAACCTGCCCGCGCAACACCGTTACAAACTTAGCAATCGGCAAGCCCACGTCACGCAACAAACGCTTCATCACATCTTTATCCATGCCCACAGCTGATCCAAGCACCCCGGCACCTACAAATGGGATATCTAAGACCTCTAACAAGCCTTGTACGGTTCCATCTTCGCCATATGTACCATGCAAGACCGGAAAAGCCACATCTATATAAGGCGCTGACTTAGAGCTAATCGGTACAATCATTTGCTGACCGTTTGTACCCGGCACTAGCGACAAGTTAGTGTTAGATTTATTTAATTTGATTAATTTAGGATCAGCGCTGTTTAATAAATATTTTGAATTATCCTGAAGCTGCCAACGACCACGTTTGTCGATACCGATCAAAACAGTTTCATACTTGTCCGGATCGAGCGCGATGATAATACTTTTTGCTGATTGAAGCGACACTTCATGCTCCGAAGACTTACCACCAAAAATAACCCCCACTCTAATTTTCTTTTTATTTTTGTTTCTAGATTTAGCCATTCAGTTTTTAAAATTAGCTATTTAACCAGCCACCATACTGACGTGGTAATACATTGGTCGCACTCATTGGATCGAGTAATAATTCTTTTGTAATGCGTTCCATACGCACACCTTGAGAACCTTTAATTAAAATTATTGATTCTGGTTCTATCTGATCACGAATCGCATCTTTAGCAACTTGGCTATTTTTAAACCATATTGTTTTAATTTCTGGGTAACCTGCAGCGACGGCGCCATCTAGCATGGCATTGGCTAATTCACCTACTGCGTAAAATTTGTCTGGATTTAAATCAGCAACAACTTCACCAATTTGTTCATGAAAATCTTGACTAATATCACCGAGTTCAAGCATACCCCCTAAAATTACAATCTTTTTTTGTTGCGGGATTCGTTTCATAACTTGAATAGCCGCTTTAACAGAATCCGGTGAAGAGTTATAACTATCATCAATGATAGTAGTTTTTTTAATTCCTGCTAAAAAGTTTAATCGCCCAACCATAGGTTTATATTTACCCAGTCCTTTAATAATATCTTCCTGTGAAATATTTAAATTTAATCCGACTGCCACAGCCGCTGCTGCTGCGCTTAAATGCGGCAAGCCAATTGCTTTGACTGTTGCTTTAAAATTATTGTAATGAGTAATGATTTCAAAATTGGTAGAAGCTGGTGCAATAAAATTTTCGGAATCAATTTTTAATCGCACATCACTATCACTAAAACCATAGGTGATAACTTTAGCGCCTTTGTTGGTTGCCTTATTAGCTTGTTGTTTGGCTAAGTCATTATCCGCGTTTAAAATCGCTGTGCCATTTTGAGTTAAGGCCTCAACTAGCTTACCTTTTTCTTCTGCTACAGCTTCCACCGATTTAAAAAATTCGTAGTGGGAGATACCAATATTTGTTAGCACGGCAATATCTGGCTTAACTATCGACAATAAATAATCCATATCGCCTGTTTTATCTACACCCATTTCTAAAACTAACACTTGTGGGTAACTACCGACCCACAAAGTAAAATAGCCTTTCACAAAAATCCATAACCAATTAAACGGATTGCGACCTGGTGCATCGGCTCCTAAAACCGCAAAAGGCAAACCAAATTCATTATTAAAATTCTTACTACCTTTGCGCACAGAAAATGCTGTAGAGACTACAGCATAAATTGCGTCACGGGTAGAGGTCTTACCGACACTGCCAGTTATGCCAATTATTTTAGGTTTGTGTTTAGCTATGATTTGCCGAGCTAGACTCGCCAACCAACGCTGCACAAAATTTTTCATCTATTTATTATTTAAGGCTATAATTTAAGACTTCTTTTTAATTACGTCAGTACCAACGTAAGGCACTAAGACTTCTGGAACTTTAATGCTACCGTCTTCTTGCTGATAATTTTCTAAAATCGGAATTAGAATGCGAGGGCTTGCTACAGCGGTGTTGTTTAAAGTATAAGCGTGCTTAATTGTACCATCGGCATCACGATAACGTATATTGAGTCGGCGGGCTTGCCAATCTGTTAAGTTAGAATCGCTGTGAGTTTCACCGTAATTGCCGCGGCCAGCCATCCAAGTTTCGATGTCATACATTTTGTACTTACCCATTCCCATATCACCAGTACAGATATTTAATACGCGGTAAGGCAACTTTAAGTCTTGCAAAATTTCTTCACTTATTTCGCGAAGTGCCTCGAGCCATTTTTCACCTTCATTTTCATCAGCTTTACAAATTACAACTTGTTCAACCTTCATAAACTCTTTAACGCGATACAAACCTTTAGTGTCTTTACCATAGCTGCCGGCTTCGCTGCGATAACAAGGTGAAATTCCGCAAACCTGAATCGGTAATTGATGAGCTTCCAAAATTTGATCGGCGTAGTAGCCAATTAACGAAGGTTCAGATGTTCCGGCTAAATACTGCTTCTCTTTATCTTCGTTTTCTAAACCAGCCGCGTTTGCCACCTGATATACTTCGCCACGGCCAGCCGGAAACATTCCTGCTCCCTGCAAAGCAAATTCGCGCACAAGTGTGGGTGTTTGCATGATTGTAAAGCCCTTAGCTCGGAGCTTATTGATCGCATAGCTAAATAGTCCGTATTGAATTAATACGGCTTCGTTCTTTAAAAAGTAACCGCGAAAACCTGATACTTCGGTCCCACGTTCAAAGTCTACTAAATCTAAGTTAGTTGCCAAGGCAATATGGTCTTTGGCTTCAAAAGGTAGTTTAGTAGGCACCTGCGCAACTTTATCAGTGTCTTTAGGATCAACATGACCTAATTCTGGCGACCAATAACTCCAAGCTACATTACCACTCTCATCACTACCCACTGGTGATTCTGGTGAAGGAATATTTGGCACATACAACATGAGCTTAGCGTACTCTTCGTCAATTGCGCGCAGGTTTTCTTTTAACTCAGTTTGACGGGTGTCGAGTTCTTTCATCTCTAACAACTTGGCTTGTTTATCTGCATCAGCTAAAGTTGGAATTTCTTTGGAAAAATTATTTTTCGTTGCTTGCAGACCTTCTACTTCTGCCAACAACTCACGTCGCTTGGTGTCGACATCAATTAAATGATCTAAATCTAAATCAACACCTTTGTCGGTGATAGCTTTTTTTACAGCGTCTGTATTTTCTCGAATAAATTTTATGTCTAACATATCAATATTTTAATTCTTTTGAGACTTTAAATGTTCGGCTAACTTGCTAACTGCTTTATGACGATGGCTCATACTGTTTTTTTCCTCTGGCGACATTTCGGCGTAAGTTTTTTCATAACCATTTGGTAAGAAGATTGGATCCCACCCAAATCTGGTTTCGCCGCGCGGACTAACTATTTGACCGTCCACAGCACCTTCAAAAAATTCTATACTATCTTTACTTTTTGCGTAACCAATAATAGTTTTTGCAGTGACTTTAGTATTACCGAGCTTAATGGCTAGATTAGCCAAACCATCAAGTCCTAAGGCTTTTAAAAACCATTTAATTAACGGACCGGGTAAACCATTTAGACCATCAAAGTAAAGCGAGGTGTCTTCGACAATAAATTCTCCATCGTGGTGTTTAAATGCTTCTTGAAGTTTAGAACTAATTATAACCTGTGGGTCTATGTCTTGTACCTCGGGCAAATCAACATCCAACTGTTCCACTTCTGGAATCATGGCTTGAACTTCTTCTAACTTATTTTTATTTCCAGTGATGAATTGCAAAGCCATTTTTACTCCTTTTCTTTCATTGGTGGGAAGATAACTGTCTCTCGAATAGATCGGTCGGACAACACCGAGAATACACGCTGTGACAGACCAAATCCTGCGGCAGGAGGCATTCCGTACTCCATAGCCTCGATGTAATCCTCGTCCAATATCTGAGCTTCACTATCGCCTGCTTCGCGCAACTTCATCTGATCTTGGAAACGAGACAATTGATCGATTGGATCATTAAGTTCGCCAAAACCCTTACCTAACTCTGTACCATAAGCCACGATCTGCAAACGCTGAACAACCTTTGGATTTTCTGGATCACGCTTTGCAAGAGGTTCAAGTTCTATTGGTTGGTTAACTAAAAATACAGGTTTATCGGTTTTAATATTTGTTCGAACCTTTTTAAAGATTAAATCTATCAAACGACCACGCTGAGCAAAGTCTTCAAACTTTATGTGCTGTTCTTTGGCGTAAGCTTTTAGATCATCATCGGTAGCTGTTTCTAAATCTAAGCCAGTGTGTTTTTTAAATAAAGCCATGTAATCAACTTTTTCCCAATCACCGCTCCAATCGCAAGTTACACCACCACTAGTAATTTGCAGGGTGCCAAAAGTTTCTTGCAGTACATACTGGTACATTTCTTGTAAAAACTTTTGTAGTTTTTCAAAGTCGCCATAAGCCCAATAAAACTCCATCACTGTGTAGTCTTGTAAATGAGTTGTAGAAATTCCTTCGTTCCTAAAGATGCGGCCAATTTCGAAAACTTTTTCGTAGCCGGCGACAAGCATTTTTTTGAGTGGTAACTCCAAAGAAATGCGGAGATAAAAATCACGATCAAGCGCATTATGATGAGTTACAAATGGTTCGGCTTCGGCACCACCAGGAATTGGTTCGAGAATCGGCATTTCTAATTCCAAATAACCATTCTTAACTAAGAAGTCACGAATGCTTGTCCAAAATTTTGTGCGCTTAACCAACAAATCTTTAGTTTCTGGATTAAGCATGATGTCGAGGTAGCGCTGACGCAATTTTGTTTCGGTATCTTGCAAACCAAAGTGATCGCTCGGAATCGGTCGCAACGACTTAGCCAACATTTTGTAGTCGTATGCCTGAACAGTTTTCTCTTCAGTCTTGGTGATAAACAATTTTCCAGTAGCTTGGATAAAATCGCCGAGATCATAGTTATCTAAAAAGAAGGCAAAGCGTTCTTCTCCAATATCATCTGCTTTGAGTAAAACTTGAATGCGGCTGGTGCCGTCATCAATATGCGCAAAAATCAATTTGCCCATACCGCGCATACTGCGAATACGCCCAACAATAGTAACTTGCTGGTGCTGACTCTCTAGAGTTTCAAAATTTTCTAAAACTTCTTGGTTAGAATGAGTCCGGTCAGTAGTTGATGGATATGGATCTTGCCCCGCAGCCTTTAAATTCTCGAGTTTTTGCTTGCGATGATTGATAATGTCTTCTAGTCGTTCGCTCATGAATATATGTTAATTTAGTCCCTAAATTATACCAAAACTAAGCCAAATTACCTATATTGACATTTTGGCCTATTTTAAGTATAATGTGTCTAAATATGCTAAGGAGGCAATATAAATGGAAAGTGGAAATCGAAAGGATGGTTCCAATAAATACGAATGGGGTTGGAAATGGGAAGCGGTTCCAAAAAAACCGTTTCGAGTCCTAAACTCTAACCCACAACGCTATCTTGACTTCAACCGCAAAATTTTATGGCTTTTCATGAGTTTTGCTGCATTTGCACTTGTGCTCTGCGGAATAATGGCACTAACCGATTCTGCGCCCGATAATCGTAAAGCCACAAACTCAAACACTGTTGAGCTAGTAAAATAACCGGAGGAATATCTATATGGCATGTGATTTATGTAATGCTATGTCCGTTACAAAAAAATTCTGCATCGGTTGCGGGGAGCGAAATAATAATTTTAACCTTAAGGTGTATATAAGTATCACACAGGGGAAAGGATTGGCATTCGCAGCAGCTGACAAAGATTGTGAGGATGGCCACCCAGAAAGTGGATCGTCCCAAGTCGCAGAACTATTTGGTGAAGAATACCAGCATTGCTCTGGATGCGGGTTGAAAGTTTAAATGAAAATTTTGGAGGAAAGTATGAAAAATTGGAAACAATTATTTGCAAAAAATGGACAACCAACAAAACTCTGGTTTGTTACTTTCTCTGTAGTCATACTAATACTGGCAACAGGGATGATAATGACGGTGAGTTACTTCGCCCATAAAAGCGATATGGAAGGCATTAACTCGATCAAACCATATTTCGGGGACAAGTCAGAAATTGTTTACCTGCAGACCGAAGAAGGCAAACAAGTTATGTACCGCAAATTCCAAGCGATGGCCCAAGAAGCCAAAACCATACGCCGAAATATCGAATATGATCGCGGTGGAACCAGGATCTCGTATCCTGAGTTCAGTGGTTATTATGGAGCAAATCGTTATACAGAAATTGTAGAACAATACGACAAAATGAGTCATGATGTCTTCATAGCACCGTTCAATCGCTTTAACAGCGACAGAACAATTAAAACACCATTTACTTGTCTAGATATAGATTGGTGCAATTAACAAAAAGCCGGACGCTTTAACGTTCGGCTCTTTTTTATATTTAATTTATTGATGCGACTTCGTATTCTTTGTCGCCGGCTGCTGTGCTCACTGTAACTTTGTCGCCTACTTTTTTACCAAGCAAGGCTTTACCTACTGTGGATTCGTTAGAAATTTTTCCAGCGCCAGGATTAGCTTCGTTGCTTCCCACAATTGAGTAAGTTCGTTCGGCGCCATCAACTTTTACAACTACGGTCGAACCAATACTTACATTATTTGTTTGAGTAGAATGTGTGATGATTTCCGCGTTCTTGATCATGTCTTCAATTTCTTGAATACGGCCTTCGATAAAGCTCTGTTCTTCGCGGGCTTGCGCGTAGTCAGCGTTCTCAGAAAGATCACCGTGAGCAGCAGCTTCGCGAATACGTTCGATTACATCTTTACGCTTTTCTGTAATCAAAACTTTTAACTCATCATTTAATTTAACAAGACCCTCTTGGGTCAATAGATATTTTTTAGACATATAAATTTTAGGAAATAATGGACTTAACTTCGCTTAGTTTACATTTTTATCGAAAGGATGTCAACCAAGGCTGTGGGAAACCAATAAACAGAAAATTATTTTTGGCTTAACTCAGCCACCTTTACAACATTTTCCAAGAGCTTGGCTACTGTAAGTGGTCCAACACCCCTAGGAACAGGCGTAATGTACTTTGCTTTAGGTTCGCAAGAAGCGAAGTCTACATCTCCAACAATTGTGCCACCAGCTGGCATGTCTGGCGCTTCCGAAGTACCTGCATCAATAATAATTACATCATCTTTGATTTGATCGCCGGTAATAAAGTTAGGTTTCCCTACTCCAGAAATTATACAATCGGCATTGGATAACAATTGAGCTGTGTTTGGAGTTTGTGTATGCGCAACATCAACGTTGTAACCGCGCTGGCGAAGCAAATGCGTGATTGGTTTTCCGACTAGCTCGCCGCGGCCGACAACTAAAAACTTTTTTTGCGGCCAAGGCTCGGGCAATGAATCTATTATGTGCAGAATTGCCGCCGCAGTCGGGGGTATGAGCTGAGAATCATCTATAACGTCACCGTTATAAAACTTTTCCACTGATTGAGGATTTAACAAATCCACATCAACATTCTCTGGAATCGCTTCGACAATTTTTTGCTGATCTAAATGTTTTGGCAAAGGTAATTGAACAATTAAACCTGTTAGCTCAGGTCGTTCAATTAATTCTTCAATAACTTTAACAACATCTTCGGTAGTACTAAGCTCGGGCAAATATTTTGACTCAAAAGCCAGTCCATACTTTTTAGCAGTTCGTTCTTTTATTCCAACATACGATAAAGACGCCGGATCATTACCAACTACTACATCAATCAGCAACGGTCGAACCGACAACTGATTAACCCGAGATTGAGTCTGTAAATTTAATTCTTGCGCTAAAGCGCGTCCATCTATAATCATTTTCCCATCCTGTTCTTTGCCCACCAGTCCAAAGCATTTTTAACAATCGGTACAGATGCAGCATGACCTTCTCCACCGGCTTCTACCAAAACTGTGATCACGATTTGAGGATCTTCGTATGGTGCATAAGCTGTATACCAAGCATGAGTACGACTTGGATCAGAACCGTCAAACTGAGAGGTCCCAGTTTTACCAGCTGCAGTAATCGGCAAGTTCGCCAAACTGCGACCACTACCCTTGGCAGTAGTTACGTTATCTCGCATACCTTCTTGAACAACTTTAAGATTTTCTAAACTTATCCCCGTATTAATTAACGTTTGAACTTGCGGCGTAAAAATAGTTTTACCTGATTGATCCAAAACTTGTTTCAATAAATGCGGACGATTTAACACGCCATTATTTGCAATTGCAGCGGTCCATACAGCCACTTGTAATGGAGTTGCTAAAATATCTCCTTGCCCAATAGCGATATGATAAGTGTCTCCCAAATACCACTTACCGAGCAAAGCATCATCTTTGTAATAAGCTGCTTTCCAAGCTGGATCAGCTACACGGCCAGTTTTTTCTCCATTAATATCAATTCCGGTTAATGCACCCATACCAAATTTTCTGTAATATTCAGCTAACTTATCGGCACCAATTCCTTTTATCTTCGAATTAGGGTGACCACCAGCCACAGTATAAAAATAAATATCGCTACTTTGCGCAATTGCCGAACGCACATTCATAGCACCCAAACCGTCGCGCTTCCAGCCATAAAAATTATACGACACGCTTGGATCAAACTGATTCGGAATCACCAGCACGCCATTATCATTAACTACTGTATCAGGCGTAACAATTCTCTCTTGCAATACCGCAGCTGCGCCAACTGGTTTAATAGTTGAACCTGGCGGATAAGTCCCGCTGACCGCACGATTAAACAGCGGCAAATATTTATTATTAACCAGCGCATTATAATCATCGGTTTTAATTCCAGGTGCGAATAAATTATTGTTAAATCCTGGCACCGAAACCAAAGCCAATACTTCACCAGTTTTTGGATTAATTGCCACAGCCGCACCTTTGTTTCCCACCGAGCTGGCAGTAAAATCGTCATACAACTTTTTTTGCAAACCTGCGTCAATATTTAACTGAACGATATTCCCCGGTTGCGGTTGAGCTTCACCTAACTCTTTGATAGGCAAACCTGAGCTATCAACTTCCACCTGCTTATTACCGTTAACACCGCGGATATATTTTTCGTAAGATTGTTCAATACCAGACTTGCCGATAAAATCATTGAGGCCGTAATCTTCGGATTTTAGAGATTTATATTGCTCGTCAGAAATTATTCCGGTATAGCCAAGTAAATGTGAAAATACTTCTGGCGATACATAATCGCGAACCGGAATGTTAACTAAAGAAAACCCTGGCAATTTATTTTTTAACACTTCAAACTGAATACTTTCTTGCTGAGTAATATTGCGCTTAATAATAATCGGCTCAAGTACGCCGCCAATAGCAGATTTTAATTTAGCTTCTATCTCGCTGCTCGGTACGCCAAATTTTTGGGAAATAAGTTCAAAAGTTTCACTACGGTTGTCTTTCGGTAAATCCACCGGCGTCACAGCTAAGTTAAAGCTGGCAGTATTTTTAGCAATTGTTTCGCCATTGCGATCCTGAATAAAGCCGCGCGGCGCTAAAATAGTTTGTAAACGCAAACGATTACCTTCGGCTAAAGCGCGAAGATTACTGCCTTGCATAACCTGCAAGTTAAATAGCTGACCTCCTAAAATAATACAAGCAGCTAATAATAACCACTTTGGCCACTTTATTTTTCGTTCTACGCGAGAATCTTCATCAAAAGCCTGCACCTGCGTTGCTTGCCCACTAACACCTTCTTCCCACTCCAAACCAAGCCCAGATTTAACTTGGCCTGAGGCCGAATCTGATGATCGCGTTGTAGAAAATGGATTAAAACGAGATTGACGCATATTTAAAGCTTAAAGTTTATAAATTGACTGACCACCAACTCCACCGCCGGAACGCTGAGTAATTTTGGCCAAAGATTCAATAACAATTAAAATTGGATAAGTAAACACGATATTAATTAACAAGGCCGGGATTAATCCACGGAGCATTCCTTGCCCACTAATAGTAACATGGCTCCAGCCAAACATAGCTAACACACTCGTGTAAAGCCACATCCAGACATGAACTAATATAGTACCAATCACCATAGCTCCAAAAAAATACTGCCATGGCTTTTCGGAAAATAGCCATCTATTAATTAATACATAAGCCAAACTACCAGTAATGATCAGGCCGAGAATCAAACTGCCAACTGGCAGGCCAGATAAGGTTTCTAACCAAAATCCACCGAGTACCGCAAATATTAAAAAGTCATAATTATTAAAGGACCATACAGTGGCTAAGATAAATAACAGAAGCAAATCAGGTGTATAGCGGCCTAAATGAAAAACATTGAACAAACTCTGATCAATGATCACTACTACTAATATAATTACTATATAGACGATCCACTTCATAAAATTATTTTACTACAAATACATAATCCAGTTGATGAGCTTTAATCGGTGACACTAAAGTTAATTTTTTGAATAAATCGTTTGGACCAGAAAGTTGCTGCCCTATTGTACCAATTAAAATATTTTTAGGAATTTGTGGATCGATCCCAGCTGTTACAACTAGATCTCCAGGTGCAATATCAGCGCTTTGAGAAACTAAGTCAAAAACTAATCCTGAACCAAATGAACCTTTAAGCACCCCCTCGGTATTATTTTTAGAAGCCTTAGCATCCACAGAAGTCTGACTATTGGTAATTAAGACGGCAGTCGAGCTTAAACTACCCACATAAACAACTTTTGCCACTAAATAACCTTGACTAATCACCGGCTGACCAATCGCTACTCCGTCATTTAAACCGCAACTTAAAATTAGCGCATCAGTAGTCTCTTGAGTGTCGCGCGATAAAATTGTACACGGCTGTAAGTTATAAGGAGATTTGGATTTAAAGCCTAATTCATTTTTTAGCAATTCGTTTTCAATTTTCAACTGCTCTGTAACCACTTGCTTTTGACGTAAATCTGTTAATTCGGTTTTTAATTGGTTATTTTCTTGAACCACTCCTCGTAATGAACTTAGTGTGCTTATAACAGTTGTCACAGGCCTAAAAATTGTAGACACAATATTAGCCACAGGTTTTGGTGCCTGGGCAAATAAATACTGAATACCGCCCAGCCAACCGTTGACCTGAAGAAAAAGTGCTATTACCACTGCAACTAGAACACCGGCGAATATTAAGAATGTTTTAGTATATATAAATCTCATTTTTTATTTTTAAGGATGATGGGAAGTGTCATTCGTCAACAAGCTTCGCTACGCTTTCTTCGTTCACTTCGTGAACGGAAAGCTGTGCTCAGATAGTTTCCTTACATGACACTTCCCATCATATAAATATAAAAATTAATCCTTAACGAGGAATACGGGAAAAATCTGTAGGAAGTAATACATCATGAAGAGCTTCCAATTCTTCAACTACAATACCGCAGCCGCGAGCCACACAAGTTAGTGGATCATCAGCTATTGTGACAGGCATTTTTGTTTCGTCATGAAGTAGATGATCCAAACCGCGCAATAAAGCACCGCCACCAGCAAGGATGATTCCTCGATGCATAATGTCAGAAATAATTTCTGGTGGAATTTCTTCGATAACTGCTTTAACGTTGTTAACGATAGATTTAATTGAAGGAGTTAACGCTTCGCGAATATGACTATCGCTGATCATGATTTCTTTAGGCAAACCCGAAACTAAATCACGGCCACGCATCTGGCTAGTAAGAGGTTCGGCAAGCGGATAGCAAGAACCAATTTTGATTTTTAAATCTTCGGCTGTGCGTGAGCCGATAAGCATACCAAAATTATCACGCGCGTACTGCACGATGTGTTCATTCATCACATCACCAGCAACTCGCAGACTGCGAGCGATAACAACGCCACCAAGAGATAACACAGCGATTTCGGTTGTACCACCGCCGATATCAATTATCATTGAACCAGTTGCATCCTGAACAGGAAGGCGCGCGCCGATACTGGCCGCCATTGGTTCTTCTATAAGGAAGGCTTCCCGTGCGCCAGCGTTTATCGCTGCGTCTTGAACCGCGCGCTTTTCAACTTCTGTCACACCCGACGGAATACCAATGACCACTCGCGGACGGCGCAAAAACGAATAAGTTTGATTGTGAACTTTGTCGATAAAATAGCGAAGCATGGCTTCGGTAATTTCGAAATCCGAAACTACCCCATCTACTAATGGGCGGGTTGCGACAATGTGCGTCGGAGTACGGCCCACCATACGCTGGGCTTCGGTACCAATAGCCAAAATCTGCTTAGTTCTCTGGTTTATCGCCACCACAGAAGGCTCATTGATAACAATACCCTTGCCTTTAACATAGACGAGGGTATTCGCGGTTCCTAGATCTATCCCTAGATCTTGCGAAAATCGTTTAAATATTGCGTCAAACATACATGTATATTAGCGTGGTTTTGGGGAGGTGTAAACAGGACTCTTGCCTATACATTATAAATGTGGTACTTTGACTAATACAGTAGTTATAGAGAATTTTAGGGAGGATGTATGGGTAGATCAAAAATAATTTCTCTTGTTCTGACAAAGGCTGATTGGCATAAGATTAAAAAACTTCCTTGGGGTGAAAAAGAGAGTCAAGTCATTATGGGTATCTGGAAAAGCAAAGAGAAAAAAATGTCTTATTATCAAGTAATGACAATTCTTAAATCTAGGTTCACCAGCGGATACGCAATGATGGAAACTTTTAACAACATTTTTCGCTCATTCAAAGGGTATCCCTACCGAATGATTGAGAGACGAAGTTATGTCAGGTTAGCTGTTATCGACAACGAAATATAAAATTATGATATTAAAAAAGCCAGCAAACTGCTGGCCTTTTTTTATTTCAATCTTGTAATGATCTCACCTATTGAAACTAATCCGGATTCTGATTCGGTTCGCTTTTTTAATTCCACGCTATTTTCCGCCAGAGTCTTGCTAGAGACTACTATTCGATTAGGAATACCAATCAAATCGCTGTCTGCAAATTTTGCGCCTGCGCTCATATCCCGATCATCGTATAAAACTTCGATGTTAGCAGCTTGTAGATCTGTGTAAAGTTTATCAGCCGCGGTAGTAACTGCTGGATCCTTACCAGCAATAGCAATCAAATGAACCATAAAGGGAGCGACACTTTCTGGCCAAATGATTCCGTTTTCGTCATTACTCTGCTCTACTATTACGCCCATACACCGTGATGGACCAATTCCATAACAACCCATGATTACAGACTGCAAAGATCCGTCTTCGGCAGTGAACTTTAAATTAAAACTATCAGAGAATTTAGTTTTAAGCTCAAAAATATTTCCTACTTCGCTAGCCTTAGTTTCGCGATAATCCTGTTTGCCACAATCTGTACAAATCTTTTTGTCGTCAAAAATTTCTTTATTAACAGCTAAGCTACAATTATTACAGACATAAATTGTATCCTCGCCGCTTTCTGTTTCAACTTGAAACTCATGAGAATATTTAGCAAACGTTCCACCAGAGGCTTCAACATACAAAGCTGGTATACCTAATCTTTCAAAAATCTTTTTATAAGCTCCAGCTACAACTTTGTAATATTTTGCTAAATCTTCTTCGGAAGCATGAAAGCTATATAAATCTTTCATTCTAAATTCGCGGCCGCGCATTAAACCAGACTTTGCCCGAGCTTCATCACGAAACTTAGTTTGAATCTGATAAACAGCCAAGGGCAAATCTCGGTAAGACGAAATAATACTTTTCGCCATCGGAGTGACGATTTCTTCATGCGTTGGTCCTAATGCATAACTATATGATGCCGGTAGAGGATCACCGTTATTAGGATGACGAGAGCCTAGTTTAAACAAAACATCTAATGTATCCCAGCGACCCGTAGTAACCCAATTTTTAGATGGCTGAAGTGAAGGCATTAATATTTCGTTAGCGCCGATAGTATTCATTTCTTCGCGGATGATATTCTCAATTTTTTGCAAAACCCGCACACCCAAAGGCAAATATGAGTACACCCCGGCCATAACCTTTTGCACAAAACCACCCTGCTCTAATAAGCGTGCGTTAATAGAAACGTCATCTTTGAAAACTGTTTTGGAAGTTTTTAAAAAATATTGTGACTGTTTCATGAAACTCCTTTAAAATAAATTCTTAATAACCTGAAGTTGCGATACGTCACGTACTGTGATGACCGCCATTAGCAGTAACAATAACACAAACCCAATGGCGTTGGCATACTGTTCGATAGATTGTTTATTGGGTTTGCCGCGAAGTTTTTCGATAATTAAGAATAACATGCGACCGCCATCCAAAGCTGGGAAAGGTAAAGTATTTAAGATGGCTAGGTTAAGCGATAAAAACGCAGTAAATTGAAGCAGCGGCAAAATACCTAAGTCAGCAACCTGCCCTGTAAGTTGAGCGATCTTGATTGGCCCACCAACTCCCTTAACTCCTTCTTTAGTGCTAAAAATTTTAATTATCCCATTTGCAATAGCTTGTAATTGATTAACGGTAGTTTGAGCGCCATGCCAAATAGCTTGCACTGGTCCAAATTTTATTTTGCCATAATAGGCTAAACCAATTCCTACAATTCCTTTGGATGGATCTGTTACAGTAGAAGTATCAACTTCGGCAGTAATAGTTTCGTTAATGCGCTGTACTACAAAATTCATCTTTTGACCTTGATGGGCTTTTATATAATCTTGGAGTTGAGTGATATCAGTAATTTTTTGACCATCCACCGAAGTAATGATGTCACTATCTTTCAAACCAGCTTTAGCTGCCGGACTTTCATCTTTTACTTGGCCAATTAAAATTTGTTGGTTAGAAAATTTAGCGTTTTGAGGAACTTCATCTAAAGCATTAACAGCGATCGGTAGCCCAATCATAAATCCAACAGATAAAATCACCCAGGCAGTAATCACATTCATAGCCACGCCAGCAAACAAAACACTAAACCGTGCCCAAAAAGATTTATGAGTAAAACTTTTTTGAGAACCATCGACTTTGCCATCTTTACCCTTAATCCATCCTCCGTCACCCATTTCAGTTTCCTCACCATCTTCACCCATAATCTTTACAAAGCCGCCAAGAGGAAAAGCATTAATAGAATAAACCGTGTGACCTGGATCAACCTTCTTTTTACCCCACACCACGCGCCACTTTCCGTTCTGCTTTTGAATCCCTACCACGCGCGGCGGAAACCCAAATCCAAATTCATGCACACCCATACCGGCGCGACGAGCCATAATAAAATGGCCAGCTTCGTGTACAAAGACGAGCAGACTAAGGATTGTGAAAAATATTACAAGAGTGATTATTATAGTAATTATCATAGTTTATTTAATTCCTACACTGTCATTAATTCTTTTTCTTTATCTGCGGCAGTATCTTTAATTTGATCATTATATTTATCAACTACTTCTTGTACTTTCTTTTGCGCGGCAGCGACATCATCTTTGGTAATCTCGCCGTCGTTTTCAGCTTTTTTGTTGGCTTTGATAATTTCTTCACGGACTTGACGAATTGCAATGCGAGCATTCTCAGACATCTGACCAACTAACTTAACCATTTCTTTACGACGATCTTCGGTTAACATTGGTAAGTTTACTCGTACAACTTGACCATCGCTCGATGGATTAAATCCTAAATTAGCCACTTGAATACCTTTTTCGATTTCCCCAATTTGCGATTTGTCCCATGGGCTAATAGTCAGAGTCTTGGCGTCGCTAACGGTAATGTTTGCAACCTGTTGTAGTGGCACTTTGGTTCCATAACTTTCTACCATAACTGTGGCAAGCAATGCCGGGTTGGCGCGACCAGTACGCACGCTGGATAATTCATGATGAAAATGCTCGATCGATTTTTCGAACTGTTCTTTGTGTTGATTGATAATATCTTGAATCATAATTTATGAATTTATTTGAAAAATTATTTAGACACGCCGGCAAAAGCAACTTGCGGCAAATCTCTGCTTATTAATAGTGAAGTAGTAAGTCCATTAGTTTCGGTGTTGCTAGAGCTCCAATTAATACCCCCATCAATTGACTTAAAAATAATATAATTACTGCTCACATACAGCACCGAGCTGGAAGTTGGCGCGACAGCCACTGCAAACGGCGAAGCATCTACCTGTCTAAAAGGCATACTAACATAATTCCATCTATTTCCGCCATCATTTGAACGGAATAACCCTTTATTAGTAGTTAGCCATAAAGCAGATGTATTAGAAGGATCAATTGCCAGTTGTCGATAATCTTTAATGTCTTTAGTGCTAAAGAGTGTTGATTTTGAACGGTCCGAAGGGGCAACTAAACTTTTAGAAATTTGGGTAAAGCTATTTCCATTATCAATACTTCTAAATACACCAGTCTTATTAACCACTACATATACTTCGGAATTGCTTTGCCAGTGGATTCGATTGATTCGATCGTTGTAATTATTAATCAGTCGCCATGAGGTACCAGAATCTGAACTTTGGATTAAGGCACCTTTAGCCAAACCGATCATTACTTCTGAAGAATTATTAGGATTGATAGCTACAGCTCGTACAGGATTTTTACTTCCCGCATCGCTATATACTTCGGTCCACGACTTACCGCCGTCTTTAGTACTAATTAAGCGACCACGATCGGCTAAGTAACTAGCGGCGTACATATTTTTGTCATCATTTGGATCGATAGCAAAATCGTAAATTATCACACCGCTCAAAACTTCGGCCCAGTTTTCACCAGCGTCTTCGGTAGAATACAGGCCGCCGTCAAAACTGGAAGCAAAAATCTTCTCACCGTTGTTGCTAAATTTAAGTTGAGAAATACTTTTAGTTAATAATGTTTTTTCATTATTAACAATTTTATTTGCTGGCTGCCAATCAACTCCGCCATTGGCCGTTTTAATAATCCCGACCTTGACCGTTTTTTGACCAAGATTGCAAGAAACACCTAGCAAACTTATCGCGATTAATGAGATGAGTATTTTTTTCATGAGCTATTTTTTATTTTAACGAGTTTGAATTAAAAATTGTTGTAGCACTAATTTCGTATTATAACTGCGCTGTAAGTCTTCGACAGTATTCTGAGCTACTTTAATATTATGTAAAGTTTGAGCAAATTCACCTTCTGCTAAATTTTGTTTTAAAGCGTGAATCCATAACTTTACGAATAATTTAAGATCATCCGCCTCTAACTCTACTAATTGATTTAAATTTATTAACCCTAACTGATGAGTTTGCAGCTTAGACAATAATTCGCTTATCAAATTGGCCTTTTCAGAATCGTTCTCCAACTGATTTAGCAACTCAGGAAATTGCTCAACAATCGTTACTAAATTTTTAGGTAAACTAGATTCAACATTCAAGCCCATCACCGGAAAACATCGGATAGCAATGCAACGCGACATCACGGTAGGCAAAACTCGATTAGCATTGGCAACTAATAAGAACATACTGCTAGAGGAGGGTTCTTCTAAGGTTTTAAGCATTACATTGTTGCTAGCTATATTGGCCAATTCAAAATTCTTAAGTAAGAAAATTTTTCTACTGTTTGCGGCCGCAGTTAGGCTCGACAAACTAATGAGATCCCGAAGATCTTCTACGCTACTTGATTCTGCAAAGTCGTATTCTAAAACTTCGCTATTATTTTGACCAGCAATTTTTTGAGCAAATTCCTGAGCTAACAATTGCTTACCAACTCCGCTCGGGCCTAAGAATAAAAAAGCATGTGGGATATCATCAATATTGTCCCCATTCAAAAAATTGGATAACAAATTTTTGGCCCCAGCTTGTCCTGCTGTGTGCCAATCTTGTTGTTTTTTATGAGTTTTCACCTGTTTATTATACCATAAAAGCGGCGAAAGACTGTCTAGCCTTAGCCGCTTTTATCCTTAAAACCATTTATACTATTTTACAATAATTGTTCCTGTGGCGTCATGATTTTTATGGTTATGGTATCCCCATGTTCCAACTTTTGTAAATTTAAATTCAAACTTACCGCCAGGGGCTATAGATTTTTGAGCATTAAATTCCGGATAGTTAGTATGAGTAGGGTGCGGATCAGAAGCTGGCCATAAATCACTCTGGCTATCATTTTTAAATACTACAATATCGCCGGCATTAATTGTAGTAGTTTTTGGGCTAAAAGAAGTGCCGTCATAACTAACTTCAAACACCGCTACATCTGGTGAAGTAATATCGTCTTCGCCGCTAAATTGACCTTGGGTTTCTTCGGAATTATCTTTAGTAGAAGTTGTGGTGTTTGGTGATGTAGTAGGATTGGTAGTATCGGGTGTAGTATTTTTATCATCTGTTATACTATCCGCCGAATTTTTACTACTTTGTTCAGAAGCAAGTTGAGATGTGTCTTTTTTTGGATTAAAAAGTAAAAACCCAGCTACTCCAACAATAACCACCAAAATGGCTATCATTATACCTTTATTTTTCATATATTTATTAAGTTAATTATGATATTTTTATTATAACACTGCTTATGAACACATTAACGAATAATTTAATCAAAAGTTACGATCTAATTTGCGTAGTCGGCCCAACCGCTTCTGGTAAAAGTGAATTAGCTGTTAAACTAGCAAAAAAATATAACGGCGAAATTATCTCTGCTGATAGTCGTCAAATTTACAGAGGCATGGATATTGGTTCGGGTAAGGTTGAAGGACGCTGGACCAAACAAGGCGCGGCGAAAAGTCGCGGCGGCGCGAAAAAAAATAATGAAGTTTTTGTTTACAAAGGCGTCCCCCACTATTTGATTGACGAAGCCAGTCCCAGCGTCCAATATTCTTCGGCTCGTTTTCAGCGCGGCGCTCGAGCCGCGATTGCTGATATTCTTAAGCGCGGCAAGATGCCAATAATTTGCGGTGGTACAGGACACTGGATTGACGCAGTTATATATGATAATAATTTTCCTCAAGTTAAACCAGATAAAAAACTGCGCGCTCAGTTAGCTAAACTCACACCCGCGCAAATGTTTGCTAAGTTACAGGAGCTTGACCCCGCGCGCGGCGCGGAGATTGATAAAAATAATCCACATCGCTTGATTCGTGCGTTAGAGATTGTAATGAGTACGGGTAAACCAGTTCCAAAGCTAGATACTCAAAAAACTTTTAAAAATTATCGAGTTTTATGGCTGGGCTTAAATCCGAGTATGGATATTTTAAAACAGAATATTACCAAAAGATTAAAATCCCGATTAAAAATAGGTATGATAAAGGAAGTTGCAAACTTACATAAACCAATATCCCAAAATGGGTTTGGCTTAAGCTGGAAAAAACTAGAAGCTTTTGGTTTAGAGTACAGATACTGCGAGCTATTTCTTCAAAATAAAATTACTCAACCAGAAATGGAACAAGGGATACTTACTTCTAGCCGCCAATACGCCAAGCGCCAAATGACATGGTGGAAGCGGAATAAGGATATTCGGTGGATTGACAAAGCGCTTACTAATATTTAAACTGTAGTGTTAGTCATAGGAGGAACAATGACATTTAAAACTTATACTATACCAGATCTGTGTATTACATATTATGTTGAAAGAAATGGTCCAATTGCTGGGAACAGCCCTGTAAAAAAATTAGAGGTGCCACATGACCAATCACTCATCTTCTATACCCTACGTATTGGTAGGATTGCTATGGGTTGGGAAGTAAAGGGTAAAAGGGAATCCCAAAAAATCAAATGGGGAGCAGAGATTATTCCTTTACTAAAGAATGAAGAAGACTTCCATTTTTTTACGGATGATCGTTTACAGAATGAAATAAACAAAGCGCGCAGGAAGATCGAACGCGAACTCCGTGAATGGGCAAATAAAAAAAGCCCTGACGGAACTATACCTAGAATGGGTAGTCATACTTATCTCAGTCAGTCTAGAAAATATGAAGTCAAAGTAAACTGGAAAGTGCTTGGGTAAATACTAGCAGGCGCGTCACTTTTGTGACGCGTTTTATATTTTATTATGCTCTTGCAAAAAACCAACGTTCCTGATAGACTAATTCTTCATTGAAAAATGAAAATTTGAATTTTAAGGAGAGATAATATTATGATAGGAGAAGGTGCAGCGTTAGGCTTCACAAATTTTAGCATCGACACCTGCCCAGAAACGCTAATATTTATTGAGACTAAAGATAAGAAATTTGTGGATTTATCTATTTCCACCAAAAAGCATGATACAGTTAGGACCCACATCATTACACCATTAAGGATGGTGGGCTTTAACACTCCGGAGACAAGGATACCACAGGTAGGAAGTTTTATTTGTGATCTCATTCCTCTATTTAACGAGGTATTTACACCTGATAAATATCCAAAGTCTCTAAGCAAAGATATGGTGGACAAGATCAAACAGACAGCTAAAAAAATTGCTGAGTCCGGACTTGACCTCGCGAATGAGCCAGATAAACCCATGGCTGCGGTTGGAGCCAGGTTTGATGGGAACACTTATTTACTAGCGTTTATGTTCAGTTAAAGTGATGCGGCAACATTAGTTGCCGTTTTATATTTAACTGAGTTTTTTCTTAAGAAGTTCGTTAACCACCTGTGGATTGGCTTTGCCTTTCATGTGAGCCATGACTTGACCTACCAAAAAGCCAAAGGATTTTTGTTCGCCGGCTTTATAGTCGTTAACGGCTTTTTCGTTGGCTGCAATTACAGTGTCGATAGCGGCATCAATTGCACCTTCGTCGCTGACCTGAGTTAAACCTAAATCTTCGACAATACCATCTGGTTCACCACCAGTTTCGTACATTTTTTTGAAGACTTGTTTGGCTGCACTGCTACTAATTTTTCCGCTATCTATAAGTTTAACCAGCTCGGCCATGTTCTCTGCAGAAATTCGTGACTCTAATGGATTAGCAAGTTGCGCATTTAACAACGCAGAAAAATCCTGCAAGCACCAGTTCGCTGCAGACTTAATTAGTTTTGCGCGCAAATCTTTGTTTTCGCCGTTACCATCGGCGATCATCCACGCATCAATTTCACTCACAACATTTTCAAAATATTCATTCAATTCTTTCCAACCTAAAAGATCTTCAATTGTATCTGCGTTCAAACCAAACTCCTCTGCAAAACGCGTGCGCTTAGCTGATGGCAACTCTGGCAAATCACCGCGGAGCTGTTCGATAAATTCTTTTGTAAAATGCATTGGCGCCAAATCTGGCTCTGGGAAGTAGCGATAATCATTGGCTTCTTCTTTGCTCCGCTGTTCCACGGTAGAAGATGTTTTTTCATTCCAACCCATTGTCACCTGCTTGGGCATCTCGCCATTTTCTAACATCTCGATGTGACGAGGAACTTCATAATTAATTGCCGCTTCGGCAAATTTAAAACTGTTGATGTTCTTAACCTCAACTTTGTACTTTGGCAAACTCTCTTCGCCAGGTTTGCGCACGCTGATGTTTGGCTCACAACGCATGGTGCCTTTTTCCATGTCAGCGCTTGAGGCGCCAACATAGCGAACTATTCTTTGTAATTCTTGCAAAAAGATGCGCGCTTCTTCGGCGGTTTCAATGTCAGGCTCAGTGACAATTTCTAAGAGCGGCGAACCGGCGCGGTTGTAGTCGACAAGTGAATAAGGCAAACCTTCTGGGTGAGTGTTTTTGCCAGCGTCTTCTTCGAGATGGGCGCGCGTAATCCGCACGCGCTTGGTGTAGCTGTCGGGGTTGGTTGTACGATCTGCATTCGGTGGAACAAGCACATCTACAAAACCGTGCTGAGCAATTGGTTCATCATACTGCGAAATCTGATAACCCTTTGGTAAATCAGGATAAAAATAATGTTTGCGATCAAATTTTGAAAACTCTGGAATTTCGCAGTTCAAAGCTAAGCCAACCATTACACCCAGACGCACTGCTTCTTTATTTAGCACAGGCAAAGTCCCAGGCTCAGCAGTAACAACTTCGTCTATATTAGTATTAGGTTCTTTTTCATCAGGATTATTGGGCGCGCTCGAAAACATCTTGCTCTTGGTAGCAAGCTGCACGTGGATTTCTAGTCCGATAACTGGTTTGTAGTTTTTTAGGTCCATAAAAGTAAGGTTAAACTGAATATAACATCTTGAGATAAAAAATAATTGGCATTACCGAAAAAATAATAATAAAGGCTAGAGCGATTTTGTATCTTGAGGGACAAATGAATTCATAAATAGAATCAGCAAAAAAACCTAATGATAATAATATTGAAAGTGTATCAAATTTTACTCCCACGGAATCAACACCTACGAATGTATTTGACCAGATAGTCATAATAGCAACGCAAGCAAATAAAATTGCTAAAATAGGAGCCATAAAAACCCTGTAACGTTTTGGGGTGTAGTGAGCATCCATTGCTCTCGAATCATCATCATACTTTACTTCATTCCAACTCGTCATATAATATTTGGTTTCTTTTTATGCCAATCAGTCACTTCCTGAAAAGCATAACCAACATTAAAAACTTTTTGATCACCCCACTGCGGACCAATAATTTGCAAGCCGACTGGTAATTCCTTGCCATCGCTAGAGGCAAAACCACAAGGCACCGAAAGTGCCGGCAACCCTGCTAAGCTCCCAGGAATATTCAATTGATCAGCAATGTAACCATGAAGTGGATTGTTCGCAGCTTCTCCTAAAGGCTGTGCTACACTCGCCACACTCGGCGCTAACAACACATCAACATCTTTAAACACCTCTTCAAATTCATTCATGATCAACCGACGCACGCGCTGCGCCTTTTTGTAATAGGCATCATAATAGCCCGCGCTAAGCACGTAGTTACCGGTCATGATTCGGCGCTTGGCTTCGTCGCCAAAACCTTCGGCGCGGCTATGCGCATAAACTTCAAACAAATCTTTGCCCTCTTGCGTCGAATGGCCATAACGAATTCCATCGTAACGCGCCAAGTTAGAGGCGACTTCGCTCGGACAAATAATCGCGTACACCAACGAACCATACTTTGTGTTTGGCAAACTTACTTCTTTAACTTCTGCGCCAAGTTTTTTGATTTCTTCAATAGCCGCTTCTACTGCAGTGCGAACACCCGGCTCCATGCCTTCGATAAAATATTCTTTTGGAATACCTATCTTTAAGCCCTTGATGTCGGCGTTTAAATCTTTACTATAATTTGGCACTGCGATTGGATTAGTAGTACCGTCTTTTGGATCATGGCCGCTAATACTCTCGGCGATCATTGCTAAATCTTGAACACACTGTGCCATGGCACCCATACTGTCCAAACTCGAAGCCATTGCTGCTACACCATACCGAGACACTCGACCGTAAGTTGGCTTCCAGCCGCTAATTCCTGTAAGTGAAGCCGGCTGACGAATAGATCCGCCTGTTTCGGTTGCTAGCGCCCATGGAGTTAACCGTGCTGCAACCGCGCTGGCCGAACCAGAGGAAGAACCACCCGGCATACGAGTTAAATCCCACGGATTGCGAGTTGCACCAAAAAAAGAAGTTTCACCACTAGAACCATGCGCAAACTGATCTAAGTTGGTTTTGCCAATCATCACAGCTTTCTGCTCTTTTAATTTAGCAATCACGGTTGAGTCGTAAGGTGGAATATAATTTTCTAAAATTTTTGACGCCGCAGTTGTTTTCACACCTTTTGTTAAAAACAAATCTTTAGCAGCAAAAGGAATTCCGCATAGTAAAGGATTCTCGCCTGTACCAGCGGCCATATACTCATCCGCTTCCTGCGCTTGTGCCAAAGCATGTTCTTCATCAATTGTGATAAAAGCATTTAACTTTTCTAAGTCTCCTACTGGCGATTGCTCGCTAATTCGCGCCAAAAAATATTTCGTCAGTTCAACTGACGAAACTTCTTTACTATCTAGCTTCTGGCGAAGCTCTGTTAATGATAATTCTTCAAACTTCATTATAAAATCGACTTAACTTTGTAGTACTTATCTTTTCGTTCAGGAGCGTTAGCCATAATCTGTTCCTGATAATCAATCATCACAGCTTCGTCGGCGCGCTCCACATTTTCCAAACCAGTAACGGACGAAACGATTTCCACCCCATCGGTATCTACAGCCTGCAGCTCGGCGACATAATCAATAATGCTCGACAAGTCCTTTTGAAACTTTTCGACTTCGCCGTCACGCAATTCGATACGCGATAAATTCGCTACTTTTTTGACTTCCTCTGGAGTTAACATAGGCTTATTATAGAGAAAATTTACCAAAAAGAAAAGCGCTAGATTTACTCTAGACGCTCGCTTGTGATTGGCTCAACGCCACGATGGATTTGCCTCAAATAGTTCACTGTACGGACATCATGTGGTGCCAATTGCTTTTTAAATTCTTCCGCTTCGATCGTTTCATGACAGACCTGATCATATTCTCTGGCGACTTCTTTTTTCATCAAATCTTGTCCCTCCATAATTAATCCTCACTTAATATTGTTTGATTGTATTAAAAGATTATAAAGAACTTTACTGGACGCGTCAATTAGAATTGTCCCTTAAAACTTGATATAATAGAGAAAATCATTAATATCTAAATTTATGTGGATTTTCTTAGTAGTTATTGCCATTGTGGTAATTGCGATAATCGTAATTTACAACGGCCTAATTCGTTCTAAAAATCGTGTTGACGAAGCTTGGAGCGACATCGAAGTGCAATTAAAGCGTCGTTACGATTTGATTCCTAACTTGGTAAATACCGTTAAAGGTTTTGCTGCGCAGGAATCTGGTGTACTTCAAAAAGTTACCGAAGCCCGAAATATGGCTATGAATGCCAAAACTCCCGAAGAGCATGCAAAAGACGAAAACATGCTTTCTGGAACCTTAAAAAGTTTGTTTGCTGTATCCGAAAACTATCCTGACTTAAAGAGCAACCAAAACTTTATGCAATTGCAAAGCGATCTTACTGACACAGAAAATAAGATCCAAGCCGCTCGCCGCTTTTACAACGGCAATGTTCGTGACTTTAACACTAAAATTGAAGTCTTCCCTACAAACTTATTTGCTTCCATGCTTGGATTTACCAAGCGTGCTTTCTTTGACATCGATGAAAAAGGTGTAGAGGGTCAGAATGTAGAAGTAAAATTCTAAAAAAAATTAAATTTATTTATATGAACGAAAGTTATAAATTACCTTTGGGTATTCTTATAGGTTTAGTAGTTGCCTTAGGAATTGGTTATGTAGCCTTTAACGCTGGTAAGATGTCCAATGAGTTACCACTGCAACCACTTAACTCTACTCAACCAACTTCACTAACCCCAATAGAAGACCAAACAAGTTCAACTCCTCAAGCCACACCTGCACCTGCAGCTACCACAACACAAAAAGTTAGTGGTACATTTGGAATGAGTGATGGACTTTTTGCTGATACTTTATGTTTTAGCAACACGAACGCTGTAACTGGAATTCCAGCAAAAACATTTTTCTGTTTTAACAATCAAGACATAGCTAAGAAAGCTCTAAAAGTAACTGGAGTTGGTACAATCGGCCAGCCTGGTTGTGATTATATTTCTGGAAAAGCTGATATTACAATCTCAGACTTTACCAAACCAAGCATGCCTGGAGACTCTCCAAATGGTGCTAAGTTTGTAAGTGTTAACAAGATCACTGTACCTGCTCAATGTGGCAAAGGTCAGATCGTTTACTAATAATGCTAACCTACACCGAAGTATCAAAAAACAAAACCTACTCGGTTTTGTTAATCTTCATTTTCTTGCTCGTGATAATCGGGTTAGGTTTTGTATTTTCGCAGGCTTATAACGCGCCGGAGTTTGTTTTGGTAGCGGTGATATTTAGTTCAGTATCAGCATTCTTTTCCTACTTTTACTCTGATCAAATAACTTTAGCAATTTCTCATGCCACCGAAATTGATTTAAAGTCCCATCCCGAGCTATATAATATAGTTGAAAACTTAACTATTGCCGGTGGCTTGCCAATGCCGCGCGTCTATACTATAGATGACACAGCGATCAATGCATTCGCAACTGGTCGCGATCCAAAGCATGCTGTGGTGTGTGTAACCACTGGTGCACTTTCACGCTTAAACAAAACTGAACTCGAAGGCGTGATTGCTCATGAACTTTCGCATGTAGGAAATTACGACATCCGTTTTATGACCTTAGTAGTAGTGCTAGTAGGAACAATTACTTTGCTCGCCGACTGGATGGTGCGATTTTCGTTCTTTGGCGGAAGACGTAAGAGCAATGATAGTAATGGCAATGGTTTATTTTTAATAATCGGAATTGTCCTAGCAATTGTTTCGCCACTCATAGCGACACTAATCAAGCTTGCGGTTTCTCGCCGTCGCGAATTTTTAGCAGACTCATCTGGTGCTTTACTTACCCGCTATCCAGAAGGATTAGCCAACGCTTTAGAAAAAATTGCAGCAGACAGTGAACCGCTTGAAGTTGCCAATAAAGCCACGGCACACTTGTATATTGCAAGCCCGTTTAAAACTGATGCTGATGGTGCCCCAGAAAAACATGGAGCTGGTTGGTTTGTGAATTTATTCAACACTCACCCGCCAATCGAAGAACGCATCAAGCGATTAAGAGAAATGAATTTGTAAACAAAGTTACAATAAACTTTTATAATTAAGTTGATTATATGGGAATATTAAGTGGTGAAGGCAATAACGAGATGATTACTTCAATCTTGCATGCCAATGAAAATAAGAAGAGAGAAGATTTTGAGAATGATCAAGCATACATAGACCATCTCAAAGGTGAAATTGCTATTGCTAGCCGTGAATCTGATGAAGCCACAAAACTTAGTTTTGAAAACCCAAATGATAAAGAGCTAGTTGAGAAAGCAATAATAGCAGATAGAAAATTGGCCGATCTTCATGGATTAATAGAAAAATTAGAAGGTCCTGCAGAGATTCCGAATTGGGAAGAAGTGGAAGATAATGAATACTAAACCACTCTGGACTGAAGTCCAGAGGATTAGAAAAGCACTAACCTTTG